>CAZNCI010000033.1:0-21055 GCA_964571475.1 uncultured Saprospiraceae bacterium | reverse complement strand
TCCAAAATAATTCATTTTGTGATAATTGCCACTTTTCGGAGTGGACTCAATTTTTTTCCATTGGCTAAAGCCGAACGGCAAAATTTTATCATTTATATCTCATTCCTTAGAGATTGATAAACTCCCCAAAAAAGACTTAATAGCAGCTATTTCATCTTTTGACAAATCGGTATTCAATTGGGCTTTAGCCATTATTTTGATCGCCTCTTCGAGTGTTTCCACGGAGCCGTCGTGAAAATAAGGCGCTGTATGTACAACATTCCTCAAGGACGGAACTTTAAAAACATTTCTATCTGCTGCATCACCGGAAATACCAGCCATGCCATTGTCAAAATTCGAGTGACCGGTATAATCACTATATGCACCGACCTGCCCAAAACGCTGGGGCATTAGACCGCCTACGGTAGAGCCGCTATGACAAGGAGCACAGTTGAGTCCTAAAAACAGTTTAAGTCCTTTTTTTTCTTCATAAGAAAGAGCGTCATTATCTCCAGCGGCGTATTCATCAAATCGTGAGGTGGTCACCAAAGTTCGCTCAAAGGCGCCAATAGCTTTAGTGATATTTTCAAAATTCAAAGGATTTTTTGAATGGGGGAAAGCCTGCCCAAATTTATCGAGGTATTCCGGTATTGCCTGAAGCCGGCTCACGACCGTTGCTTTATCGGGCATTGCCATCTCCTTGGGATTTAAAATAGGAAAAGCAGCCTGCTCTTCGACTGTTTTCGCCCGCCCATCCCAAAACTGGGCGAATTGAAAAGCCGCATCATAAACGGTCGGACTGTTCCGACTCCCCAAGTCGCCCTTAGAGCCCTTGGAAACCCTTTCGTTATCGACCCCATAAGTATCGAGGTTATGGCAGGTATTACAACTTTGATTGCCCCGTAAAGATAATTTTTTTTCAAAAAACAACGCTCGCCCTAAATCAATCTGTTGCTGAGTCGCTCCAACTTCTTCGAGTAATTGCTCTTTGTTTTGAGCAAACAAATAAGTTGTTGTCAATTCCCATAATGCCTTTTCTTCTTTGTCAGAAAGGTTTATTTCTGCCGTTTCCATGACCTCCTTTTGATTACAGGAAAAAAACTGAATCATAAAAAACATAAAGACAATTACTCCGGAAATAAATCGACTATATACCATCATTTAATTTTGTTGTTTTTCTATTGAGATATTATTCCAAGTGTCACTTTCTTTGTCATAAGTAAACTTATATATATTTCGCAGGGGATCACTTGAAGCAATTAAGCTGTAGCTAAATTCAATCGCCTTTATTTCCATTTCATCATCTTTTAAAAAGCGAATCCTATGCGCATTGTCATAACTGCCTCCTTCTAATGCTGCCAGAGAAAATTCAAAAGTTGGTCGGCCAACAAAATTTCCTTTTTCATCTAAAGTGACAGAAAAAATTTCAGGCGTACGCGCTGCACCTAAAAATAACTTTTTCCCATTTACTGTATTATATATCCCAATCCCAATCGCATCAAAGCCTTCTAATTTTGCCATTATCTCCCTGGTCTTAGGATTTATTTTATAAATGATACCTTTTTGCGCTTTCATGGTAGAGCCGGCAATTGATGTCGCATATAAGGCGTGAACGTCACAATCGTAGGCAATGCCCATGACACCAAATGGATTGTCATTATTAGGTGTTTCATCCGTCAATGCCATGAACTCCTTCATTTTACCATCATTGGTATTAACCTTATAGATTTTATTCTGTTCAGCAGGTGGATTTTCAAAAATGCTGACATAAGGCACAGGCGCAGTGAATATATTTCCATGCTCATCGACCGTATAGGGACCGAGATGCCCCGCGTCGTCCCAGGAAGGCATACGCACTACTTTTCCATCCTTTTTGGCTTCTATCAATTGAAAACCGGATACTTCCTTTTGCCTAAAATCAATCATAACGGGTTCTTTCAACCCAACCTTAGGAATAAAAGCCGGATTATGCCTACACTTATCGGCTGCACCTATTTTAAAAACGGAAACAGGAGTCTTTGTTGATTTTTTATTCCTGATAAAAAAAACAGCGGTTAAGGCTATGAGCCCTGCGATAATTAGAACATATTTACGCCCCATTTTTTTAGTATTATTTTTCTTTGCTTTGGCCATTTTTTCATTTTTTCATTGAAATAGGAACAAACATCGGTCCTACAATCCCGGCGTAAGTCACATCGACCTCTCTACCTTTTTGAACTTCGGGGATCACCCAACAATACTCCTTACCCGGGGTATCGTCATTGGGCATTTGTGGTACATACCAAATAATAAGATCCTGTCCTTTCAATGATTCAGGTGGGGTTAAAAACTCCTCCGGACCTTGTTGGTAATCCGTATTACAACAAGAACCAATTGTAGGCATATTACCAGCCCCTTCTTCTTCACTTTTATGATCGACCGTTATATAAGTATAGGCATTATCACCTCGACCACCATCTCCAAATTGTCCATTGCCCGGCTCAAGGTAAAACCCTTTATTCTGCCCTGTTTTTATTTGATACAAATAGCCTTCCGGTGAATAGGTGGTCTTTTCATCCTGAAGAAACCAAGCTTCTTTGTCAAATGCCGCCCATTGCCCCTGCTCCCACTTTGAGACAGTCTGCCCCTCGGCTCCACCTGCGGCTAATGCCATTCTAAAGACGGGTCTGTACCAGCCGCCTTTTCCACAACCGAGCCCAAGATTAACACCTGCCACTCTAAAGCGACCATCCTGATAGAATTCAAATCTATTTTGGTATCGATAATTACAAGCCAATGGCCATACCGGACTCCGGAAATCCTGTACCAAAGCAAACCCAACTACTTCACCATTTTGTTTAATATCACGGACTTCAGGTCCATTGAAAGCGACGACGGCAGCTGCACTAAACATGGGGCATCCAATCGCATCGCTATAACCAAACCCCTTTTTGAAATCATAAGTAACGTGCCAGTCCACAATTTTAGCTGTAGCTAATACAGGTTGCTCCTGAAATGTAACGTTCTTTATTTCCAACCCATCTGATCCGGTAAGCGTATAGGTGATATTCCAGTCGCCTTTTTTCAATTGAGTATCTGTCCCACAAAATTTTTCCACAACAAACTCATTTTGCAGGCTTCGCTCGGTGACAACCTGAGGGCGATTCGGATTAGAAGCCACCCAGTCATAACCGACAACATCCAAATCGGTAAGATCGACAATCACCCATAATTCCTTATTTCCCTTTCTAAAAGTAGGCGCAGAACACAGGTGACGGGAGCGCTCACATTTTGTTGTATTCAAATGATAAGGCAGACTATTGGCCTGCATTTTAGTACAGCCTAAAGCATCCAGTACCTCCTTGGAAGAGAGTGCGATATTTTTGGCTAATTTTCTAAGATTTTCATTTATTTCATTAGGTGTACTGGTAGAATGCTTCACCTTAATGATACGTCTATTTTTAACATCAACATAAGCGATAGTAGAAGTATTATAATAAAAATTATACATCTCCACTCTATAAACATTCAGCGTTGCTTGAACTTCATCCTTTAATAGCTCTGCCGATGAAGCAGGCCTTACGCTCATCATTTCAGTGTGAAGTGGTTCACCTGATCCTCTTTTATTTATATCACGAAGAAAAGAAGCGTTACGAATGGCCATATTTTGAGCAAGCTGTTGATTTTCGTCTTCAAGCTCGGGCTTTGTCAGTAGCACCACCGGTAGAGAGGAAGTCAACGTTGATTCAATTTTCGACCAATAGTCCATTAAGTTTAGATTACCTGAGGCTGCCATTTTTTGAGCAGGGGAAAATAAAAGTCCAATTTCATTTTCAGCGGGAAGGTCACTTTCCTGATTTTTGGATGGTTCACACCCAAATAAAACGAATAAAGCAATAATTCCAATAAAATAATTCTTAAACATTGAAAGGGTATAAGTTAATTATGAAGCTGGTCAAAAAGTATCTTACCGCCTCACCTGAATATATTCCACACAAAGGTAAGCAATGGATGCTAATACAAAAATTTTCAGAAAAAAAACAGTAGGTATTTTAAACAAAAAAACATCAATTTGGAAAGAACCAATATGAAAAAACAAAAAAATGGCTTGCCTTTTCACATCAATACAACGAGAAAATAACAAACCATTTTATTTTTGCAGAGACTAAAAAGAAATACTTGAAGTCTTTTAAAGTGCTACTTTGGTCCAACAATATCGATAATGATAATGGACTCGGCAGACTTGTTGGCACGAGCACAGCCCGCACATTTGTGTGTGTAAATTTGTTTCATGCTAAATGATTTGTTATTAAAACTAATAAAATGAATAGAAACGAGCCTATTCTGTAACTCATTAGGCATCCAGTTGACAGTAACAAATAGTAGTTACTACTGTTTATACAATCAAACAGAAACCTAAATTTCTTTTATTAGGAAAGTGTTTTAATGGATATAAAAATCCAGTAATTTTCTTTTGGTGAGTGTCAACACTTGACTGAAAAATTCAAGTGCATCTTATTTTGATTTTTTTCTTGGTCGGTATCGTTTAGTGCCCATTAGCTCTAATGCCATTTCCCATAATTTTTCGTAGGGAATAATTTCAATTTCTAAATTTTGACTAGACATCCCATAGGGCACATTCATCAAATTATTAAAATACTTTTTAGTCTTTCTTTCTACTGCGACTTTATGAAAGCCGGAAACAGGAATTTGAATCAGCATTTTAATAAAACTATTACTTCTAAAAGTTTCATTTTTTGTCAGGTATCTCGAACAATATTTATTAATTGCTTCTATTCTGTCAATTGCTTTTTGATAATCTTTATTGATTAACAAAAGTAGTATCTGTGCGATTAAAATTGGAATATTCATTCCTCTTTTATCTTTTTCAAAAACGGGCAGCGTATTAAAAAAACGACCTAATTTAAAATCTTTAAAATGATTTGTCACTCTCTGTCCGTGACCCAACCTATTCGTTTTCCAAAGTAAAAATAAATAAGCTTCATAAATTCGCCATAATTCTTTATCACTTTCAGGCAAAAATTTAAATCGTTTATGGTTTCTCACTTTCAAAAAACCGGTAAAAGCCCGCCTGTAATCTCCCATGTGCATAGAGAACAAAAAGAACCACTCTTGGTATTTAAACCAATTTCCCGTTCCTTCTGACACCATCTCAATCCCTTCAAGTGCCGCCAACTTGCCTTCTTCGTAATCATTCAACTCGGCGAAACTCACCATTTTTTGGTACAAAAAAACCTGCATGGCAGTATTCGTCTTGTACGACTTTTTATTAAAAAAGGCAATAGCTTCATTGCACACCATCAGCGTTCCTTCGTGATCTTTGACACTGGAAAAAATAAAAAGTTGTATCAAATAACCACACAAGCGCAACCAATAACTATCATAAGTTGCTAAATCATTTTCAATCAACTTAAAATACTCATAGGCCTTTTGCTGAATAATTTGTCCATCCGAACGTTTATTAACATAAGCGACAATCAATTCTGTATATAAACCTTCCACAAACTCCTCCCGATCACGTAATACCCGATAGGAGTCAAAAATTTCTGAATATTTTTTATACGTATTAATATCGCCTTCTCTTGTTCCATAATATAGCCGTAATATACGTGCTACATCGGCAACAACTTCGGTAAATTCATACTTTAAAGCCATTTTATAGACTTTAACAGCCAATTTTCGTGCAGAAGTCCATGCATTTTGTCCCAGCAAAATTTTTATGGCAGCCCAGTCTTTATAACAACTGTAATAAGCCTTTTGCCTATCACTATATTTAGAGTGACTTATATCAAAAAGGTATAACCTATTGATTAAATCTTTCTTAAATTCTTTTTTTAATTTTTTATACCCGGGACTTGTTTTGGGTTTCCCCAAAAGCAATAAAGCAGCCTGCTCGTCATCCTCAAAGCTATTGTGAATTAGCCCTTGAAAAAACTTAGCTTTCTGACTATCTTTTTCTAATAAATCAACTAGGTGAAGAGATGCTCCCCGCCCTGCATTTATTAAAAAAGCCAACTCTTTTAGTGCAATCATAAGCAGATGCCTATTTTAGTCAGTCCTGGTACGAATATTATGTGTAGATTAGCCTTGAGCATTAGAACAATGCTCAACTTTTTATAACTTGGTAAGCAATTTGATAATGCAAAGATAAGCTAAAAAAAGCAGAAATCAAGACCCTTCCTTCAACACCAAAACATATTACAAAAAAACAATAACCATAAAACGAACAGGACAAAAAGATTATCCATTTTAGGTTATTAATATTTTTTTTAAAAAAATTATTTTTAATTTACAATTTGTCGTATTTCTGTATAAATAAGACTTACTTCACTGCTCTTCCATCCATTCTTTCAACAGCTTATAATCATCCTTCACTTCTGCCATTAATCCTTCATCAAGTCCCCATTGCTTACAACGCCGCTCGAAAACATCCATATCATCAATATCCTGTAAGCTCAAACTCATTTTCGGCGAATTAATGTCCCTTTTTTCTCCCTGCCTTACTTTGACTCTTAGTACTTCTCCGCCCAATTCGGAAACGTACCGCCTCAATTCGGAATCAACTAAGGCATGTAAATCTACCTTTTCCATCTCTATTTCAACCCAGGGAGTTAGTTGCGCTTCATGCTGGCTCAATTTTTTCTGAAGGGTGGCAATAATGTCATCATATTTACCACTGACTTGAAACATTGGGCGCATGCTTGGAATTTTTCGCTTCTCATGATTCAAAAAACGCCCCGCTTCAAAGTTCACAATGGTGACGCTTTTTTCATTGGCGACCTCTGAAAAACTCACAGGAATCAAAGACCCGGAATATCTAATATGGGGCTGACCACCAATGGACTGTGCCCGGTGGATATGACCAAGAGCCACATAATCAAAAATTTCAGAAAATTGACTTCCATCGATATTTTCGATATTTCCAACGTAAATATTATCCTGCTTTCCCGATGTAGAGGCTCCTGTTGCAAAAAGATGTCCAACAACTATTTTAGGGAGATGGGGGTCATAAGTATTCACTTCCGCTGCAACTGCATCAAAGTGGGAAGCAATGGCTTGTTTCAAGCGCTCCGAATGATTCTTACTCCCCTCCTGTTCTTCTGCATATAATAAGTCACGATCACGCAAAAAAGGAACTAAGGCAATAATTCCTTCTAAGTCCCCTTTGTCATTTTTCAGCTCGACAATTTGATCCTGAACAACGCCGGTAATAGCCCCCAGTACATGAATATTAAATATTTTCAACAACTCTTTAGGGGCATTTAATTTAGAAGGAGCATCATGATTACCTCCAATAATAATAATATGCCGGCATTTAGTACGGGTAATTTTCTTTAAAAAATCAAAATAAAGCTGCTCCGCATAATTGGGAGGATTGGGGGTGTCAAAAACATCTCCGGCGATTATCAACACCTCAATTTTCTCCGCAATGACAGTCTCCAATAACCACGCCAATACGAGCTCATGCTCCTCTTTACGGTGTCGGTTCATCAATCGTTGTCCCAGGTGCCAGTCAGCTGTATGTAATATTTTCAATTTTTAGTTATTTTGCTCCTGAATGTTTTTTAGGGCTTATTATGTAAAAATAAATTCAGATGCTCCCCCTTTAAGGAATGAGCAAATAATAAAATCAATTTAACATTGCAAATAATATTTGAACGTAAATTATTTTGACTATCAAAGATACGGGTAAAATCAAAGTATAACCAATAATTGGCAATTTATTTCCAGTTTTTTCTATGGCAAAATCCAAAATAGCCGGTTGTGTAGCAACCATTCCCACTAAAAGGCTAAAAGGGATTTTCAAAAATTTATATCCTACAAATAAAGTTCCCGCTGCCGTTAAAAAACTAACAATAAATCCAACCAAAAGGATAATCGCACTATCCCCATTCAATAAAGTACTGGTAAAAGTATAACCGGAATTAATGCCAATACCTGCCAGCATGATTATAAGACCAAATTGTCTCAAAGTTACATTTGCATTATAGGGAAGTGACCAGACAATGGGTCCAGTTCGCCTCAAATTACCCAGTAATAAAGCCACTAATATCGGTCCACCGGCAAATCCCAGTTTAAAATCAATTCCTCCGGGTAATTTAAACGTAATCATACCCAATAACAGCCCCAAAGCCATTCCCAAACCAAAGGATAACAAATTAATTTTACCTAACTCTTCATAGGAGTCTCCAAAAAATTCCCGAATTTTTGGTACATCCTTTCGTCTTGCGATAAAAATCACCTGATCCCCTAATTCGATAACAGTCTCTCCATTGGCAATTAGATCAACATCTCCTCTCCGGATACGGGTAACAATCGCAGAAAATTTTTCGCCTAGATTAAGCGTAGCTAATTTTTCGCCGGCAATCTTCGGGCTAGAAACAAAAATTCTTTTGGTTTCGTACTCCGACTGACTAGATGGCACATCATAAGGTGTAGCCTCACCAAAGGCATTCACTACCTCTTTCACCTCTTCCTCCCGACCAATAACAGCCACTTTATCTCCAACCTTTATCAAGGAATCCCAATTGGTCAACAAAACTTCATCGCCTCTTTCTATTCTTCCAAATACAACCTTCCAGCTTTTAAGTTTTTTAATATCCCGAATGGTCATATTATCAAAGGTTGAATGCTTGACAGTCACTACTTCACTAACAATATCCCGCTTCATGGGATACTCCTCCTGTAATTCGTCTGCTTCTTTTTCAAAATCGATATTGAGCCACTTTATAAGAAACTGTATTGCCAGTATTCCCCCAAAAATACCAAAAGGATAGGTTAAAGAATAACCAACGACTGCACTTTCACTCCAGTCTTTGATAACTGCCGGGGTTTCGCTTAAATTCCGAATGGCGTCGATTAATCCGGCCAAAGCAGGTGTATTTGTATTACTTCCGGCAAAAACACCAGACGCAGCCGCTGCAGAGAAATCAAAAATAAAATAAGCAGCTGCGACCAGTAATAAAGAAAAAGCAAGACTTCCCATCACAAAATAGGCATCTTTAAGACCTCGCTTCCGCAGCGCATTAAAAAAACTGGGACCACTACTCAGACCTATGGTATAAATAAAAATGGTCAGTCCAAGAAACACCATAGACTCGGGCACATGCAATTGTTGATTCATGCCACCAATTGCCAGTCCAACAAATAATACTGCTGCCACTCCTAGGCTGACGCCCCTAATTCTCACTCTTCCCAGCCAATAGCCCATTCCTATAACAGCGAATAACATCAGGATTGGATTTTCAATAAACGCTTGAATCATTTTTTCTTATTTCGTATTTTTGATTGGCAAAGGTGTAGAAAAATACTACTTGGATGCAACTATATTAACGACTAAATAGTTCTATTTTAAAAAAAATATCTTTTTTTTGTAACAAAATAATAAGCCATCCGTACACATACCTCAAAGTCACAAGAAAAAACCCGTCGATTAAATACCGTTATCTAAACGAAATCAACCGGTTACGTTTTTGGGCTTGACTTTTGTTCCCTTCTATTTTACTTTTGTAGTACACAGGCATTTCGTCTGTTATAGTACTTTTTACATTTATATGTAAGCACACTCACCAAAACGACAAGCTATTTTTCAATAGAAAAAGGCTGAGTTATCTATTGCTACCACATTATAATAACAACAATTTTAAATTGTGTCAAGGCACTCTTTTATGACAGAATATTGAACAGCCAGTTGAATAATTAATCAGCATATTCAAGATTTAGACATCAAATACCTTTGACACTTTGTAACACTATTATGAGAAAATTGTAATACAATTTTTTCAAAACATTAGACATGAGACAAATTAAACACATCTTATCATTGATAGGAATTGTAATGGTATTGGCAACTCCTTTGCGAAGTCAAAACTATTCCATTTTCCTTCCATCAGGCAACATCACGCCACAGGTAACTAATTCAGCGATTAACGTATCTCCTCCCATTGCGGGAAATAGATTTTTGATTTTGCAATTTTACGATTTGCCCAACAATCTGCAAAAAATACAATTATCTGTACTGGGGGTACAACTCTATGATTATATCCCTAATTACGCGTTTTTGGCAAAGGTTCCAGCAAATACCGATCTGTCTTTACTCCCCATCCGCGCCGCGGTTGAATTAACGCCTGCGGACAAAATGTCTCTTCAGTTACAAGAGGGAAATTATGAATCATGTGCCTATAAACAGGGCGTTATCTTCCTGCAAATCACACCGATGCCAGGTATCAGTCCGGACTTTCTGAAAAACAGCCTGCAGGCAGACATGGCTATCACCGCCAAAGTAAAAGGAAATGTTTTAAGTCTGGGCATCGACGAAAACAGATTGGAAGAACTGGCTCAGCATCCGGGCATAAAAGCCGTAGAAACCATCCCCTGCGAGCTCGTAAAAGACGGAATTCGGGGAAGAACCTTAGGTCGAATGAATGGAGGTAATGGATACACCACTACATCCTATACCGGAAATGGCGTAGGTATTTCAATTGGAGATGACGGTGGCGTTAATCATATTGATTTCAAAGGTCGATTATTTGACCACACTCAATCTCTTGGAGGCAACCATGGTGACATGACCTGCGGACTGGCAATAGGAGCCGGTAATTTAAACCCTTATGGTCTGGGAATGGCCACAAGGTCGTATTTGCACTTATACGACATCGAAGGGCTACCTCATATTGTCAATGCCATACAGGCCTACTTACAGGATGGCGTGGTCATCACTTCCACCTCTTTTAGTGAAGGTTGTAGTGCTGTTTATAACCTGGCATCATCTGAAATAGATTTACAGGTATCGACACAGCCCCAAATTTTACACTTCTTCTCTGCTGGAAATAGTTCGGGCAACCCCTGCAATCCAATTTATGGACAGGTTGCCAATCCCTTTGGTATTCACTTTGGTAATATCACAGGTGGCAGGAAATGCGCTAAAAATGTCATGGCGGTAGGAAATGTAAGGTATAACGACAGCCTTTTTGTACTTAGTAGCCGTGGACCTGCTTCGGATGGCCGAATCAAACCGGATATCTGTGCACACGGACAAGGTAATCTCAGTACTGATGATGATAATAAGTATCGCTCAGGAGGTGGAACATCTGCCGCCTCTCCTACCGCAGCCGGTGGAGCGGCATTATTATACGAAGCTTACCGGTTGCTGCACACCGGATTGAACCCGGAGAGTGGCTTAATCAAAGCACTTATGCTCAATACAGCTGAAGACTTGGGCAGACCTGGACCTGATTTTGAATTTGGTTGGGGACGTCTAAATATAGGAAGAGCCATTAAAACATTAAATGATGGTCAATATTTTCAAAATAGCATTGAACATCATTATCAAAAATATCATCAAATTGTCATTCCTGAAGGAATAAAAGAGGCTAGAATCATGGTGTATTGGACAGACCCCGCCGGTTCGCCACTTTCTTCCAAAGCACTCGTAAATGACATTGACATCACAATGATCAGCAGTACAGGGGAACAATTCAAGCCCTTAATTTTAAGTACGGTTGCCAACCTAGACAGCCTTATTAAACCTGCTTATCCTGGAAGAGATCATATAAATAATGTAGAACAGGTGGTTTTGAAGGATCCTCAGGCAGGCGCCTACTCACTAAAAGTTTTTGGTCATGTTATCACCACCGCTCAACAAAATTATAATGTCGTTTATACCTTTATTAAGGATGACATCACTATTACTTACCCAAATAATGGGGAGGGTTTTGTGCCCGGTGAAAAAGAAGTTATCAGATGGGATGCCTATGGAGATGAAGGCACTTTTAATATTGAATACTCCCTGGACAGTATGCATACCTGGACACCCATCGCCAATAATATTCCCGGAGCACAGCGATACCTCAACTGGTGGGTTCCTTATACCGTTTCCGGAAACTCATTTATCCGGGTAAGCAGAAACGATCAGTTTGACACTTCTGATGAAAAATTCAATATCATAGGACAGCCCTATTTTGACATTGACAAGACGAGCGATAATAGTGCACAAATCTCCTGGGCACCCGTTGAAGGAGCAGATAGTTATGACATATTTGTTCTAACCGAGCGATTCATGGAAAAAATTGGGGAGACTGACAACCTGTTTTTTTCCTTCCATGCCCAAATTGGAGATGAAAAATGGATAAGCGTAAGGGCTAAAAATAGATTCGGGACAATAGGCAGAAGAGCCAATGCAAAAAAATACGTCCATCGAGCCTGCAATTCAACATTTAGGCTAGACTTTACTTTTGACCTCTATCCGGGTGAAATTCAATGGACTGTTTCGAAAGATGGAGAAGAGTATTTATCTGGTGGCCCTTACGTTGGTGTCCCACCCAATAGTTACCTAAGTGAAGTCAAATGTCTTCAGGCAGGTTGTTATACCCTTGCCATTACCGATAGCTATGGGGATGGTATTTGCTGTGACAGAGGCAATGGACATTTTGAATTATACGGAAGTAATGGGCAGTTAATCACCTCGGGCGGTGATTTTGCGGGAAATAAAATTTTATTTTTCTGCATAGAAGAAACAACCCCGCAGCTTTTTTCAGGTGGAATAAGTGGTGTCGAGCAGCCATCATGTGCCAATGGTAATGATGGTAGTGCAAGCGTTTTTGCCGTTGGCGGAAGTGGGAATTATACCTATCAATGGAGCAATGGATTTACAGGGACTCATGCCACAAATTTAGCAGCAGGTGTATATTCTGTCACTATTTCTGATGGCTCATCTTCTATTATCAGTAATATTACCTTACAAGCTCCGGCTCCTGTTCAAATTCAACTATCAAACAATCCTGCTCCTTGCGGCAGTACACAGGGAGGGGTTATTTTCTCCACCATTACAGGAGGTTCTCCTCCTTATAACTATCAATGGGAAGATAATAGTCAGTTGGCATTTTTGACTCAGGCACAGGAAGGATGGCACAACCTCACGGTTACTGATGACAAAGGCTGTACTGCAAATGCCCAGATTTACATAGCACCACTTTCCGCTTTGGAAGTAGGCTTACAGGCATCACAAGTATCCTGCAATGGAGCTACGGATGGAGGTATTCTCTCTCAAATAACTGGAGGCGTCCCGCCCTACTCTTTTATATGGAGTAATGGTGCTACCACCTCAAGTATATTAGGGCTGCCTGCCGGAAATTATCAGGTAACTGTACAGGATAATAATGGATGTACGGGAACATCCAATATCAACGTCATAGAACCGGCTCCTATTTCCGCTTCTTTATTGACGACAGACCCTTCCTGTTTTAACGAAAGTAATGGAAATATTCAGGTATTTTCAAATGGAGGAACAGGTACCCATCAATACATTTGGAATAATGGTGTGAATTTTTCTATTCTCAACCCCATAGGAGCGGGCACTTATTATGTAACGATTACAGACGAACAGGGCTGCTCGCTTGTCAAAAGTGCCACATTGAATAACCCAACTGAAATCCAACTAGATTTAAATGTTTTTCAACCTACTATTGACGAAGGGGGAAGTATTGACTTATCTGTTGCAGGTGGAAAACCACCTTATCAATATCATTGGTCTAATAATGCAACCAATCAGGATTTATACGGTCTTCCCGGAGGACAATACAGCGTAACAGTAACCGATAGCAATGGCTGTCAAAAATCAACTTCCCGGATTTTACAAAATGCACCAACGGATGTTTACTGCCTGTTAAGAGGAAGCAATACACAGCACGAGTGGATACAAAGCGTCACTTTTAATAATATTGAAAACATCAGTGGTCCGGACAATGGTCTGGGCAATTATGTAGGAGTAGTATTTCAGGCAGCAAAGGGGTTTAGCCATAATATTACCCTAAGCCCCGGCTTTGCTAATTATGAATTTGATGAAAATTGGCGTGTTTGGATTGACTATAATCAAGACCATGATTTTGATGATCCCGGAGAGCTCGTCCTTCAGGAAGCATTCAATAATGCAGTCATCGAAAGCAATATAGAAATCCCTAATAGTGCCTCCACAGGACTAACCCGAATGCGGATTGCGATGAAGTATGGAGCGATGGCAACGACCTGTGAGACATTTCCTTACGGGGAAGTGGAGGAATATACCATCAACATTTCCTCCGTTCAGGGATTGAATAGGGATACAGATAAGATAACAATTGACCATTTACAAGGTAAAACCTTCGAAGCAGTCAAGGCTAATTTTCCGTATCCTAACCCTACTTCGGAGACGATCAACCTTGATTTTGTTTCAAAAAGAAAAGAAACAGGCAGCATAAATATTTATAACATTAACTATCAACGGGTGGCGAAAGAAGCCGTAATGCTTCAAAAAGGCACCAATGTACTATCAATTCCGGTGAGTCATCTACCCGCCGGCGTTTATCAAATCGAAATTGAAGATGGTCAGGGCAAGCGAGAGCGACAAACCTTTGTCATTCAGCCCAGCCAATAAATTCATAGAAGAAGAAGATTGATAAATTTTTTAAGGGATGTCGCCAGCAAACAGGCGGCATCCTTATTTATTTGCTATAAAAACAACCAACAACGCCAATCTTAACAGCTCATTAACAATTTTCCCTGTACTATTAACATCAATATAATATTCTCTTCTTAATTTTGCGGTGAATAAAGTAATTATTACTTTTGTGTTCTTATTATTTATAACTTAAATCAGAATTAACATGTTGAAGCAATTCAAAGTAGGTATTTTAGCTGTACTAGTACTTGGTTTCATGGCCTCTTGCCAATCAGGAAACAAGGAAGTAAGAGATGCAGCACAACAAAGTGTAGTGAACAATACAACACCAGCGACTCCCGCTCCTAATGCAAAACCACAGGCTCCTGCAGTACCAACAGGACCAACGACAACTATCGAGTTCGATCAGGCGTCTTTTGACTTCGGAACAGTAGATGCAGGTGAGAAGGTTTCTCACACGTTTAAATTTACTAATACAGGAAAAGAGCCTTTAATTTTTACTAATGCAAAAGGCAGCTGTGGATGTACCGTTCCTACATGGCCTAGAGAAGCAATCGCTCCAGGTGCGACTGGTGAAGTTTCTGTTGTTTTTAATTCAAAAAACAAAAAAGGAAAGCGTAACCAAAAAGTTACCCTTACAGGAAACACTAACCCTCCTCAAACATTCATTTATTTGACAGGTACTGTAAATGCAGACCCTAATGCAAAAGGAGCAGGTGGACCACAAATCAAAGTGACTCAATAAAATAAGGTTTTGAGTAAGGAAAGTAGCCACTTTTGCTACCTTCAGAAAGCCCATGGATTGATTTTCATGGGCTTTTTCTATCTTTGCCCCATATTTCAAACTTGACACGGTTAAAACAATGAAAAGATTTTTATCTCTTGTGAAATTCTCACACACCATTTTTGCCATGCCTTTTGCGGTTATTGGTTTTTTTTTGGCTTATTTAAAACTCGGCGAAACATTTGAACCAAAGGTGTTCTTTTTAATTTTACTATGTATGATTTTAGCCCGAAATGCAGCCATGGGGTTCAATCGTTTTTTAGATAGAAATATAGATGCACGAAATCCACGAACGGCAGGCAGAGAAATTCCCGCAGGTATTATTAGCAGTCGTTCTGCACTAACTTTTGTTCTGCTCAATGCCGGTCTATTTATCCTAACCACCTGGTTCATTAATACCAGGGTATTTTTGCTCTCACCAATTGCACTATTAGTCATTCTTGGTTATAGCTACACCAAGAGATTCACCTGGCTCTGCCATTTTGTATTGGGAGCCGGATTGGGGTTAGGACCACTTGGTGCCTATTTGGCTGCCGGAGGAAATTTTGATACCATCCCAATATTGTATGCCTTTGCTGTTATGTTTTGGGTCGCCGGATTCGACATAATATATGCGCTGCAGGACCAGGAATTTGACAAAAAAAATCAGTTAAACTCCGTTCCTGTCCTGCTAGGAACACAAAAAGCATTGAATCTGTCCTCTTTTTTACACCTATTTGCTTCCATTTTCATTCTTTTTGCCATATATTTGCAAGGAGCGACCTTTCCTGTATTCGGATGGTTGCAGTGGATGGCAGCGGGAATTTTTATTTCCTTACTGATATATCAACATACCCTCATCAAGTCAGATGACCTTAGCAAGGTCAATTTGGCATTTTTTACAACAAATGGATTGGCAAGCCTGGTGTTTGGCAGTCTGATTGTTTTAGATATATTTTTTTAATACCCTCATTGTTAATGTTTCCGTATGTATTCCCTTAGAAATAATACATATTTGGAGAAAACTTACATACACTACACACAATTATTGACGAAGGGACATCCTTTTGTCAGATAAGTTATTAAACATTAAGCTATGAGAAAGAGGGACAAAAATGCAATGAAAAAATTATTATTTCTCCTATTACTAACCTTGCCAGTCTTCGCTTCATCTCAATCCAGAAAGATGAAAAAGGCCAAACAGTATATGGAGGTATTAAATTACGACAAAGCCATCGAGCTCTACCAGAAGATCATTGACCAAAAAAACACTCCTGCCGCTCAAATAGCATTAGCAGAAGCCTATTTGAAAAAAAAAGATTATAAAAATGCCAGCGAATGGTACACCAAAGTAATCACGCTCCCCGAAGCCCGTCCGGTAGATTTCCTGAACAATGGACTACTCTACCTTAGAGCCGGTGAATGTCAAAAAGCACAGGTTAATTTTAATATTTTCCTTAAGTTAAAACCATACGACTCCAGAAAACAACAATTGGAAGACGCCTGCCAATACTACGAAAAGCTATTGACAAAAAACGCCAATAAATTAACCATTGACAGCCTAAGCATCAATACAAAAATGCCGGAACTAGGTGCAGCCTTTTATCAAAATGGCATTGTTTACGCAGCTGTTCGCCCGCCTCAAAACCACGGAAAAACATCCTTTGATTTGTATTTTGTCGATATACAAATGAGCGATAGCCTTGGATTAGAACTCGGAGAAGAAAAAGTATTCGCCCCCTCCCTTAACTCTCTTTTAAATGAAGCAACCCCTTCCTTTGATCAAAAAGGTGAAATCGTATTTTTTACAAGAAATCAAAAAAATGCTCAAAAAAAGAATATTTACAGGCTTGAAATCTTAGCGTCCAGGCGTTTAAAATCGGGTGTATGGAGCAAACCACAACCCCTGAAATTTGCCCAAAAGCAATTTTCTTATGCCCATCCTGCATTAAGCCCATCGGGCACGCAATTATTTTTTGCATCCGATCAGGAAGGTGGCTTTGGCGGTGTTGATCTTTATGTTTCCAATTTTGAAAATGGAACATGGGGAAAGCCCATCAATTTGGGTCCTGAAATAAACACTGAAGGCGACGAATTTTATCCATACTTCAGAAAGGATGGTCTATTGTTTTTTGCATCCGATGGGCATGTTGGTCTCGGAGGCCAGGACATTTTCAAATCAAGGCAGGGAAAAGATGGCACCTGGTTAAAAGTAGAAAATTGTGGTGCAATCATCAACTCCGCCTATGATGATTTTGGCATTACCTTTTCGGATGATTTAAGTTACGGATTCTTCTCCTCGAATAGAACGTCGGGAAAGGGATCGGATGATATTTACTTTTTCAAAAAAACAAATACAAGCAATAATCAGGTTATTTTTGTGTCAAACATTGAAACAGGAGAAAATTTGACCGACAGTTTATGGTGTATCATTCCTTGTGACTCATCACAAATTAAGGTACAAAGCCCTTTTTTCAAAAACAAACTATCACCCTGTTGTGAAATTACCCTAAGCGCGCGTGATTATGACGAAACGACCGTTCATTTATGTGAACCGGAGGATGTTACCAGCCAAGATACACTCCACATTTTTCTAAACCCCAAACACAACACATTAAGTGGGCAATTTGTCAATAAAAACACTTCTTTAGCCATAGAAGGTGCAAGGGTAAGTATTCATTCAACAACCGGAGATAACCAGACAAGTACGACAGATAAGCATGGAAACTATCATTTCACCTTACAAAAAGGCGGTTGTTATACTGGTCAAATCACTTGGAATAACACAAATATCCCGCTTAATCATTCCTATTGTACACAGGATGACATCTACCATAATTACAAACTAACAACCCTCTACGAAGTCTCTCCTGCCGAGGCAAAAAAGGAAGAACTCACAAAAAAAATAAGTGATGTCTTTGAAATAAGCCCTACTTATAGCAAGGGAAAAACAGAAGAGATAAGTTTCCTTCTAAAAATATACTATGATGTCGGGCGGGCTAGCGTACGAAAATCAGCCTTCGGTGAATTGAGGAAATTATTAGCATTACTAAAGGACAATCCAAGCATCAGCATAGAAATCAGCTCCCATACCGACTCCAATGGCACTAAAAAGGCAAATTTAAAACTATCAAAAAGAAGGGCATCTGCCATCAAAAAATGGCTCGTCAAAAAAGGAATCACCTCCAGTCGAATAATTGCCATTGGATATGGGGAATCACGCCCCGTCAATCACTGTATTGATGGTATAAAATGTAGCGAAGAAGAATTGCAACTCAACCGAAGAACCGAATTTAAATTGATTACCACAACGGCAAAGATGGATTAAAGAACAAGCCGCCAAAATAAAAACCAAAGACGACTTTCCTTTTTTAGGGAAATTTGTTGTAATTTTATTCTTTGTAAGGAGTTGGTAAGTACTCCTTGGCTTTATTTTTGATTATTATTAAAAAATATTTATATAGATGAAATCATTGAAAATAATTCTTATTGGAATTTTCAGTCTCGGGTTAATTAGTAATGTAGGTGCTCAAACCTATCGGTCTCTCATGAGAAAAGCCAATACTCAATTTGACATTCACGATTATTCCGGCGCAGCAGAAAACTATCAAAAAGCAGCTAAAAAACGTCGGCGAAACATGGAAGCCTTAGCCAAACAGGCAGATTGTTACTGGCACTTAAATAAAATGGAGGACGCTGCTTTAATTTTTGCCAACGTAGCCAACAAAAATGATGTTGACAAAAAATATACCCTCACCTATGCGCACATCCTAAAATCACTCGGAAGATATGATGAAGCCAAACAATGGTATTTATCCTACGCAAGAGATGTAGATGCCGTCGTAGGTAATCACTTTGCAGAAAGTTGTGATTTTGCAAAAGCTCAATTCGGCATATCGTCTTCCTATTCTGTGTCTAATGAATTTATCAATACTTCGGCTTCTGATTTTGCGCCCACCTTTTTTGGCAACCAACAGGTCGTTTACGCTTCTACCAGATCGGATGTTTATCGCTCTTCTAATACCTTCACAGGAAAAGCTAAAAATCAATTATTCATCGCTAGAATTGGCGAAAGCAACTTTTTAGAAGCCCCCGTTTTCCTAAAACAAACGGATGATAACGCCTATAACGAAGGCCCGCTTTCTTTCTCCCCCGATGGACAAGAAGTCGTCTATAGCAAAAATAACTTCATTGAAGGTGTGCGTCAAGTACCATCCTCCGGCATCGAAATGACCACTTTCTTCGCCGAAATTGGCTCGCAGGGTGAGTGGATTCACAAACAACCTTTCAAATACAATGGTAATGGCTACTCGACCGGATACCCTTCCTACTCCCCTTCCGGAGATGCCATTTACTTTGCATCCGACCGGCCTGATGGATTCGGTGGCTACGACATTTATGTTACGTTCAAAGCCGGAGATGGCTGGAGTACACCTCAAAATCTAGGACCAATTGTCAACTCCCCAGGAGATGAAATCAGCCCGTATTTTGATGGTACTATGTTATATTTCTCTTCTAACTGGCACAATGGACTTGGCGGATTTGATATTTTCAGAGCAGAGCAATTAGGCGATCGCTGGAACCGAATTTTCCATTTAGGCAATACGGTTAATTCTACCTATGATGATTATGGATTCATTTATGACTCGTTCCGAAACATCGGATACCTCACTTCTAACAGACTAAATGGCAGAGGGCAAGAAGACATTTACAAGGTGTCACGCTCAGCTGATTACGTAGTCATTAGAGTTATTAATGCCGCCGACGGCACTCCTGTCCCCAATGCCATTGTGGACTTCTCCGACTGTGGAGAAGCCTCCTTTTATACCGATGAAAATGGTGTTTACTCCTTTCAGGCCATAGAAGGACTCAATTGCCAACTCGCCATCATCAAAGAGGGATTCATGGAGTCAACCATCGACATCTCCACCCTTGGTCTCAACCAACAAAAAGAATATGAAGTCGCCATCAGTAGTCAGGCAGATGCTTATGCCGGCAAGGTATTTAACTATAAAGATAAATCTCCCGTTGGAGGTGTAAGTATCTTCATCGATAATCTGACGACAGGAAGCTCAACCAAGGTGATTTCTGACGAAAATGGAGATTATTACGTTGCGCTAAGCCCATTTTCCAACTACAGCATCCGTATGTCAAAAGCAGGATTTCAGGATATGACTTTTGCGGTCAAAACAGAAGATGGATTTGATCGTTCTATCCTCGGAGCCACATTTTTCATTCCGAGTGATGTACAAGGGCCTTATGTGCCGGATCAGCCGACAAAACCGGATGATTCATATATTGATTCAGGTTATGCCGTACAGTTAGCCGTCGTTTCTAAGCCCTCTACCAGTCAGTTTTCAAACTTGGAAGACATTGGTAATGTTTATGCTAAAGAAGTCAATGGCAAATACAAAATCCGACTGGGTATATACGACACAAAAGACGAAGCCAGAGCTGCCTTAAAAATAGCTAAAAGAAAAGGGGTGAAAGGTGCGTTTATTGTAGCAGAAGATGGCGAAAGTACAGGTAGTAGTGACAATGGTTCTTCACACCAGCCTGTCGCTCCAAGTGTTGATAGAGACTATAAAATACAATTAGGTGCTTTTCGCAATACCAAGTGGTTCGATGCGTCAAAAATCGAAGACATGGGGTATATCGAAGACCGAAAGAAAGGTAACCTGACCGTCAAATACCTATCCGGATTCAGCACTCTACAGGATGCAAGAAATGCCTTGCCAGACGTAAAAGAAGCCGGCTTCAAAGGAGCATTCATTGTGGTAAATGAAGGCGGAGAATTGAAGAAAGTAAAATAAATTTACTAAGTCGAAATTAAATTTAAATGCCTAAAGTTTCGGGATTACCCAACTTTGGGCATTTTT
>CAZNCI010000032.1:15315-21057 GCA_964571475.1 uncultured Saprospiraceae bacterium | reverse complement strand
AAGGTCAATAATAAGCTTGTAGGTATAATATTAAAATCCATTTTTGTCATATTAAATCAATTCATTTCTTCTAAAATACTTTATTAAATAGGGCAATACATAAGGGTTAATCTGTATCCGTTTCCCCGGTGTTTCTATCAGTAGCTTTGTCCTAAGTAAACTTTGCAAAACATCACTTGTTTTTTGCGTTTCCTGTCCATAAATACTATAAAGCCTTCTTAAAGACAATCGCTTGTGCAGTAACACCTGAAGTAGCATGATTTCCCATTCGGAGGAGAGTACAGGTGGAATCTCGCCCAGTTCTATAGCCTCCAAAGTTAACATTCCCTCCCCGACTTTACTTATGCTACCTAGCCAATTATATAAAACAGCACCGATATTACCATCTGCGGCCGTCGTAAGTCTTTTAAATAGTTTATTCTGCTCCCGAACTCTAAGATTATTTTCCAACTTTCCATTCCAGGTATAAGACAACCCACCGCTATGATGCCGCTTCAAAATTATTTTTTTAATTTCCTGAATAGGCATTGGATTAATCATGATAGTCTCTAACAGATGAGCATCCAAATCAATATACTGCCGGATATGCTGGTAAAAGTAAATATTACAACTCAACATAAACAATATCCGATGCCCAAACTGGGCGATTAGCTCATTGATGAAAATAATAAAATTAGACCCGCCATTTCGCCTGGTCCACCACAATTCCAAATCTTCAAAAACAACAACCGTACCCGTTGGCAGCCTGCCTAATATTGCCTCCAATTCCAAATGCAAACCCGTTGAGAAGACGAGTGCCTCGTGAATTACTTTTTCCGGCTTTCGATTGTGTCGAGTAGGTGATTTAACGTAAATTACCTTTTTTTTGATGTATGCATTATTGACATTTTCAATAAGATAAGTCAAACCGGACAAGGGCTCTCCTGTAAATAAAATGGCTCCACCTACGCCCTCATTAAATCGTTCAATGGCTTGTTTTGTGGTTGCCAATTCGGATTTTCGATTAAAAACAGGCTTTAGAGGAGCACTGTGTTTTCCTGTAAATAATTGGAGGTAAAAGAAAGGGATATTTTTTTTCAATTTAGAAGAAAGAGAAATACGTCCCACATAATTAGCTAGTCTGGCGTGCGGATTTTGTAAATTTTTAACTCGATATTTATGATCAGAAATCGTCCATAAATCCCTCACTTTAATCATTGTATTATCCAGCTGATTATTAGCTTTTTCAAAGAAATCTCCAATTTGACTGGCATAACGTTTAAGTCCTTTTCTGGTTCGTTCTTTATGAATAATCCCATTCGTTTGAAAAGCCCGATGAACAATTATTTCGTCATTCATCAGGTGCTCAAATTGATTTAATGTATTGCTTATTTGCTGTTCGATACGCAGTCGGATCTCTTCCAGTAATTGCTTACTTTCCTTTAGTTGTGCCCCCACTCTTGCCTGCACTTCAACCAAAAGTACCTTTTTGTCAGACTGATTGGAAGACAGGCTGTATTTTAATAATCTCAAAGCATTCTCTATCTTCAATAATTCAGATTTTATTTCATTAAAACCGACCTGTAAACCCGTTTTTAGCCCAACGATTATTTCATTATCAATGAGGTATTCAGTGACCTTTTTGACATCAATTTTTTCGGCTACAATATCCATCTGCTGACGCCCAAAGTCCTCCATCTGGAAAGAAGAAATGACCTCTGCCTGCCCACAGGATTGTTTCACTTCATCATCAATTTTATGCATCACCTCTTTCATGGATTCATCAATATTGAATATTGCCCCAACATCAATTAACTGATGCTCATACTTCTCAATTTTTTCTTCTGTTAATTCATTGATATTTTTATAAATCTTAGATATAAGCCTACCACTTGGCTGGAGCATCCCCGAAATCAATTCTTCGCGCATTTCTACTATAATAGGCTTAATTTTCAGTCTTAACGCCTGTAACTTTAAATTAAGTAATAATTGATTGGTTAAATAAACGGTATTTTGTTGCCATTGGGCTGGATAGTTTATCAGGCGGGTCTTCGTCTCTTTGATCATTGAATGACTTCTTTTTTCTCCATCCAATACCAAAAGGTGTTCATTATTCAGCCGGTCAACTTTTTTTATTATTGTATTACAAAATTTACGCCCTAACCCATTCAGTTCATTAATAAAATATTTCTTTTCCTTTATTAATACATTTTCCATTTCCGCCTTCAAGCCATCAATTACACCTGACAGTTCCTCTTCATTTTTAACCTTTTCCAACTGAGGTGTCCATTTTTTTAATATTGCATTAAACAATAGGGAACTTTCTCCAAAATAATGTAAATGCTGTTCAAAATTACTTAGATAAGCATTGTTAAAATAACGGTTCACTATTTTCCTTAGATGAATAGTTGATTGTGATTTCGTCGGAATTCGTTTAATTGATCTTTTAAAATGCTGAACCTCCTTCGTGTCCCCAAATTTATCTATTAACTCCCCGATCAAATATTCCCGAATGACCTTTTGAGGCATTTGGTCAATAAAAAAACCAAGTGCTCCAAATTGTTCATTCAATGCCGTCGCGAGATGGTTTGATATTTTTCCTAAACGATTATCCCGAACATCTTCGACCAAATTCGACATTACCTGAAACGCATCTGAAACACCCGCCTTTAATTTAAGTAAGGTAAGGCAGGTGAAAATCACATCAGCGTATTTTGAATAAATTTGTTCTCCTAAGTCAGCATTTAGCTGGTGCAAATATCCATCGAGTTGTTCAATGGGCTGACTTAATAACTCATAATTACACCTTCCCAATGCAACATTATCCTTTGCTTCTTCGGCTAAGGCCACCTGAGATTTACCCGAAGCATATTTCTTTTCAAGTTCTGTATTAAAAGTCGTCTCTTCATAAAACTGCGATGAAGCCTTAACGATTAAAGTAGTCCCTAAAATATCTAATAATTCATTGGTTTTATCAATAAAGCCCTTTGCTTTTCTTTTGCCAAGCTCCGGTAAATCTATAATGATCAAATCCGCTTCAAATGAATTATCCTTAACTACTTCATAAAAAGCCTTCCCTTGGGTTAAATTATTTACCACCTTAATTTCCACCTTTGTACGCAGGGTATCCACCCTTTTTTGCATCTCCTGCTCCAGTACCGCCCGCTCATTATTTTCAATATCATAATACAAAAATCGAACCTCTGCTCCCGACCAGTCGGGCGAGGCATGTATTAACTTCACTAATTGTACCGTAAAATAACTTATCTGACTTAAATCACGCCACCATATATCTATTTTTTGCTTCTTCCCAAACCCCCTTTTTTTATCATAATCAAGAAACAATATATTATAATCCAGCTGGTGAAGGATATTTGTCATTTCCGAAAACCTCAAAGGGTCTTTGGTATTTCGTACCCATCCCATTAAAACAGTATTGGGTTCTACCCCTGAAAATCCATAGGTGCTGGCGATCATTTCGATGCCATCGTAAAGATTTTGGCAGGTTTTTTTCCTATAAAAAATACCGTCATCTACGTGTTCCTGACCAAGAATTGATTGTTTTTGTTTAGGGAATAACACCTTAGCAGATTTATCTTCTATTAAATCAAAATTGGATATCATCCCGTTCCTTCCGGCAATAGAAGTACTAAATTCCAATAAATATGGTCTGGCTTGCGTCCCTCCACTAAACAATAAAATATTAGGTTCCCAATTACGCTTATGAACATCTCCTTTGTTCAAATTCTTCAACCCAAATTTAACAATAGAGCTCCATACATTTTGCCAAACATCGCCTGTACCCAGTTCTAATTGTTTTCGCGTAAGCCACAAAAAAATCAACAATATAATTACAACTGATGCGATTGTCGCTGCAATATTGAGCTGAATCATCAATAATAAAGTCGCTATTGCGCCAAGCAATGGAATAAAAATATTAATCTTAAAGGAAGGCTGAAAATCAGGACTCGCCCACTGTTCCAAAAATGCCGATAAATTGATAAACATATATGCCGCTAAATAAAACATGGCAACCACCTCGGCAATTACATCCAACTCGCCGATCAATATTCCCGCTTCAGCTAATATAAAAGTAAAAATTAACGCATTCCTTGGTTCGTTATCTTTACCAACCCCCTTTCCGAAAATCCTTGGAGTTATACCGTCAATCGACATTGCCTGCAATATACGTGGCCCGCCCAAAATACCGCCTAGAGCCGAAGATAGCGTCGCTCCCCAGATACCGGCAATCACAAGCTCCGGTATCCACCCAAACTCAACCAACGCATTATTGTTTTTCTGAAGCTCTGCTAAAGGAATAGAATGAAATAGGAACAATGCTAAACCTACATACACAATTAACCCCGTTGCGACCGCTAACATGGTTCCCCATGGAATAGATTTTTTTGAATCACGCAAATCACCGGACATCGCTACACCTGCTGTAAAACCGGTCACCGCAGGGAAAAAAACACCAAATAACTCCGCGAAGCCCTTCCCTTCTTCCATTACCCCCGAGACATCAAAACCCTTACCCTCCGTTGTTCCCAAAAAAATAGAGATTAACGAAAGTACAATTGCTGCCAATATAAAGTACTGGGTCTTTATCGCAATACTCGTACTAATAAATGCAATTGTTACAATCATCAGCAAGGCCAAAGAACCTACAATCCTTAAATGATTGGTGGTGATCTCTTCTATATCCAAACCATCCTGAAGCACTAATAAGACGCTTTCTCCAAACCCAATTAAATATAAAGCGATGCTCAAGGCTGTTGCTACAAATAAGGTGACACCAATCGCCCCTCCAATAGGAAAGCCCAGGCTTCTCGAAAGCATATAGTAAATTCCTCCGGCTTTTATCTTTTTATCCGTAGCGATTGATGATACGCTCAATCCTGTTGTAATAGAAACAACATGAGCCATCATTATGATAAGAATAACGGTTGTGAGCGTTCCTGCATTTCCAACGACCCACCCCAGTCGCATATACATAATCACCCCTAAAATAGTTAAAATAGAGGGCGTATAGACTCCTCCAAAAGTCCCAAACTTTCCTGATTTCGGCATATTTAAAATTATAAACTACGGTAAAACGCTAAAGTAAGGGTAAAAAAGGTGATAGGAAAAAAAAGCAGCACATTTTATCAAAGGAGCATTGGACCCACTCCAGGAAGTGATAGTTTTTACAAAATGAAATCTTCATCAAAAAATATTTTGATGCTAATGACTTTTGGGAGTACCCCAGGCAATCAGGGCTCAACCACCGAGAAGGTATAACTATTATGGCAGGCAGCACAATTTTTCATGATACCACTCAATTCTGATAACAAAAATTGAGTATCCTTATGAGCTTTAGCCGATTCTGCCAACTCATCAAATCGATCCTGTGTATCAAAGCCCAGAGACTTAAACCTCAATGGAATTTTCCCTACTAATGTACCAGGTGCATGATCTCTAACATACTTCCCGGACCTATGCGCTGCCTTTTCGATCATTTCATAATTCCCGGATGAAATTCCGGCTGTAATTCCGTGAAAACTCTTGAGAAAAACTCTCATTTCTTCTCGTATATAATTAACCTCATTTTGACTGACAACGACGGCAGTTCTTCCATCGTAATTTTCTTCTACTTCACCAATAATCACAAACTTATAGACCAACATCGTCGTGGTCAAAAAAAAGAATAACGCTAAAAAACCTAAACTCTTCATCTCAAAGGGGAATTTAAGATCAAAAAAAATATTTCTAAAATTGCAAAAA
>CAZNCI010000032.1:0-15215 GCA_964571475.1 uncultured Saprospiraceae bacterium | reverse complement strand
CTATTCTACTTCAATTTTAACAACTTAAATGTCGTAGTACTACTGTTTTCTTTTATTTCTATGTAATAAATACCATTCTCGAAAGAAGATAAATCAATAACCTCTCCTTTACTAATCGTTTTACGAAGCAATAATGTTGCCTTCGCATCAAAAATTTGAATGTCCAACTTCATTGATTCACTAGATATGTGCAATTGATCCCCTACCGGATTGGGATAAATATAAGTGCCATTTTCTACTATATCTTCTGTTGCTGTCAATAATATTACTGAGCTCGAAAACGCATTGCCACAAAAATTATTTTGTGCATTTAAAGTCACTTCAAAAACACCTGTTTCTAAATATTCATGTGTCGGGTTAACATCAGTTGAAGTTGTCCCATCACCAAAATTCCAGTTATAGTAGCTTGCATTTTGGGAAGTATTTTCAAAACTAATTATCCGAGGGGCTAATATTTCATAATCAAATGATGCAGAAGGGGACGGTGTGACGACAATGATTGATGCCTCTGTTATTGTACTTTCCCCTAAATCGCCTGAAACCATTAAAGTCACGTCATAAGTTCCCGGGACTTCATAGAACACTATTGGCTGCTCCTCTGTTGAAGTCGAGGGGTTTCCTCCGGGAAAAGACCACTCAATTGTGGTATAATCACCTATCGACTCATTGGTAAAACTTACCTCCAATGGACTACAGCCCCCTGAATGTGAATTGGAAAAACCTGCTTCAGGTGCCACACCCAATTCCACCACCTGAGTATAGGTCTGTTCCCCACATTCATTCGTCACCGTCAAACTAACCGTGTAAACACCTCCATTATCATAAATGTGAGTTGGCTGTGGCAAATCGCTATCACCTCCATCTCCAAAATCCCAAAAGTACGAATCGGCATTTTCTGATGCATTGAGCAGACTTACTTCCAGTCCATCAACAGTTGCAGTAAAAAGTGCATTTGCCTGCCAAATTACTTCAAAACCAAATGCCTCCGAAACGACATCGTCAAAACACGCAGACATCAATATCAACCTATAAGCATTATTTTCCATTCCCTCCTCTACGGAAAGAATCGTCAGGGCTTCCGTATTAACACCCTGATAAACCTCATTATCAGAAAGCGTCCCAAAGCCCGAACCCGTATTCACTTCCCATTGAAAATTCAAATTTTCACCCTCAAACAATGGGTTCAAAACAACACTTTGTCCTTCACATCCCCTCCAAATAGTGGTATTTGCTAAAAAAGAAGGTTCATTTATTTGAATATTATTTTCCGGAAGATTGGAAATCGACTCAAGTACTCCGGACTGACCGTTATTCGCTCCATTTGAAGAGGTCGAACAGGCAGAGGAATTGATACTTAAACCGGCAGCCCCTCCTTCTGCCGAATAATCTATCGCTGCAAGACTAAAGTTTGTTAAAATACGCCCACCACTTCCTCCTCCTCCTGGTCCCATGCATCTATCATCTCCTCCATTATTAGCCGTGCCTCCATCACCACCATTCGTTTGAATATTAAGCCCATCGGATACAGAAGATATTAAAACAACCGTTCCGCCTCCGCCCCCGCCACCTGCGCCATCAGCACCCAATGTAGTTAACGCATTCTGTCCGTTTGCCTGGACTATTTGCCCGTTGCCGTGAAATTCATCCGCCAAAATAATAAGAATGCCGCCACCGCGTCCGCCATCCGTTCCTACGTCATTATTTTCATGCCCGGCTCCACCTCCGCCTCCTAAAAAAAGCCGTGTATTTTCCATAGGAAGCGCGCGCCCACCAAGACCGGGAAAATTTCCGTCACAACCAAAAAAAGAAGGTTCCCGATTCTCTCCTCCCTGTCCACCGGCTGTCACATTTGAACCGCCGCCACCTCCTGAATTATGGTCATTGGCCCCACCTCCTCCATTTGCCTGCGGTCCACGCCCGGATTCTTTTCCGGTAATAATAGTTGCAATACCTTCTCCCTTTTGTGCACCACGCCAATTAGCAATCTCATACCAATAATCATTTGCATTGGTCAAAGCAGAGCAATTATTAGTAGCTCCTATATCAGCCACTCCTCCCCTAAAACCCAAGCCGCTTGCGTTAATGCCTGCATTTAAAGTCAACGTTGAAGCTTTTATTGCAATCACTCCTCCTGTTGTGCCATCCCATGCTTTTCCCAATAATTCAGCATCGACCACCGCATCCTCATAATCCGGTATAGACACTATTTGCACCAAAGCTGAAAAATCATAAGTATTGATTAAACCAGCGGCTATGGACACTTCATTTCCATTTATGGCGCTTATATGTACCAATTCGTAATAGCCGGCAGCGCCCATTTGAGTAATCGTGCCGAACGAAGCAGTATTACCTTCGTTTATTTCAGCTCCTTTCATCTGTATGACCAGCGCCAAAGATCCGACCTCAAATCCGGCAACATCATCCAAAACCATCATTCCACCACAATCTCCCTCCTGATAAGAAATAACCGAAGCGTAATTATTAATAATACCCGAAATAGCCGTTTGACTAAACAAAAGAAACGGAAATAACAAGCAAGAAGTTAGAATTAATCTCATCGTTTTAATTAAATTTAGATAATCATGGTTGAATCACAAGCCCTTTAATATATTTTTCACAATAGACGGCCCTTCGTATATCATCCCGGAAAAGACCTGAACCAAATCGGCTCCGGCATTTAGTTTTTCTTTGGCATCCGCTGCTGTTTGGATACCACCAACACCGATAATAACGAGCCCTTTTCTGCCATTTTTTCTTAGATATTTAATAATCTCCGTTGCTCGGTCTTTTAGTGGTTTTCCACTTAATCCGCCATTCCCAATTTGGTTAATTTCTGACATTGGGGTATTTAATTCATCTCTTGATATAGTAGTATTGGTCGCAATAACCCCATCAATTTTAGTTTGATTTACAATATCAAGGATGTCATCCAATTGAGTATTATTCAAATCGGGCGCAATCTTTAATAAGATCGGCTTGGGGCATTCATAACTTTGATTAATTCGCTGCAATTCCAGCAACAGTCTTGATAATGGTTCTTTTTCCTGTAAAGAACGTAAACCCGGTGTATTGGGCGAACTGACATTTACGACAAAATAATCCACCCCGTCAAATAATCGCTTAAAACATATCAGATAATCCTGAAAAGCCTCTTCATTGGGCGTATCTTTATTCTTTCCTATATTTCCCCCAATAATCACATTTTCTCTTTTGGCATTGGCTAGATTTCCAGCCAAAACATCGACGCCCATATTATTGAAGCCCATTCGATTGATTAGGGCATTATCCTTGGGTAGTCGAAAAAGTCTTGGTTGAGGGTTTCCGGGTTGTGGTCTAGGCGTAACTGTTCCCACTTCGATAAAGCCAAAGCCCAGTACATTTAATTCATCAATATAGGAGCCATTTTTATCAAATCCGGCAGCCAAACCGACCGGGTTTTTAAATTTCAAGCCCATCACTTCTTTTGAGTGGCTAATATTTCCAGAAGAAAACACCCTCGCAGCCAAAGCAGTAGCGCCCGGTATTTTCAATAGGGTCTTAAATAACTCCATCGTCCGATAGTGCGCATTTTCGGCGGGTGTTAAAAACAGCAAAGGCTTGAGTAATTTTTTATACATTGGGTACTATTAAAAAAGGTCGGAAAAGTATATTCCCGACCTCATTATTAAAATAATATTTTTCATGTCATTCTATTTTGACTCTTTTTCCTCCATTCCTTTAATTAATAATTGGAAGCCGTTACCGTGAATATTTACAATTTCGACATTTTCATCATCTTTGAAATACTTCCTCAGTTTAGTCACAAATACGTCCATGCTTCGGGCAGTGAAATAATCATCCTGCCCCCATATTTTATTCAAGGCTTCTGAACGGGGTAAAATATCATTTACATTGATGGCAAACATACGCAGAAGTTGAGCTTCTTTTGGGGAAAGTTTAAAACTTTTTTCATTGTCTGTTCCCCCTTCAAATGTTAAAATTCTCAGTGGAAAATTAAAATGATATTTGCCTAGATCAAACTCCTTTATTTCTTCTCTGGGATCCGGCTTCGCAGCACTTCGCTTGAGTATCGCTTGTATCCTCCATAATAATTCTTCCGAATGGAAAGGCTTGGCCATGTAATCATCCGCTCCAATTTTAAACCCAGCGACAACATCTTCTTTCATTGTTTTGGCGGTCAAAAAGATGATTGGGGTTTCCGTATCTTTTTTTCGCACCTCCTTGGCTAGGGTAAAGCCATCCATTTTAGGCATCATCACATCAAAGATACACAAATCGTATTCGCTTTTATTAAAGGCTGCCAGTCCCAATTCACCGTCTGTTGCCCAAGTTACATCATACTCGTGCATCTCAAGATATGAGCGTAATACGTCTCCAAAATTTTGATCATCCTCTACTAAAAGAATCTTATTATTTGTCATAAGTGTGGTTTGTTTTGCCCCAATTAATCATGGGAATACTTTTTTAACGTCAATTAGAAAAAAGTAGTATAAATTTACTGCCCTTTCCTAATTCACTGGTCACATCAATTTGTCCTTTGTGGGCGACCATAATTGCTTTAACATAGCTCAAGCCAAGCCCGAATCCCTTAACATCGTGTAAATTTCCGGTATGTACTCTATAAAATTTATCAAAAATATGCTTCCGCTGCTCTGCCGTCATCCCTATTCCATTGTCACTGATAATAACTTCAACCCCATTACTTACATTGCGTGTGGTGACAAAAATTTGTGGTATTTCCGGTGTATATTTATTCGCATTATCCAATAAATTATTAATTACATTTGAGATATGCGTCAAATCTCCTTTAATCATTGGGTTTTGTGCATCGAGATTAGCAATTGCAGTACCTCCCTTCTTTTCGACTTGTAAACCAATATTTTCAACTGCCCGCTGAATCACTTCATGCAAATTAATATCTGTTATATTCAGGGAGAACTCATTTTTATCAATTTGAGCCATTTGCAACACTTTCTCCACCTGGCTGTTCATTCGTTTATTCTCCTGTTTAATGATGGTTGCAAACCGTTTAATCTTATCCGGTTTGTTCATAATCATTGGGTTGGTAATCGAGTCTGCCGCCAGGGAAATAGTTGCAATTGGGGTTTTAAATTCATGGGTCATATTATTGATAAAATCCGTTTTCATCATCGAAATCTTCTTCTGACGAAGAATAACATTAACCGTATAAGCAAAACTAAATAAAATAATCAATGTAAAAAATATCATACCCATTACATTTGGCCACAAAGACTGCCACAGTAATTTATTTTTTCCGGGAAAAAAAACGATTAATGCCCCTGGTGGATTAGGGTCAGCAGGAAACAATGTCACCTTATAGATCGATTTTTTCACCTTTTCAATCACCTCCTTTCCTCCCTCCATCGCTGCCATCTGCACTTCTTTCTTTCCATCAAATGAAATAAACTTATCTCTTCCTTTTTGTTTGGAAAGAATAGCGTAATGGTATTTAGCTTTTATCCCCCTATTCTTGAGGTGCTTATCAATTTGGCTTCGCAAACGCTCTTCTTTAAACCGTGACATGAGTGGTTGTAAATCACTCCCATAAAAGCTTTGCCTTCGTTTCCGCTCATTGGGTACTGAGTAGTAATCTTTTTGACCTGACACGGAATTTAAGCTTGGCACTAACAAGCCATTTTCCCTGATAGTCACATCCAGTTTCACCCTCGATTGAATAATCGTCCCTCTTGAATTGTTTCTAAAATATTTTGAAGCATAACCATTCGAAAAACTAAATAAATGAGAATCGTCTTCTATCTGTAGATCTTTTACCACAGAATTTAATCCATCAAAAACACTAGCTGAAAATTTAGTTTCATTTAACTCAATAGACGTCAATAGAAGGTTCACCTGTAACCATGTAGCACCTATTACAGCCACTGTCATTAAACCCACGATTGCCCAGATTACTTTTTTTGTCATTTCCTGTTTACTTTATCTATTCAAAAAATGAACAGACATCTATATGAACTACAAACTTACAAATTTTGGGGATGCTTAGAAATTTTTTAACAGAGATTTAACCCTTTTGCACTATTATACGATACTACTTCCATCTATTTTGTTAAACTATTCCCATTAAAATCGGTCTAATGACAGAATCAAACAAAAAAACAAACATTATACCTTAAAAAGGTGTAATTTTGTATTTGTAAATAATTTATGAAATTATAAAAAACATATTATTAATGAATTTTTTTGGACCAGAAATGATTATCGTCTTTTTTGCCATTCTGTTATTATTCGGAGGCAAAAAAATCCCTGAATTAATGCGCGGACTTGGAAAAGGCATCAAAGAATTTAATTCAGCCCGTTCCAGTATCGAGACTGAATTAAAAGAGGGAATGCGTGAAGTAGAAAAAAAGAAAATTGAGGAAAAAAGCGAAGCAAATTAAATCAACCGTTTTTCCATCCTTTCTTTTCCTGCTCAATGTGTGTCAGTTTCACCTGTACACCATATTTTGATTGTATGTGTTTAGCCACCTGATCAGCTGCATAGACCGATCGGTGTTGTCCGCCTGTACATCCAAAATTAACCATTAAGTTAGTGAAACTTCGCTCGATATAATCCTCTACCGAGTTATCTACAATTTTATATACACTATTCAAAAAGTCAGCCATATTACTATGGTGCTTTAGGAAATTTATCACGGGCTCATCCCTGCCCGTTAGTTTCTTGTATGGCTCGTATCGTCCCGGATTATGAATAGCTCTGCAATCAAATGCAAAGCCCCCACCATTGCCACTCGTATCTTCCGGGATGCCTGTTTTTTTATAAGAAAAGCTGGTTACCGTTACCGTCAATAAACTGGCTGCTGCTTTTATTTTATCAAATGGCTCAAAAGATTTACACTCGAATGCACGAGTCAACACCACTTTCAATTCTTCAAAATCATCCATAATATCTGTGCGTTCCAATACCCATTTAATATTGCGTAAAGCAAACGGAATACTGGAAATAAAATGTTCCTTCCCTTCGTATAGTCCCCTAAATCCATAAGCACCTAATACCTGAATACTGCGCATTATGACGTAACCATAATAATATTTTATAAATTTTTTCCGATCGACATCAATGAGTGTTTCTGCTATTGACAGATAATGTTCCAGAATTTCTTCCCTTAATTCAAACGGGATATTGGCTTTAGCCTGAAAAAGAAGCGATGCCAAATCGTATTGTAAAGCCCCTTTTCTCCCTCCCTGATAATCTATAAAGTAGGGCTCACTTTCCTTAATCATGATATTTCGCGTTTGAAAATCACGCACCAAAAAATAATCGGTATTAGTCTCTAATAAAAAGTCAAAAAAACGATGACTATCACCTTCCAGCGCTTGCTCATTAAAAGCAATATTGGCCGTTTTGAGAAAGTAATATTTAAAGGTGTTAAAATCCCACAACATGGATTGTTTGTCAAAAGATGCCCTGGGATAACATTTGGCGTAATCCAAACCATCTCCACCCTCTATTTGAAAATGAGCTAGTTGCTCTACTACCTTTTTATAAATATTAACTAAATAATCAGGAAAGCCTTCTCCTTTTTGAAGCAAAAAACTATACAGGGTTGTAAAACCCAAATCTTCCTGCAAATATACTTTTTGAGCTAAATTTTCCGTGTATATTTCCGGTACCGGCAAGCCCTTGCTCTTGAAGTGTCTGGAAAAAGAAATAAAGGCTTCATTTTCTTTATCATCGGGATTAAATGCACCCACTGCTGTGTGATTCTTACTTTGAAGCCGGTAATATATTCGGGCAGAGGCAGAGGGAGCTAATGGAAGTATCAGGCTGGGATATTCTCCGCACCATTCAAAAAAAAGCTCACTCAATAAATTCTCTAATTTTTGTGGACTTATCTGCATTTATTATAATTTTATTTCGACTTCTCGTCGAGCTGCTCAAATATCTACTGAGGGTTTAGATAAAATAAACGGTAGTGTATCAAATATAGGAATGAGTCATAATTTTTGTGGCGATAAAATACCGGCGTCACATTTAATACATCACAAAATAAACATTGTTTACATTTTCACAAAAAAGGACCGATCACCCGTCCATAAGCCTAAAGGGCTCATCTGCCCATTGCTCCATTCTCCAAAAAAAGTAAGCACCCCGCCCCCACCGAAAGCTAAAAGCTGCCAAGCCAAGTCATCCTCACAATCAATATCAAGTTTATGCTTATTCGTATCCACCAAAACTAACTGCTGCTGCTCCATAAATAAGGCTACTTTATGCAATAATACGGGAAAATGTGATAAAAAAGGATTTAACAGCTTTGCCTCAGCAAAATGTTTCAAAAAATAATCTATTAATAAATATCCATTTTTAGGATGATGCAGGTTTTCCTCTAGCATACGAACCTGCTCCGTAATTGCTCGTAAAGGATAGGCAGAAGGATAAAAGTGCATATCCGCCTGATATATTCCTCCTACCTTAAAGGAATGGAGATAGGGCTGCCCACCCCATGAATAAGCAAGATTTAATGCAGGCACACCCGATTTTATGCCCCAAAGCCAGGTTCGACGATAAGATAAGTTGTCCTCTTCTCCAAAAGATTGCCCCAGCACCAGCCAATGGTCAGATATAGCTTTTGTCTCTAACACTTCACCTCGCTTGGGACTAATTCCGGCATACGTATCAATATCCCTAGACAATGAATTTGGTAAATCTTCGTATTGATTAAATGCTTTTACATACAAATATAACTCTCCTATCAAACTACCCAATTGATCGACCCAGTCTTCCTGTTCTATAATTATTTTTATATATCGAATTTTTTTAGCTACTCCTCCTAATTTAGCATCAACTAGCTGAGCTGCGATATTATCCCAATAATCAGGTGCTTTTCCCTTCACCTCCGCCAAACCATGCCTCATTAGTTGACGAAGCCATTTTTCTAAAAATTGAATACCTGATTCCATCACCTTTCTTCGCTCAATAGACGCTTTGGTAGAAACGGGATTGATACGTTTTTCCGCAGGCCCAGACGACGACGAATCCGTCAATAATTTATTGGCCCAGAAGGGCACCTGTTTTGTGATAAAGAAAGCTTCACTATTTCGATAAAGTTGAACAAGGAGTCCTAAAATATGTTTGCAGGGCTTGGTTTTACTCCCACAGGAACATCGATACTTCAACGGATCTAATTGAATAATTAATGTAAAATATCGCCCGGCATAATAGGGATATTTAGCCCAGATTACTTTTTCATTACCACCAATTTCCTGCCATTTATTGGCAAAAAAAACACCCATTGCCCGATTCATGGTCAAGCCATCAGGTGCCAACTTCCGGATATTTTGCATATTCCAAACAAAGGACATAGACCGTTATTTGGGATTATTATCGCTATTAAATATATTGAGGATTTTGAGTGCTTTTAAAGAAGCGTGTTGCTCTGCACTTTTTTTATTAAAATCATCAGCGGTCGCCAATTTTTCATCATCAATATAAACAGCCACTTTGAAGCGATCTCTTTTTTCTAATTTATACTTAGAAACAGTTTTATAAGAAACGACCTTCCCGTTTTTTTGACACCATTCTAATAATTGACTTTTATAATTATCATCGAATGTTTCCAAGCCCTTTACATCAACATAAATTTTCAACATACGCTGAATAACAAAACGTTTCGTTTTATTATAGCCCCGCTCTAAATAGACTGCTCCAACGAGTGCCTCAACGGCATTGCCCATCATCGAGCGGCTTAGTCTGGTTGCATTAAACTCTGCCAGAAAAGCATCTAATGCCATGTTTTCCCCTACGGTATCAAGTGTTTTTCGCTTGACGATCTTAGAGCGCATTTTGGTCAAAAAACCTTCATCCTTATTGGGATATTTTTTAAAGAGGTATTCTGCTACAATGGTACCAAGGATCGCATCGCCAAGGTATTCCAGACGCTCATTATTATGCGAGCCGGAAAGCTTCTGCGAGTGGGTTGACTTATGTGCAAAAGCCTGAATGTATAATTTCAGATTAGTAGGCGTATATCCCAAAATTGGCTTTAATTTCCTCGCCAATCCTTTATTAGGTGAAAAATAATAATTGTATAACCGTTTTATTAAGCCCAAAATATCAAATTTTACTAGAGGAGACCTCTATATACAAAAATCCCTCATCCAAGTACATGTGTAAGGATGAAAGTATGCTATAAAAAAGGGTAAGACAAATTTAAATTGAGAAAATAAGACAGGTTTTTCGGCATATTACGGAATAAAACCCCGGAAAACCTTACTGCATCTTACGTATAAAATCCCAATAAGATTCATAAGAAACGCTATAATTACTACTTTCAGGTAAGAATTCAACCTTTGGTCCGGTTTTAAAAACACCACCGAGCCAAAGGTTTGCATCCTCTCAGCAAATCACGCCTGCTTAAAAAAATATATTTTATTTGTCAAATTTCTTAACTATTACGGTTGAATTATGACCACCAAAGCCAAAGGTGTTACTCAACGCCACATTTACTTTTCGCTCTTGAGCCTGATTAAAGGTCAAATTCAATTTCCCATCAATACCTGGATCATCTGTAAAATGATTAATGGTAGGTGGGACAAAATTATGGTTGATTGCCATAATACTTGCAATCGTTTCAATGGCACCTGCCGCTCCTAATAAATGTCCTGTCATAGACTTGGTGGAACTAATATTCAAATGATAGGCATGATCTCCAAATACAGCCTGAATAGCCTTAGTCTCGGCTATATCTCCAAGTGGAGTAGATGTACCATGCACATTGATATAATCCACATCTTCTACATTCAACTTCGCCTCTGCTAATGCCATTTTCATCACATTCGATGCGCCTAAACCATCGGGATGTGGTGCGGTAATATGATAAGCATCTGCCGTAGCACCTGCTCCAACAATTTCGGCATAAATGGTCGCTCCTCTTTTTTGAGCGTGAGATAACTCTTCCAAAACTAAAGCACCCGCACCTTCTCCCATCACAAAGCCATCTCGATCTAAATCAAAAGGTCGGGAAGCTGTTTTAAAATCATCATTTCGGGTTGACAATGCCTTCATCGCATTAAATCCCCCAACTGCGGGTCTAACGACAGGCGCCTCTGACCCCCCTGTTATCATCACATCTGCCCTTCCTAAACGAATCTGATCAACAGCTACAAATATTGCGTGCGAAGAAGATGCACACGCAGAAACAGTACCAAAATTAACCCCTCTAAATCCATATTTAATTGAGATATAACCAGCGGCAATATCAATAATCATCTTTGGTATCATAAAAGGATTATAACGAGGTATCCCACTTCCAAGGGCAAATGCCTCTATATCCGTTTCGAGTGTTTTTAGTCCACCAATACCTGCACCCCAGACAACCCCTGCTTTATCGGGGTTAATTTTTTCTATATCCAGTCCGGAGTGTTTCATCGCTTCATCTGATGCCACTGTTGCATAAACAGTAAAAGCATCCTGCCTTCTCACCTCCTTTCTATGCATAAAATCCTGTGCATTGAAATCTTTGAGCTCACAGGCGAATTGTGTTTTAAATTTTGAGGCATCAAAATGAGTTATTATATTAGCTCCGCTAATGCCTTCCTGTAGCCCCTTTAGATATTCATCTAAGGTATTCCCGATTGGTGTAAGAGCACCTATTCCTGTAACAACAACTCTTCTCATATTAATTTGGTTAGACCTGAAAATAAGAATATACCATTCACCTTGTCTTACTAAGAAAATGACTTTCCTGAATTAAAAAACTCCTATTTTGCTAAAGACTATAAATTAAGATAGTCTGTTCAAGCACTTGTAAAGGGAAGCAATCACTCACATAGATGAATGATATATTCTGACCAAAAAAGTATTTAATTTAGCTCGCGTTTGCCTCTAAAAATTCAACTGCTTGGCCTACAGTTTGTATGTTTTCTGCTTCTTCGTCTGGAATGGAAACATCAAACTCCTTTTCAAACTCCATAATAAGTTCGACTGTGTCCAAAGAATCCGCTCCTAAATCGTTCATGAAGCTTGCCTCCATAGTAACTTCTGACTCTTCAACACCTAATTGGTCAACAATAATTTTGCTAACTCTTTCTGAAATGCTAGACATAATATCTGCTTTTTGTTTTTAAATTAAGGTGCAAATTAAATTATTTGCCTAGTGATAACCAAAGTTTTTACTGATTTTTTGCACCATCCATCAATAAAAATTCTTACTTCGACACTATCTACAACTCATTGACGTAGGGAAAACAACAAAGTCACTATGGGTTTTAGCCCATATATCATAGGCTAAAGTCAATATTAGTGTCGTCCCCTATGTTTAATTTTTGCTTCAAGCCGGTAATAGAAGTATCGCTACCGATGACTGATTCCTGAAGAATAACTTCCTTAATATTGGCAAAATTACCAATAATAGAATTTTTTATTATAGCATTATCAATATTAACACGATCACCAACTGTGACATGTGGCCCAATAATCGAGTTATTAATATTACAATTCTCGCCTATGCTTACAGGATGAATAATAATTGAATTATAAAATGGAGGCACCTCAATTGATTCTCCTTCCCGTTTATCCAAAAAGTTAGCATTGGTCTTTAATAATGACTCTATTTTTCCACAATCATGCCAATCATCTACTTCCTCCACACAAAAATCGACTCCGTAACCAATCATCTGCGAGAATACATTCGTGAGATAATACTCTTCCTGTTGCTCTAGCCCTCTGTCAATAACAACATTTAGTGCTTTCAGAAATAAGGGCACCTCAATGATCTTATATACACCTGCCATGGCAATATCAGAACAAGGTATTACAGGCTTTTCTTCCAGTCTCACCACCTTGCCTTCCTCCATCTCTACTACCCCATACAAACTAGGCTCATCAACCTTCATTACTCCAAAGCAAGAAGTGGAGGCATTAAATATTTTCTCAAAATCTGTCTCTATAATCGCATCACCAAAGAGGATTAATAATTCATCCGCTTTCCTGATTTTTTCCCGTGCCTGCCAAATAGCATGCGCAGAACCCAAGCGCTCTTCCTGTGTTAAAAAGCTCTTTTTTAAATCAGGGTATCGTTCGTTCACAAAATGAATAATCTTCTCCCCTAAATAACCCACTATAAAAATAACTTCCTCTACCCCTGCATCCAATAGTTCATCTACAATATAAGAAATTATTGGCTTTCCTGCGACAGGCAGCAATGGCTTAGGCTGTGTATATGTATGTGGACGGAGGCGTAGTCCTACCCCCGCAATTGGGATAACCGCAATCATTTTGCTCTATTTTAGGTGGCAAGGTAATAAAAATTAACCGTTTTAAAAACTCAAAAAAACTAAGGCCTCCTTTCTCCTCTTACCAAACCCCGCCTTCTCCCTAAATAAATGCTCTAAAACATAATTATTTAACCAAATAGAAAATTTATTGTAACTTTGGAACGCAATCAATTTTCTCTACCTAATCAATAATCATGAATAAAAAATATTCCTCCATTCATTATAATGACTATTTACAACTCAACAAAATACTCGATGCCCAAAAATTACGCAGTGCAGCGTTTGGAGAACCAGCACACGATGAAATGCTATTTATCATCATCCATCAGGTATATGAATTATGGTTCAAAGAAATCACCCATGACCTCACCTCCGTCATGAAAATGTTTGATAAGGAGTCGGTGGAGGAAGCCGATATTGGGCTTGCTATCGCAAGAATCAACCGTATCACCGAAATTCAAAAAATTCTCATCGACCAAATTCGAGTACTGGAAACGATGACTTCTCTTGATTTTCTAGATTTCAGAAATTACTTATTGCCGGCTTCCGGATTCCAAAGTTATCAGTTTAGAGTCGTTGAAGTCGCCCTGGGGCTTAAAAGAAAAGAGAGAATTGCCTATACACAAAATGTTTATTATAAAGTATTCACCGAAGAACAACAGGCCTACCTTAAAAAACTGGAAAATGGCAACTCCTTTTTTGACTTAATCGAAAGATGGCTGGAACGAATGCCTTTTTTAGAGCAGGAAAGCTTTTCCTTTTTACCATCGTATAAGGAAGCTGTAAAAAGGATGATCCAAAACGAACACGAGGCGATCAATAACGCTTCTTATATTTCCACTCAGGAAAAAGAACTGCGTTTCAAAATGCTCGGAGATACAGATTCCTACTTCCAGTCGGTCTTCGACCCCAATAAACACAACGAACGCATCAAAAATGGCGATGCAAAATTATCATACAAAGCTTCTATTAGTGCTTTATTAATCAATTTGTACCGAGATTATCCATTACTTCGACAACCCTATGTATTACTGGGCAAGATAATCGAACTGGACGAAAACTTCACAACCTGGCGGTATCGACACGCACAAATGGTATTGGGTATGCTGGGTAAAAAAATAGGAACGGGCGGCTCTTCCGGTTATGATTATTTGAGCGAAACGGCCAAAAAGCACCGTATTTTTTCCGACTTAAATAATATTGCAACCTTACTCATCCCCCGGTCAGAACTACCCGATCTCCCGCAAAAAATGAAAGACCAACTTAATTTTCACTATTCCGTTCAAAAATAAAAAAATGAATTTAAATCTTAAAGGAAAAACAGCTATCGTATGTGGCAGCACCCAGGGACTGGGAAAAGCCTCCGCAATAGAATTAGCCAACTTAGGCGCTAATATCATCCTCGTAGCAAGATCTGAAACATCCTTAATTAATACCATCAAGGAATTGCCAAATCAAAATCAGAATCATGGCTATATCACGGCTGATTTTTCTAATCCGCTTGAATTGAAAAATAAATTGAAGTTATTTTCGGCAACGCATCCTGACTTGATTTTTCATATTTTAATTAATAATACCGGTGGGCCTCCGGGCGGACTCATTTCAGAAGCTGGTATTGATGAATTTGAACGAGCTTTTTCCATGCACCTGAAATGTAATCATATCCTCGCTACCCACGTAATGGCTGGCATGAAATCCTGTGGATATGGGCGTATCATCAACATTATTTCCACCTCTGTCAAACAACCCCTACACGGGTTGGGCGTCTCCAATACCATTCGAGGGGCTGTCGCCAATTGGGCAAAAACACTCGCCAATGAACTGGGCTCGCATGGCATTACCGTCAATAATGTATTGCCGGGAGCGACGGCTACAGCCAGGCTTGAATCTATCATCCACAACAAGGCTAAAAAACTAAATAAAAGTATCAATGAAGTCCAAATGGCCATGAAAAGTAGTATCAC
>CAZNCI010000031.1:16581-21090 GCA_964571475.1 uncultured Saprospiraceae bacterium | reverse complement strand
GAAAAGGAGAAGAGCAAAAGGTGTTATCTTTTGGGGGAGTGGGCAGTCTTCAGTGGGCAGTGGGCAGGCTTCAGTTGGCAGTTGTTGGCATAAGGTGACATCTTTTGGCTATTTACCTACTTATCCTTTAAAAAATCTCTTAGGAAACCTTCGAGGACGAACAAACCACCTTTGTAATTAAGGTTATTATTGATGATGATATCGGCTCTTTCTTTATAGGGTTCAATATACTTTTCGTAAGTTGGTAACACATGATTTTCATAACGATAGAGTACATCGTCCAGCGGGTAATTACGTTCTACGCGATCACGGGTAATACGGCGAATGACCTTTAGGTTTTCTTTGGCGTGGACAAAGACTTTCAAGTCCAATAATTTCATCATTTTTTTGTAATGAAAGACAAAAAGACCTTCGACTAAAATAATGGGAGCCGGATGAAGAATAATTTCTTTGGGAATGGCATCACGATTATTAAAAGTATATTCGAGTTGAACCACTTTTTCGCCTCGGAGCAGTTGTTTGACATCCTTCAAAAAAGCCGCCTTGTCAATAGACTTTGGCAAGTCAAAATTAACAACGCCGTTTTCGTCCAGTTTTTGCTGCTCGATTGGTCTGTAATAATTGTCTTGAGAAATCAGGCAAATTTGTTCCTTAGAAAAATTCGCCCGTAGTTCATTAATCAAAGAGGTTTTGCCAGAACCGCTACCTCCAGTAATGCCGATAATAAATGGTGTCATTCTATTCAAATTGGAAAGTTTTGGCAAAAATACAAGCCGTGTTGTATTATCCACTATTTTTAAGCAAAAAAATCATCTTCAGATAGTGATTTTTGTCATTAAAGAACAAAACAGTTCTATTTACCTTTGCAATATCTTAAAACGATGCTCTAACCAGGTAACGTTATAATACGGCTTATAGCCGCTTCAAGATGATGATTAAGTAGATTTTATCGGAGGTTGGTCTCACCATCCTCCGATTTTTTTTGTATTCGTACAATAATTCTCCCATTCTACTCTTTAATTACTCAAACAAATTACTTACTTTTGTACCAAAGGAGTAAGCAAAATATTGAAAACAATCATCGATCAATGACTAAAATTACAAAAATAATAGAGCGCTCCGTATTTGGAGTTTGCGAATACATCGCCGACAAAATAGGTATCCGTACCAGCAGGGTGAGAATGTATTTCATTTATCTCTCCTTCTTTGCTTTTGGTTCTCCGGTTATTATTTATTTTTTTCTGGCATTTTGGCTAAATATCAAGAGTTATATTCGCAGGAGGAGGAATATTCTTTGGGAGTAAGGAATGATTTTGTCACCTTATTTATCCTTTTCCGTAAATACGTATTCTACCAAATTCGCTCCCATTCGCAAGGCAGCCAAGCGGATTTCAGCAGGGTCTTTATGTACTTCAGGGTCTTCCCATCCATCGCCTAAATCACATTCATAGCTATAAAAGCAGACCAAACGCCCTTCCCAAAATAAACCAAAGCCCTGTGGTGGCCCACCATCGTGTTTGTGTATTTTAGGTAGCCCGTCAGGAAACTCAAAATGTTGGTGATAAATCGGATGATCGAAGGGTAATTCGATAAATTCCTGATCGGGAAATACCTTACGCATCGCCAATCGGACATAAGGATCCATCCCATAATTATCATCAATGTGCAAAAAGCCGCCTGCTTTTAAATAATTGCGCAAATTTTCAGCTTCCATGTCCGAAAATATGACATTACCATGCCCCGTCATGTGTACAAATGGATAATTGTATAATTCAGCGGACCCCACTTCCACCTCTCCATAATCCAAATTAAAATTAGTCTTTAACTGGTCATTACAAAAAGCGGCAAGATTGGTCAAAGAAGTAGGATTGGCATACCAGTCGCCTCCTCCATGGTATTTGAGCAGACCTAATTTCAAGGTAGGAGCGCCGGGTTTAAAAGCGGCAAGCAAAAATATTCCACCCACTAAAAAAAGTAATTTTTTCATATCTTTTTATTTTACTAAAGAACAGCAACTTTACTGCTGACAAATATTAATGGTCACAACGGAAACTAAGGCTGCTGTTTCAGTTCTTAATCTATTCGCGCCCAAACTGACCGTTTCAAAGCCATATTGCCGGCACAAATCGACCTCTTTGGGACTAAAACCACCTTCCGGTCCGATTAAAACCATAATATTGGCATTAGATTTTATTTTATTTATTAATAAATTATCCGTTCCCTCCACGCACCAGGCAATCAATTTTTGATCAAAATCAGGCAAGTTATCCAAAAATGATTTCAATTTTTGCAAATCATTCAGCTGAGGCAAAAAAGTATGTTTGGATTGCTTCATGGCGGAAAGTGTAATTTTCTCCAGACGATCCAAACGGATTTTCCGCCGCTCCGAATGCTCTGTCTCCAAAAAATAAACGGCCTGCAAGCCCACTTCCGTACCTTTTTCCAAAAACCATTCGATTCTGCCGATATTTTTAGTAGGAGCAATGGCAATATTGACCCCAAAAGGAGGCAACTTTTCTTCTACCACTACCCTGCTCAATTGGATCTCCACCTTTTTTTTATTCAAAAACACAATCTCCCCTTCAAAAATCTTCCCCAGTCCATCGACCACATTCACCACATCGCCAACACGCTTACGCAACACACGCGCACAATGAGTCGCCTCCTCCTCCGTCAGAACAGCCAGATTATCCTGAATATTTTTAGAATAAAACAATATCATTTTGCAAAAGTAAATAAGTTGACGACTACTTTAGTGTCTGAACGAAAACTGTCGAATTTCATAAAATGAATTGTTTTCGATGAGATTTTTACTTTTTTGAAATTCGGTGATGCCTAAGCATCAGCGAGTTGAAAAAAATGAAAATATCGCTAAAACAAACATTTTTGGTTTTGTAGAGTTTTCGTTCAGACACTACTTTAGCAAACGTTTAAATTAATTTATTGTTTCATCCTCTTTTGATTAAGTAGCTCACGGACATTTTGACAAACAAAAACAAAAAATAATATCATTTTACATAAAAAAACCATAGATTTGCAGTCCTTATTTAAAGAGGAATTACTGTATCTATTTCTCCTTGAAATACATAATTATATTTAAAATTACTAACCAAAATAATACACGTAAATGAGTGGAAGTAAAATAACCATCGCAAACGGAAAATTAAACGTACCTAATGATCCTATCATCCCTTTTATTGAAGGAGACGGTATTGGACCTGACATTTGGGCCGCGGCTGTTAGAGTATTAGATGCTGCCGTTGAAAAAGCTTATAATGGAGAACGAAAAATCCATTGGAAAGAAGTCTTTACCGGACAAAAGTCTTTTGACAAAACAGGAGAATGGTTGCCGCAGGAGACATTAGATAGTATCAAAGAGCACTTAGTTGCCATCAAGGGACCATTAACGACTCCAATTGGCGGTGGCATCCGTTCATTAAATGTGGCTTTGCGCCAAAAATTGGATTTATTCGCCTGTGTTCGCCCTGTTCGTTATTTCGACGGCGTTCCTTCCCCAGTTAAAAATCCTGAAAATGTTGATATGATTATCTATCGTGAAAACACGGAAGATATTTATGCCGGCATTGAATTTGAATTGGGATCTGATGACAACAAAAAATTCCTGGATTTATTCAAGGTGAATTTCCCCGAAGCTTTCAAAAAAATCAGATTTCCAAAGACCTGTGGTATTGGTATCAAACCTGTTTCTCAGGAAGGAACGGCGCGTATCATGAGAGCGGCGATTAATTTTGCCATTGAAAAAGATAAACCTTCTGTAGCCATCGTACACAAAGGTAATATCATGAAATTCACAGAAGGTGGATTCCGTGACTGGGCTTATGATGTTGCTAAAAATGAATTTGGGGCAACCGTTATCGGTGATGGACCATGGTGTACCATGAAAAACCCTAATACCGGCAAAGAAATCATCATCAAAGATGTTATCGCAGATGCCATGCTTCAGCAAATCATTCTTAGACCTAAAGAATACAGCGTTATCGCTACTCTAAACCTAAACGGTGATTACATTTCTGATGCATTGGCCGCACAGGTAGGTGGTATTGGTATCGCACCCGGTGCAAATATCAACTACGATACAGGAGTTGCCATTTTTGAAGCAACACACGGTACTGCGCCCAAATACACAGGCATGGATAAGGTAAACCCAAGTTCTGTTATTCTTTCAGCAGTAATGATGTTCGACTATATGGGTTGGCCGGAAGCCGGAGAATTAATCGTAAAAGGAATTGAAGGCGCTATTTCATCTAAGAGAGTAACTTATGATTTCGAACGATTAATGGATGGCGCTACTTTATTGAAGTGTTCTGAATTCGGTTCTGAGATTATTGCTAATATGTAGGTTTTTTAGTGGGCAGTGGGCAGTCTTCAGTGGGCAGTCTTCAGTTGGCAGTCTTCAGTTGGCAGTTGGGCATTATTTTTTTTTGCCTAAGGCAAAAAAAAATAATGCGACTGAAGACTGCCAACTGCCAACTGCCTACTAAAACCTAC
>CAZNCI010000031.1:12576-16481 GCA_964571475.1 uncultured Saprospiraceae bacterium | reverse complement strand
AAAAAAAATAATGCGACTGAAGACTGCCAACTGCCAACTGCCTACTAAAACCTACCCCTTCTTCGGTCGCATATTATACGTTAAAGAGACGATGTGAGAGAATCGGTTATTACCGTCACTCGGATTGGTGTAAGCATAATCGACAGTTATCAAGCCTAATTTTAGTCCGATTCCGAAGGAAGGGCTCATAATAGTACTTTCTTTTCCATCAAAATTTTTGGATTTTTGAAATTGAGATACTCCGGCACGAACAGATAAAAAGTCGTTATACAGTGCTTGTAAACCAATAGCTAAATCAATGCTGGTAAATTTGGAAGACACCAGGGTATTTCGTTGTCCATCTGTTGTAAAAATCACATCTACTTCCGGCTCTAGTTCCACTTTTTTGAAGGAGAAGCTCCTACGGGCACCCAGGGTAAACCGGGGCTTAGTAATCTCCAAACTTTTGATGGTCACATCATTTCCACTGGCTTCTAAGACGGCTCTTTCTGAGTCTGTAAAATTTATAGACCAGGCATTAAAGGTCGTTGTGATATCATTGCCCATGAATCCAAATTTCCATTTATTCAAATGATATTGCAATCCCAGATCAATCCCAAACCCCCAAGATGTCGCAAAACGACCAATACCTCTATAAATCACCTTCGCATTGCCTCCAACGTATAATTTCCCTTTTTTGACATTCATATTTCTGGCATGAGAAAACATAATTGCATAATCAGCTGCTGAAAACTCCGTCACATTATCATAATTGATAGACCCATCATCATTGTATAAAGAAAGTGTATTAGGGATACCGTCAATTCCATTGCGGATTAAAGAGATAGCCAGTCTTCTCCCCTCTTTTGCCATTGGAATGGTCGCCGCCAAATAATCGTGCTTGCTGACACCCGCAAACCATTCGGCGTGCATCGCTCCTAAATATACGCCATTCTCATTGGGGATTGTCGCCAAGCCTGCGGGATTCCAGTAAGTAGCCGTCACGTCATTCACTCCCGCTACAGTCGCATTGCCCATCCCCATTGCTCCAGCTCCAATACCGATGGATAAAAACTCATTGCTGTACTTCTGTGCCCGCCCTATGGATGTCACACTAAGCCCAATAATCACGACAAATAATACTTTATAAAAGTTGGTATAATTCATATTTTTTTATTTGCTTTTTGAATACTGTTTAAACGCGATGATTGATAATTGAGTATTTTTATTCATTCTTTAACATTCGTTATTTAAAATTATAAAATTAATTGCGCGCATTGGAAGATTGACGCCCTTATTGCCTTGACGCCTTCCTCCGCCAATAAGCTAACACCTTTTGCTTTGCTCTTTTTCCGCCCACAAAAGATGTCACCTTATGCTAATCAATACCCAAAATGTTTCAACAAACGGTCATCATCTCTCCAGTTTTCTTTCACTTTCACATGCAACTCCAGAAATACTTTTTTTTCTGTGAATATTTCCAAATCTTTTCTAGCCTCCGAACCTAATTTTTTGATAGCAAAGCCATTTTTACCAATAATAATAGACTTTTGTGTTTTTCGGGCGACGTAGATTTCGGCATAAATACGCACAAGAGGCAGACCGGCTTTTGTTTGGGTTTCTTTATAGGAGGTAACAACGACTTCGCAGGAGTAAGGGATTTCCTGTTCGTATAATTGCAGGATTTTCTCTCGGATAATTTCACTGGTAAAAAAACGCTCAGAACGATCTGTCAACTGATCTTTAGGGTAAAAAGCAGGGCTTTCGGGCAGGTTCTTTTTTAATAAATTAAATAACACATCAGTATTTCGTTTATGGAGGGCTGCAATGGGGATAGTCTCCTTGAAAGGCACGATATTATTCCACCACTGGATCAAAGAGATGAGCTTCACATCGTCAATCAAATCGACTTTGTTAATGACTAAAAACAATGGAATCTTCACTCGTTTTAATTTTTCGATGGTTTCGTCATCTGCTTCGTACTTCTCGGTTGCATCGGTCACAAACAACATGATATCAGCATCCTCGAAGGTCGTATTGACAAAGCGATTCATCGCCACGTGCATCTTGTAGGAGGGATCACGCACAATACCGGGAGTATCAGAGAAAACCATCTGAAAATCATCGCCATTCAAAATACCGATGATTCTATGACGGGTCGTTTGTGGTTTATTGGTAATAATCGACATTCGCTCGCCGACCAGGGCATTCATTAGGGTAGATTTACCCACATTTGGGCGTCCGATAATATTGACAAATCCGGCTTTGTGCTGCATTTATATTTCTTTTATTTGCATAGAAAATAAGGGTTCTAAAATAATAGGCAAAGTATCCGGCTTCAGCGTGCGCCAATTAATGTCATTGAGATGAAGCCCAAAATTTACAAAATCGTGCAGTCGGGATTGTTGCATCTCATCGGATACGTGATCCAATACATTTAGGAAGCAAATCCAGCCACGATCTTCGATCACATCCTGCAGCCATTCTTCATAATAAGCATCATCTGATCCGTGGAAATTCAGGACATTTTCACAAACCACGGCAAACTTAGTGATGCCTTCATCAATCATGGGATCGATCACCTCCCGTTTCAAAAACATAATATCATTGTGCAAACAATCATTCCACTCCCCAAGTAATTCTATAATAGCGAAAGACTGATCATAATCCACAAAAATAATTTTCAAAAACAAAGTAGAAGAACCACAACTATCCCATTGAGGATGGATATAATAGTTGTATATTTTTTGGCTGTAGCCAAATTCATCATACTGCTGACCATAAAACGGACTGCGCTCATCCTCCGAAGCAATGTATTTATCCCGCCAATTGTAAAATGGTTCTAATGTATGCATGAATTATTTTTCTACCACAAAAGTAGGAGATTTTATGCTCAAAAAGTAGCCCAATGGGGACAACTCGCAAAAAAAAGCCAGCTCTTTTTGTTAATCTACATAAAATGAGTAATTTTGGAGGTAAAATACAACCACTTATTTAAAACTAATAAAATGAAAAAAACAATTCTATTTTCATTATCACTTTCCCTCATAATGGCTTATTCGTGTAATCAGGAGTCGATTACCGAAACACCCGAAGACATTCAATTGGGTGAAATCACCGCCTTACTTCCACTAGAAAAATTTGAACAAAACAGCTTTGCTGTTTTTAAGAACAAAAATGGAGATGAGGTCTCCTTTCAACTATCTGTCAAAACAGAAGAAATACAAAAATCGATCGGGAATATGCCCTACAAAACAGAAAGCATAAAACTAACATATACTCACCCAAACGACTCCAATTTCACCCTGTATATCAAGTCTTCAGGAAAATACATTGACGTAAAAAACCATATTGAATCCATCGAATGTTTTTACGATCAATCGCTCAATCAGGAAACACCATTTATCTTTCCCCGAATCTCCATTGACAAAGACGGTAATATTACACAAGGTGTATTTCACGAAAGTGACATCCTTTTAAATACTGAATTTCAGCGTGTTTATAAGAGCAGAAACCTTATAGTCAACCAACCCGATGAAAACCAGTTTAACATCTACTATACCCCCGAATTGGGCTTCATTGGATTCGAAACAGTCAATAATGAACTTTGGGTATTTGAACGCTTTGATTAGCTGATAGCTGCGGTATTATTTCTTGTTCTTGTCTATAAATTAATGAGACTAATGCCTTAGGAATGAGCTGAAAATTTCAACAAAAATTATAATGAAAAAATCACAACTTACCATTACTTTATTCTTTCTTTTATACCTTTTTTCCTACAATCAAATCCTTGCACAAGACATTTATGATTTGGCACTGAGCAAAACGGTAATAAATTCGGGTTCTTTCCTTCCCGGGGAACAGGTCACTTATGCCATCACTGTCTTTAATCAAGGCACGCTTGATGCACACAATATCGAAGTAAC
>CAZNCI010000031.1:0-12476 GCA_964571475.1 uncultured Saprospiraceae bacterium | reverse complement strand
ATGCCATCACTGTCTTTAATCAAGGCACGCTTGATGCACACAATATCGAAGTAACTGATCACATCCCTTATGGTGCAACTTATGTCGGCGGAGACTGGACTTTAACCGGGAATGATGCAAAAATGATTATAACAGATTTACCGAGAAGCACCGATTTAACCGTGTTCATCACCCTTAAAATAAATGATAATTATCCAGGCGATCGCCTAAAAAATTGTGCAGAAATTACGATAGATGATGGAGATGATATTGACTCAACTCCTGGCGAGACGTTTGCCGAACCTGAAGACGATGAAGATTGCGTCTTTATTAACGTAGATCAGACCTATGATTTGGCACTAACAAAAACGGTAATGAGTTCGGACTCTTTCCTTCCCGGTGATCAGGTAACTTATGATATAATGGTCATAAATCAAGGGACAATTGATGCACACAATATCGAAGTAACCGATCACATCCCTTATGGTGCAACTTATGTCGGCGGAGACTGGACAATAATCGGGAATGATGCAAAAAAAACTATAACAAATATACCACGAGCCAGCAGTTTTAGCATGACCATTACTCTGCAAATAAATGCTAATTATCAAGGCAACACCCTGCAAAATTGTGCAGAAATTACGATAGATGATGGAGATGATATTGACTCTGTTCCCGGTGAGAATAATAATCCATACGAAGATGATTGGGATTGTGACATACTCATCAATGCCACTCCAGTTTATGATTTATCAATGGCAATGGCGCTCACAGGCAATGAACCATACCAATCCGGACAACAACTGACTTATAACATCATTGTATTTAATAACGGAAATATAGCTGCACACAATATTGAAATAACCAATTACATTTCCCCTTTACTAACCTATGTGTCCGGAGACTGGACGATTAACGAAAACGAGGCGACTCAAATCATCGAAGATATCCCCGGTGGCGAAAACGACACCCTCACTATTGTCTTCGAGATCAACTCCAACCAAACAACGATTATACGGAATGAAGCTGAAATCACTGCCGATGATGGGGACGACATTGACTCTGATCCCAATTTCAGCTTTGACATTGATGAGGATGGAGATGGTAACCCGCTTGATGACGATGAAGCTCGCATTGATATTATGAATACTGAAGTAATCCCCATTTATGATCTATCACTTGAAAACACCCTTTTAACAGAAGGCCCATTCTTTGGGGACGAACACCTCACTTACCGAATTACTGTATACAATGAGGGCAATGTCGAAGCACATGATATTGAAATAACAGATATTATCCCCTATTATATGGAGTACATTGGAGAAAACTGGGCTTTAAACGGCTCTAAGGCGACCAAAATGATTGATACGCTCTCTGCTGGAGATACGCTTGACTTAAATATTACCCTTCGATTTAAGCCGGGGTTCTCCATCCTTACTATCGAAAATATTGCAGAAATCACTGCTGATGATGGGGATGATATCGACTCAGACCCCTCTACGGGATTATCCGTAGATGAAGATGGTGATGGCAATGGTGACGATGATGATGAAGATAAAGAATCTGTCACCAGAGACCCGCTTTTTGATCTTGCTTTACGCAAAACCTTAGTCAATGGAGGCAATCTGATACAGGGAGGAGATGTCACCTTTTCCATAGAAGTCCATAATCAGGGGGAATTAGATGCGACCAATGTGGTTATCATCGATTATATTCCAGATTATTTAATTTTGAATGACAATCTGTGGGATTTCTCTGGCACACTAGCGACCCATACTATTGAATTCCTAGGTAGTGGAGATACCGAATATTTAACAATTTCCTTCGACATTGCTGATTTTAATCAGCCTATGCACATCGTTAATACCTGTGAAATTAGTAGTTTTGAAAACAGTATGAATCTAGCCGATGTTGACAGTACTCCCGATCAAAACCCTGATAATGACCTCCTTGTTGACAACGAAATATCAGATAATGACAACGACGAAGACGATCATGACATCGAAGCTATTGATATTATTATTGAAAATGATAATTTATTTGATATCACAGCCTGTCAAGTAGATGTTTTTCCTAATCCAACGAAAGATTTCTTCTCTTTAAAAATTGATAAAAACGATGATTACGATCGGCAGTTTACGCTTTTTGATACGCAGGGGAATATTTTATTATCCAAAAAATTCTTCTCTGATAAAAAGGATATTTTCATAGGAAACTTACCCGCAGGCTTGTACTTCTACCAACTCAAAGATGAAATTAGAATACTAAAAGTGGGGAGAATTATTAAATATTAAGACCCTTGGTAATAGCAACATTAATATTTTGCCTACCTAATACAGATTCAAAGTACATTGAATATAACCGTCAATGTAAACTTGTTCGAGCACAAGTGCCTTAAGAACTAAACAACTCAAATGGGAAATTGTGATTAAACCTTTGAATAAACATCCGGTCAAAGGTGAAAAATTGCAATGCTCAAACTTTATCTATTTCTCATCTCTGGGTTCTTTTTCGCAGTGAATATATTTTCACAATCTTACTATTTAACGATCAATAATGGGTACGGATCGGGTAATTATCAGGAGGGAGACTCCGTTCATATATGGTCTAAGACTCCTATGGATGCGGCTGTTTTCACGAATTGGACGGGAGATGGAATGGAATATTTATCATTCGAAAATGAATGGCACGTCGTCCTTGTTGTTCCCGAATTGACAGAGGTTGGCAGCTTAGAATTCACCGCTCACTACGATGCCATTCCTGCCAATACGACCTATGGCGTAGATTCATTCTTACTTTGGGGCAAAGATTCTTCTGGGATTTTTTTGCCGATTTACAAAGAGGTAAATTATGCCATCCCGCCAAGCCCCAAAGCAATGGTGTTCCTCCTACATGGAACGGGAGGCAGTGGTCGATCGTTTTTTAAGCGATTCGAACGCACCAATTTGGTGAAAGACTTACTCTACGATGATTTTGCCGTATTTGCACTGGATGCAAATGAAACCACCATGGGTGACATCAATGAAGATGGTTATATTAGGTGGAATAATTTCAACTCCGGCAACGCATCTGCTCAAAACAATATTGATCTTGGAAATGTAAATTTCACCCGTGACAGTATCGTCCAAAAATTCAATCTACCAGCTAGTATTCCGACCTTTACTTTGGGTATGTCCAATGGTGCCGTTTTTAGTGATTTGTGTGCATCTGCCTTGGGTTATAATGCCTCGGCTCATATCACGGCACGGGGCAATTATGCCACTTATAGACGAGAGGATATCGTGCCCGTTATTTGGATTATGTCCGAAAATGATCATCAAGAACAAGCCAACAACGATGAAGCATTTGCTAATTTTGAAGAAATGACTATTAATGGCGGGCAGGAGGCCGAATTTCATATTTTCAATAGATCCCCGGTATTTCCCCAGCGATTCAGAAGAAACCTCGTCCATATTTCTCTCAATCAATCCCAAACGATATTTGATTCACTGGAAGCTAAAAACTATTTAGATGACAGAAATTTCTTAAATAGCTTAGATATTTCACTCATTCCCAATTCTTTTTTTAACCAATTGGGACTAACAGGTGCTCAACGAAAAGGGGTCATCGACCAATTAGGCTGTGTGAATGCCGACCATATTTTGCATTCAGATTACTCCAAGAATATCATCCGGTTTTTCAATCAATTTCCTGAGGAATATTCGCCTCTAGCCGATAAAACACCACGCCCAGCAGCTTCCAACATCAATGTATATCCAAACCCGACCAATGGAAAGTTTTGGGTCAGCGGCTCAAACAAGCCGGCTAAATTAGTCAGCATATACGATATTCAGGGCAAACTTAAAGGCGTCGAAGTCATTGATACCAACACACAAAGTATGAATATTGACCATTATCCACCCGGCGTTTACATCCTTCATTTTAGAACATCAGACGGCTGGATGGTAAAACGCATAGTTTTGGAATAATCACACTTCCAATTCCACCACATTCTCCAATAAATCATCAAAAGATTCCCTTTTTCTAATGAGATGTGCCTTATTTATTATCCCGCACAAGGTTACAAATAAAATATATAATCGAAAATATTGAATCAAAATTTAAAACGAGAGGAAAAGCGGCTCTTTTATATTCAGTTCCTTACCTATGTTAGCAGCCAATATCCACCAATGCTTCCTCTATACTTTTAATCTTGGATTGCCCATCGGCTAATTTCTTACGTTCGTTATTAACCACGGCTTCGGGCGCATTGGAGACGAAACGTTCGTTATTTAATTTCTTTTCAACAGATTGAACAAAACCGCGGTAGTAAATTAGGTCTTTGTTAAGTCGGGCGCATTCCTCCTCAACATTGATTTCTTTCTTGAGTTCGACAAAGAATTTATCTGTTTTAACCAAAAATGAGATACTATTATCAATCGCTTCATCAGTTAATTGAAGGCTTTCCAAATAGGACATTTTTTCGAGCATCCTTTTGAGTCCCGGATTATTGACAATGGCTAAAATAGAGTCGCTTTTTTGCGCAAAAACCTTTAAGGGTTCTTTTTGCTTGACACCATTATTATTTCGGACATCTCTAACGCCTGATACAATATCTTTCGCCATTTCAACCTGTTGAATATAAGCTTTGTCAAAACTCCCCGTCTTTGGCCAGCTGGTCTTCATACAGGATTCTCCTTCTGCTCTTTCCTTGAGATTATGCCAAATTTCCTCTGTGATAAATGGCATAAAAGGGTGAAGAATAACCATTAACTGCTCAAATATTTCAATAGCCTCCTGCTGAGTATTTTCATCAATAGCCTCTCCAAAGGGCGGTTTAATCATCTCCAAATACCAAGAACAGTAATCGCCCCAAATAAATTTATACAATAACATAATACCGTCCGAAAGCCGGTATTCGTCCATCATTTGGTTGAGCTCAGTGAGTATTTGGTTGAACTTCTCTTTCATCCATTTGCCGGCAAGTTCATTGATGGCTTTTGTTTCCTCATCCGCCTCTTTTTTGACGTCCCAGTTTTTGATGAGGTTAAGAGCATTCCACATTTTATTGTTGAACTTTTGCCCTTGTTCGCAGAGTTTACTTTCATTGAGTGATTTTCCTGTTTTGGGATCAAGGGGTGCATCAAAGACAATATCATTACCCGCCGCCGCACTTGACAACATTCCATATCTTACGCCATCTGCTCCATATTTGTCTATCAAAGCAAGTGCATCAGGTGAATTACCCAGTGATTTACTCATTTTGCGTCGTTTGCTATCCCGAACCATTCCGGTAAAATAGACATCTTTAAAGGGCTGTTTACCCTTTTTTTCGACAAAATCAGTGCCCAATAAATCTTCTGACCATTCATAACCAGCCATAATCATCCGAGCGACCCAAAAGAACATAATATCCCATCCCGTCACCAAGACATTGGTTGGATAATAATACTTTAACTCATCCGTATTATCGAAGCCATCAAATACCGACAATGGCCACAACCACGATGAAAACCAGGTATCCACGACATCTTCATCTTGTTGGAGCTGCTCAGTAGTTAAAGAATTATCTCCTGTTTTTTGTATGGCTTGCGCCAAAGCATCTTCTACTGATTCTGCTACGAAATAATCATCCTTATAATACCAGGCAGGGATACGATGTCCCCACCAAAGTTGGCGGGAGATACACCAATCTCTGACATTTTCAGCCTTCAGCCAGCTATTGTACATATTCATCATGGTAGGCGGGAAAAAATCAATATCTCCCGACTTCACGGCACCAAGGGCTGTAGCGGCAAAATCATCCATTTTGAGAAACCATTGTAGCGTGAGTCTGGGTTCGATAATGGCATCCGTCCGTTCTGATCGTCCTACACTATTAACGTAATTTTCTATCTTAATTAAATTACCAGCGGCTTTTAAATCCTTAGTAATTAATTTTCTTGCGACAAAGCGATCTTCCCCGACGTACATTTGAGCAGCTTCACTCATGGTTCCATCTGCATGGAGAATATCGATGGTTTCCAAATTGTGTTTTTGCCCGATTTCGTAGTCATTCATATCATGGGCGGGGGTGATTTTCAAGGCACCCGTACCAAACTCAATATCCACATATCGGTCTGCAATAATTGGAATGCTGCGACCAATTAGGGGTACGATTGCACTTTTGCCAACCAGATGCGAAAATCTTTCATCCTTGGGGTTCACCGCGATGGCAGAGTCACCAAGGATGGTTTCCGGACGAACAGTTGCAATGGTAATCCACTCGTCTTCTGTACCTTCAATTTTGTATCTAAGGTAATATAGGTTGGATTGCTCTTCTTTGTAGATAACTTCTTCGTTAGAAAGAACGGTTTGAGCAGAAGGGTCCCAATTAGTCATTCTCAACCCACGGTATAATTTCCCTTTTTTGTATAGATCAACAAAAATCTTGGTAACAGCTCTGGAAAGAGATGGTTCCATCGTAAAACGCGTTCGATCCCAATCGCAGGAAGCACCTAATCGCTTGAGTTGTTGAAGGATGATACCGCCGTATTTTTCCTTCCAGGCAAAGGCATGTTCCAGAAATTCATCCCGAGATAATTCAGATTTTTTGACACCCTGCTCTCTTAATAATTTAACAACTTTTGCTTCAGTTGCTATCGAGGCATGGTCTGTTCCCGGTACCCAACAGGCATTATACCCTAATAATCGGGCTCTTCTAATCAAAATATCCTGAATAGTATTATTGAGCATATGCCCCATGTGTAATACACCGGTTACATTAGGTGGAGGGATCACAATGGTATATGCTTCCCGCTCATCAGGAGTTGAATGGAAAAATCCATTTTCTTCCCAGTGTTGATACCATTTTGCTTCTATTTCAGTTGGATTATACCTTGTTGAAAGTGCCATAAATACTACTCTAATTATCTGTTAAAAAACGCTCTGGTTTAAGAATTGGCAAAGATAATCGTTTTTTAATATTTTCTTAATTATAATTTTGGTTATTGTGTGTTAAATTCACAAAAGAGAGGACGACGGAAACCTGTTCCGACGGATGAAGGAAGCCTGCTTACACACGCAATAAAATTTAGCAACAAAAAATCAGTCTTTCTCCTTACTCAAACAGAAAAATAACCCACAGGGGGAATTGCATGAAAAATATAGGTATTTACCAAGGTAAACACCTATATTTTCTCGATGTCAGGTTCTTAAACAAAGAAGTAAGCTCCAAACAAGCTCTTATTTAATTAAACAAATTGGTATAATCACTTCCACTTTTAGTATTACCTGATTTTGTTTGTGGTTCGGCATGCGGACTATCCAAATCAAGGGTATCGGTAGCACTATTGCCATCCAATAACATTAAGGTACTTTCCTTCTCCCACTTTTCTAACATCGCCAGACCTTCTTCCTCAAAAACGCCATTTTGGAGATCAATGGTATCCATAAAATTAGCGGACATATCCATAAAACGTTCCATTTCACCGACCTTATTAGCGACGTCATCGGCAATATTTTCCATAGCTGCATCAAACATAGCTCTCTTGTCTGGATCGCCTGAAATGACATTACGGGCAGACATCATGGCGGAGTGAGACGTTCGAATAATCTTGCGCTCCTGTTCTTTAAGTTTGACCTGATCCTTGGTATCTTCCAGTAGTATTTCAGAATTTTGGTGCATCTTGGTCAAGATTCGGTAAAGTACCTCCATTTTATTGAGAAGCGCCTGATATTTACCGTTACTTTCTTTTAATCTCGCAGCCTTTCTGGAAGACAAAATGACTTGATTATCCATGCCTTTTGCTTTGGCCGCACTTGCTAGTTTCATTTGTTGATTGATCTCTTTATTATTATCCTCCATCAAAGTGGATAATTTGCGCATCTGTCCTTTGATTGAGCCAATTTGTTTACGCATTTTGACCAAATTATCGGACAAGTCTTCTACATAAGATTTCAAAATACCAATGGGATCAATTTGTACAAACCAACCGGTGATCGTCCGCATAATACTTTTGTACATATACCAAACCAAATTCCTTGCTTTAGGATCGAGAATGACATATAATAAAAGTAATATAGGAATAGCAATGAGCGTCAGTTGCCAGACAGCCAAAAGACCCGCAGTTATTAACGGGATTAACTTCATGGCTAAATAACCACCGCCAACGACGAGTCCCCCCAGTACAAGCGCGCCCGTGACACCTTCTGGTCTTTTCCAGAATGATTTTTTCGTTTTTGCTCCTTGATTTTCAAATTCTACCATTGTTTATCGATATTTTTTATAAATAATTATTGATGCGATCTATGTCTTTATTAATTTCATTCATTAAGCTTTGGAGGGTGCCTTCGAAACCATCACGCGTGGATTCGATTTTTGATTTTGCCTCCTGAATGGTCTGGTCGGCGGTATCAATGACGTCTTGGGAAGACTTTATTTTATCTTCCAGCAATTTGATTCTTTTTTTAAACTCCTCCACCTGTATTCTTAGTTTTTCAACTTCATTTTTTTTGGCATCCACCTTCTGCTGAACCTGCTTTTGCATAGCTTCTTCAAATTGCTGCCGCTCGGTTGAAAGCACATTTTTATAATGATCTGCCGTCTTTAACAACTTGGCTTTGGTAAGTCCTACCGTGGAAGCTGTAGCGAAAGCTGATTTATACGCTGTTGCTTCATCAATGCCCATTTTCTCCATAGCCGACAATGATAATTTAAATTCTAAATAATCAAATCCGGGCAGGTTATTACGTTCCAGGGCATTGGTCAAAAATTGAACACTTTTATCATCCAATCCGTGGTTGGCACCAAATAATTCTCCTAATTTCTTTTGCATTTATTATATCATTTGAAGCTAAATAATAGGCACAAAAATACAGACCTAAAAGTAGCGATACTTCCATAAGGTACAAATTACGGTAAAAACTGTCATTTATTCTTCATTTATCGACTATTTTATAGAAAAATCGGCTGAATGAAGTGTAGAGGGACTCAAAACTATCAACCTTCAATTTAAATTTAAGCGTCTATCCATAAAAAACATAAGAAGATGAAATATTTATATGCACTGTTTCTTTTGTTAATTTTCAGCATTTTTTCCTGCCGTCAACCCGACAATTGTTCTCATGGTGAAAAAGCTAAATTTACTTTTGGTCTTAGCTATTGTAATCCCATCATCGAATTAGAAAATGGAGATCATCCTGAAGTTCAAAATATGAAGGATTTTGATATTGAACCAACTTTAGGAAAAGAAGTGCTGATTAAATATCATCCCCTTGAAGCAGCAGGTAGTTATTGCCAAATGGGCCTGGTGGTAGAGTTGGACTGTGTAGTGGAGCGGTGATTCTATTCTTCCTCATCTATTCCTTTCATTCGTCGCGGGTGTAGTTCACCCTGTTTCCCACAGGGTGATGAATTAATGAGGAAGGGGGACACTCAATGGGAAAATTGGTCAATGAGTTGGGCCAAGACTAACTTTTACCGTATCAACAAAACATCTCCCTTCAGGATTTCTTCTTCTCCATTCAAATATTGCACTTCTAAATAATAAACATAAACGCCCGCATTTAATAATTTTCCATTGAAGGTACCATCCCAGGAGTAGTTGTTGTCATTCGGTGAAAAATTTCGCCAATCCAGAATTAGGTCACCCCAGCGATTGTAGATTTGGAAAGTCTTGAAGCGCTCTACATCTGGACCTCCATTGATGAGGAGTAAATCATTGACTTGATCGCCATTTGGACTAAAGGCATTGGGGATAAATACCCGGCGGTCTTTTCGGATACTGATACGAACTTCATCACTGACTTCACAATTATTGCCATCGACTATACTGGCAGAATAGGTCGTCGTTTGCAGTGGAGCGACAATGGGTTGTAGGCAGTCTGTACAGGATATTTGGTACGGAGGCGACCACTGGATGGATTGAATATCGGATATATTGGAGTAGAGGTCTAGTTGATACTGGTCTCCCAGGAAAATGCTGGTGTCATTCGGCAATTGTAATAATAAATCATTGGCAATAACTTCGATGTGTAAGGTGTCCATACTAAAACAACCCGGTGCTTTTTGGGCGATAATTGTATAATCAATAGAGTGGTCAGGTCTAATTGTTACCGAGTTACAATCGTTACAATCCAAAAATTGATTGGGTTGCCATTCGTAATAGTCGAAGCCTTGCGGTGTGTAAATTAATTCCGCTCCTTCGCAAATGGTCGTATCCGCTCCTACATTTAATATGGAGGCGGGAAGGACACGCAACTCAATCGTGTCGGATGGTACTCGACCACAACTATCGGTTACCTCTACCCAATATAACCCGGCATCCCAAGTGGTAAAATTAGGTTGATTGCTGCCATCCTGCCACAAATAGGTGTGGAATTGGCGACCGGCATCCAGACTTGCCACTCCATTGTCGCAAATCAGGGTATCTGCTCCCAAATCGAGTATTGGGGCTTCAATCTCATCCAAATCTAATGACAAACTATCCATATTATTATAAAAAACACATTCCTGAAAAGGAGAACCAAATAAATCTGCCTCTAAATTGTAAGGTCGGTCAATTGTCCCAATATCATTAACAACTACGTAAATGGAGTGGTTGGTATTTGGAATCCTGACTTCCAAATGGCGGCAACTGTCCTTGAGTACTGTTTGAGGTAATACCATGGATTTTAATAATGAACTATTCACAACCGTTGGATTATTATCATAAATGGCAATCGGGGTATTTCTCTCCAATGCTCCTACATTATCATTACAAATATCAATGCTTAGCAATAGGCTGTCACCGGCACATTGCCATGAAATATCACCGATAAAACCATCCGGTAGGGATTCGCAGCATGGGAGGAGGCAGATACTACTGTCTTGCAGGGTACTTTCATTCGATATTGATGTTTGCTCAGTTAGGGCAGATTGAATAGTATCACTATCATTCCACTCAAAAGAAGATTCAAAAGGATCTTCAAAAATATAGGTTTTGATATCTAAATTTTTGAGATCAGCACAGGAGGCATTTAGGGTTTCTCCATCGATATTTATTTTGGCGAGAAGCATTTCTTCATTATGGGTAGCGTTGAATGATTTACTGCTTCCAAGAAGGTATAAAAATCGATCTTTATATAGTATATCATAAGCTGTTTCATCGTCCTGCCCTCCAATTGATTTAGCCCAATCAATATGCCCACTTTTATCCGTAACAAATATAAAAATATCAGTCTGTTCATCTCTCTTAAAAGTACCAATGAATACATAGTTGAAGGGCAGTTTTAATGCTTTTACAGCTCTTGCATAATTCCCATCCTGGATATCGTAGTGCTTAGCCCACAATATATTCCCATTATAGTTGAGTTTTGCGGCGATTAGTTCGGTATTTGTCGGGTCGGTTCCCGTCAGGTTGCCGTGAGAGTAAGTGAGTAGCCCATTGTTATTGATAATATCCTTTGTCACGATCCACGCAGGTTCGTTTGAAGGAACAAAATAGATCATTTGTATGTTCGAATACGGAACATAGGTGGCTCCCTGTCTGAATAGAAATCCTCTAATATTCGATTGGTCTCCGGGTGTAAGCCCAAGCGACCCTACTAAATAGAAACCATTACTGATAGTCCCTGCCCCTTTGTGAAATGTTTCATTTCCCCCAAGTGAAAAATATTTATTTATAGCTGTCGGATAAGGAAAACTCTGGTAATTGACAAAAGCACTTTTCTGTCCTGTTTCAAGATCAATGATACGCCCTATTTTTCCTGTAAAATCCAAAATATTTTGATTATATTCAATGCGTTTGTTTTCCGGTTCGTTTTTCCAGGCATAGGCATAATTGTTTAAGGAACTTATATTAAATGAAAAACCTGACCTTTTATTATTTGCAGAAATAGTAGAGCCGATGCCAACCAAGTAGGTGGAATAGTATTTTAGTAAATCAGTGATTTCTTCTTTTCCATCCCAAAAATCAATTGTTTTTTCCCATATTAAATTGGCTTGTTGATCTATAGAGCAAATTAAGCTGCTGTCTCCTTTACTCCCTGCCAGAATGAATCCATTTGATTCCGATTCGATGATTTTCTTTGCGATGACATCCTTATTGGGAAAACCAATGGTTTTCACGAAAGTAGAGTCACAGGCTTTTATAACATCTTCACAATTGCAATCGGGAATTTCTATATTCAAAAAAACGTTCTCTACCGGCATAATAGTAGTGGGCGTGATGCTGTTGGGTAAAAAAAACTCTTTTTCAAGCATGAGATCTTCCTCCTGAATTATTTCATCAATAGCGCCTTCCGTGAAATCAAGCGATTCAAATTTATCACAATATTTTTGGGAATTCCCCTGTAAATCAGTCTTAATTAGTAAAATATCATTATCCATTTTTCCAGTAAAAAAGAATGCATTTCCAGCCTGTATTATTTTTGTGGAAGCAGGTGACCCAATGGGGAAATTATAAATTTTGGACCATAAAGGATGTCCTTCTTTATCTGTTTTAAAAAGGAAGCTTTTATTTTGGGTTGTTCCATATAAGATGAATCCATCTTCTACG
>CAZNCI010000030.1:2504-21409 GCA_964571475.1 uncultured Saprospiraceae bacterium | reverse complement strand
AAAGTAATAAAAAAATGGCCACCCCGCAAAGCAGAGCAGCCATCTAATAACAAATTATTAATTTCAATCTTTATTCAGAATTACTTCACTAAGATCATCTTCTTAGTTGCTGTATTCTTATCTGTCTTTACGGTGTAGTATAATACGCCACTTGATAAATTGCCATTCCCGGATGTAATCAGACTTTAATATTCAACAATATTTGCCCCCCTTAAAATATAATTGTATTTTTGCGTAGTATTAATTGGGCATACCTTGTAAAAGGAAGTCCTGCATAAAAAACACACAACTATAAATATGATGAATTTTTCAAAAAAAATATTATTTGCGCTCTTGTCTTTTGTCACTTTTGCGGCAAACGCACAAGACCTAAAACCTCAAATTCAAGAACTTAAAAACGATGTCGTTTTTCTTTCTTCTGATTACTTAAAAGGGAGGGAATCAGGAAAGGAATCCGCTCGAATGGCCGCCAATTACGTCGCCTACAGAATGCAGGAAATGGGGCTGGAACCCAAAGGCACAGATGGCAGCTGGTACTATGATTTTGATTTTAAATTCAGACCCAACCCACACTCTAAAGAGGGAATAGAGAATAGAAAAGGAAGAAATGTCGTAGGGTACATCAATAATAAAGCTAAAAATACCGTCATCATTGGGGCACACTTCGATCATCTGGGTATGGGGATTCCCGGCTCACTCTACGTAGGCGAACCCGCCATCCACAATGGAGCTGATGACAATGCGAGTGGCGTCGCTGCCATCCTTAATCTAGCCAAACGGCTCAAAAATGGTGAAGCTAAAAAACACAATTACCTCATCATCGCCTTCTCTGGGGAAGAACTGGGACTTTTTGGCTCAAAAGCTTATGCTGAAAACCCGACGATCGACTTCTCCAAGGTTAGTTATATGATTAATTTAGATATGGTTGGTCGATTAAAAGAAGGCAGAGTCATCGCTGTTGGTGGTGTCGGATCATCTCCTTCATTCATCCCGACTATTCAGGATGTTGATGTACACGACCTAAAAGCAAAAACAACTTCATCCGGCATCGGTCCTTCTGATCACACTTCCTTTTATCTGCAGGACTTACCCGTTCTTTTCTTTTTCACCGGACAACACAGTGACTATCACAAACCAACGGACGATGCGGAGTTTATTAATTTTGAGGGATTATCTGACGTAACAGATTACGTCATGGCCATTATCAAAAAATTAGATAAGACTAAAAAATTAAAATTCACCAAAACAAAAGAAGAGCAAAAGGATAAATCCGCTGCTAAATTCAAGGTAACATTGGGTGTCATGCCCGATTATGTCTTTGATGGCATTGGCATGAGAATTGATGGTGTATTGGAAGACCGCCCTGCCAAAAAAGCAGGCTTACTAAAAGGTGATATTGTTATAAAAATTGGTGAAGTAACCGTCAATGACATCTATGACTATATGGAAGGACTTGCTAAGTATAAAGCAGGTGACAAAGCTATGGTGACTGTTTTGAGAAATGGAAAGTCTGTAAAAGCAGAAGTCATCTTCTAAATGACACCTAACTTATCAACCCTACAAATCCGGTTGGGTAATTCCAGCCGGATTTGTACCCTCTTTTCTAGTACGCCAATAGTATTTAATTCATTATTATACAATAATTATGCGCTCCATTTTCTTTAGTTTATTTTTTAGCCTCATTGCCTTATCTGCCTGTACTAATAAAAAAAGTACAGATAACAAGCCCACTGTTATTTCTGAAATGCAGCAAAATGTTAATAAATACGCTCCTTTCAAACTTACAACTGACCTTTCCAAATTGTCGCAAAACGAACAAGAAGTCATCGCCATCCTGATCGAAGCCGCAAAGGTAATGGATGATATATTCTGGGTAGAAGCCTATGGAGACAAAGATGAATTATTCGCCAAAACAAAGGATTCGCTCACCAAAAGATTCATTGAACTCAACTATGGTCCATGGGACAGATTAAACGGCAACAAACCTTTCGTCAAAGGAATAGGGGAAAAAGCGGCTGGCTCTAATTATTACCCCAAGGATATGACAAAAGCCGAATTTGAAGCGGCAGATCTCCCTAATAAAACAGGCCTTTATAACTTCATTCGTAGAGATGACAAAGGAAGCCTTTACACCATCCCCTTTCACCAATACTTTGAAAAACAAACCCAAAAAGCGGCAGACCTGCTCAAAAAAGCGGCCAATGTCTCCGAAGACAAAACCTTCGCCAATTACCTTAACTTAAGGGCAGAAGCCTTACTCCACGATGATTATTTCAAAAGTGATATGGAGTGGATGAACATGAAGGACAACCACCTCGATATCGTTATTGGTCCAATCGAAACCTACGAAGACCAACTCTATGGCTTCAAAGCTACCCACGAATGTTATGTATTGGTCAAAGACATGGAATGGAGTGAAAAATTGGCAAAATACGCCACCTTCCTCCCCGAATTACAAAAAAATCTCCCCGTACCTGAAAGATTCAAACAGGAAAAACCCGGTACAGATGCCGACCTAAACGCTTATGATGTCGTCTATTATGCCGGCGATTGTAATGCAGGCAGCAAAACCATCGCCATCAACCTGCCCAATGACGAAAAAGTACAATTGCAAAAAGGAACGAGGAGGCTACAATTAAAAAATGCCATGAGGGCCAAATACGATAATATTCTCGTTCCCATCGCCAATGAATTAATCACTAAAGACCAACGTAAACATATTACCTTTGATGCCTTTTTTGCCAATACTATGTTTCATGAAGTAGCGCACGGACTGGGTATCAAAAATGTAATCGGCTCAGACCTGACCGTCCGGCAGGCGCTCAAAGAACACGCTTCTGCGCTCGAAGAAGGCAAAGCAGATATCCTAGGACTTTATATGGTCTCTCAATTATACAAAAAAGGAGAAATAACAGGAGATCTCAAAGATTATTATGTCACCTTTGTTGCCAGTATTTTTAGATCTGTACGATTTGGGACATCCAGCGCACACGGGAAAGCCAATATGATTCGTTTTAATTACTTTAGGCAATACCGCGCCATCGAACAGGAAGAAGACGGGACTTTCAGAATCAATTTTGACAATCTGGAAGAAGCCATGCGGGCGTTGACACTTCAGATTCTCACCATTCAGGGAACGGGAAATTATACCAGCGTTGCAAACCTTGTCGGAACGCTGGGTAAAACCAACCCTTTATTGGAACAAAGTTTAAAACAATTGAAAGATAAAAATATCCCCGTTGATATTTACTTTGAACAAGGAACGGAGGCGCTGGGGATTCCCGAATATAAATAATTCCTCCCAATTGAAAATCGGACAAAAATCATGAAAAGGACAAAACACCCCAGCCGTCCTTTTCTTATTTTTTAATGATTAATAATACACAAAAATGACACGTTATCTACTTTTATTCAGTCTGCTCATTCTACGTTTTTATACTCAGGCACAAACAGTGGAACATACAGCACCGGTAAGTTTTCAGCCCAATCAGGCCGTATTATTTGCCAGGCAGGCTCCTATTCCTTCCGTCATTCTCCCAGCCATCAACTTCAAGAAGGTCAAAAAGGAAGATCAGGAAGGTCCCGGAACACGTTTTTCCGTTCCTATCCATACAGAATTGAATTTTGATAACAGCGGTCAATGGACAATACTCGACAATGGTGATCGAGTATGGCGATTAAGCATCCAATCCAAAGGCGCACTGGCAACAGCCTTTATGTACAATGATTTTTATATTCCACAGGGAGCCCAATTATTTATGTACAGTCCCAACCACCAACAAATAAAAGGAGCATATACCTGGAAGAACAACCGGAAGAGCAGACAATTCTGGACGGGTCTCATCAAAGGAGATGAAGCTATCGTTGAATATTACGAGCCTAAATCAGTCAAAGGGCAGGGGCATTTCAATATCTTCCGAATAGATCATGTCTATAATAAAGAAAACTATAACGGAGATGAAAAAGATGACAACGTTTTTGAATTTGGCGCGTCTTTCCCCTGCCATGAAAATGTCAATTGCACCACTGGTGCCGATTGGGACAAACAAAAAAGAGGGGTCGTCCGTATCATCCTCGTGGTAGAAGAAGGCATGGGATTTTGTTCCGGCAGCCTGCTCAATAATACCAGCCGCGATGGAACGCCCTACCTCCTAAGCGCCTATCACTGTCAGGATGGCTACACCCCTATTTGGGATATGTATCGTTTCGATTTTAATTATGAAAGCGATGGCTGCGACAACCCCGATGTCGAACCCAGCTTCCAATCCGTCTTAGGGGCGGAATACATCTCTGGCCGACAGAGTAATGACTTTATTCTGCTCGATCTCATTCCGGATATTCCCGCAAACGCACATGCCTACCTCAACGGATGGAGCAGACTGACGCCTAATAATACAAGCCTGGTGATGATTCACCACCCCAAAGGCGACATCAAAAAAATCGCTACTTCTAACAGCGCACCTATTATATATGCCTTTCCTATTATTTGGGACGTTGGTCCTGCGACCCCTGCTTATTATCACTTCAAAGTAGATTATGATACCGGCACTTTTGAGGTGGGCTCCTCCGGTTCACCACTAATTGATGCCAATAATGGACTCGTACTTGGTCAATTACACGGTGGCGACAACGATTCCCTCTGTACTGACAACACCACCATCGGTTATTATGGCCACATCTCCTACGAATGGCATTTGGGCAATACCCCACAATTAAGACTTAAAGAATGGTTAGACCCCCTCGGAAATGACCCCGACACACTTCATGGAATGGAGTACCCTTCTACCCTTAATTATTATACCCTTTCCGGGAAAGCTACAACCCCGGGAGGACGCGCCATCCCCAATGCCAATGTGACACTAAATAACGATACTTATGGTCAACAACAGACCGTAACAGACAGCTTGGGCAACTATGCCTTCACAGATTTACCCGCTTCGGAAGAATACCAAATTTCAGTCAACATTGATACGTTATATGTCAATGGTGTCTCGACCTTCGACATCATTCTGACCTCTAAACACATTCTGGGAATCGCCCCTTTTGACAGCTATTTCAAATACTTCGCAGCCGATGTTAATAACTCCCAATCCATCAGCACCTTTGATATTATTAGGATTCGAAAAGCAATTCTTGGCATCAACCCCGACTTTGGAGAAGGTGGAGTGCCCTCATGGCGGTTCTTTAGAGATCCCGGAAATAACTTACCCGCTCCTGATACGGCGGCAATTGTATTTCCTTCCGCTACCATTCTTTTGGAGTCCGATAGTACCAATATTGACTTTATAGGTGTAAAATCAGGAGACATCAATGATAGTGCAACCTTAGGTAATTTGTAATAGGATGAATCCCCTGGAGGCAGGACTAGCATAAGGTAACATCTTCGCGGGCTGGGAAGAGAGCAGAGTAGAAGGTGTTGTCTTATGAGGAGAGTTGGCAGTTGGCAGGCTTCAGTTGGCAGTTGGCAGTACTCAGTTGGCAGTTGGCAGGCTTCAGTGGGCAGTCTTCAGTACTCAGTTGGCAGTCGGCAGTCTTCAGTCTTCAGTAGGCAGGCTTCAGTACTCAGTTGGCAGGCTTCAGGCTTCAGTTGGCAGTGGGCAGTCTTCAGTTGGCAGTGGGCAGTCTTCAGTTTCTTATGGGCGTAGTCGGCAGTTTGTAGTACGGGTTTTCAGCCGGGGCATTCTTTTTTTGCCTCAGGCAAAAAAAGAATGGAACTGAAAACTGAAGACTGGCGACTAAAAACGACCTCCTACTCTTCTGGTAAAAAAGGCTTACGATAGACTCCTTCTACAAATGAGATGGTACGGGTAAAATACTGCTTCTCTTCAGGAAGGAAACCAAGTGATTCGATCAAATGGTCCGTATGCCGGGTCAGATTGCAGCCGTCGCCAATCACCTTCCAGGCAGGGTTAAATAATTCCTGTAACCTGCCCTTAACCGGGTGTTTGGATTTGATGTGCTCCATGATAACTAATCGTCCATTTGGCTTGAGCCACTTATTAAATCGACGCAATGCCCGCTCCGGATCATTAATCGTGCAAAGCACCAATGTACAAACAATGGCATCCAATGACTGCTCCTCAATAAGCACATCCACCTTATCGTCATTCACCCCATAATTATACATACGCACATTGGGTAAATCTCCAAACTTAAGCTGTGCTTTTTTCATCATCGGCATAGATGGCTCAATGGCAATAATAGAAGCCTCTTTGTCAAAAAAAGGGAAATTAGCCCCCGTCCCAAAGCCAACATCCAATATACTGCCCTTTAAACTACTAACGAGTCGAGTCCTGTTAACAGCAAGGTGTTGCTCTGTCCCATGCATCACCTTATCATAGACAGCCGCAAAAATACGTTGATATATTCTTCCCATAACCAATCCAACAATTACAAAGAAAAAAAGTTGGAACCAACCGCTAAGGGCTTGCGTAAAAACAAATATTCCATTCAGGGGTGTTCTTTTGCACGCTAACTTTGTTAAAAAGCCTCGCCATAGCACCCACTATGCCTGTGTTTTTTGCCTTGTTAGCGCACAAAACAACTTCCCCTGTTCTGAAACACTTATTTCTACGCAAGCCCTAAGCAAAGCAATCGCCAATAGCCCAAAAACTATAATAAAATCAACACAAAAAACAATGGGAACAAACTTTAATTCGTTATTCTTAAAAAAAACGGGAAAAAACCAAAAAAAATTTTGCAATGCTTTTCTTTTTTAAGTAAAAACGACTTACTAAAATAAGGCAAAAAACAGAATAAAATTATGTTTTACGTGTAAATTCAAAATAAATATTTTTTAAATACATTTTTAATACCCTATTTTCAGAATTTTATTTGCAAAAAACTTGCACCAAATAAAAAATGCCCCTATCTTTGCACCGTCTTACAGAGATAGAGACATAAAAACAAAATAAAAATCAATTTTTACCGGATTTTATAATCCAATAGAACATAACAAAATAATGACAAGATTAATCGCTTTTTTCGGACTTTTGATTCTTTCGGCTACGAGCATGAACGCTCAAAACATTCGTATTAAAAAAGGAGACATTCAAATAAGTGCAAGTGTAGGGCTTTTACCTACTTTCCTTGCAGACAAGGGACATACTAATATCCCACCTTTAAGCTTAAAAGCTGCATTCTTTGTGTCTGACAAATTTTCAGTAGAAGCTTATACTGCTTTCTCTTCAACGGAGACTGGTGTTCAAACTTACCCTGACCACTCCGTTAACCAAACAAAGAATGACTTTTTATTAGTTGGCTCAAGAGGAGCTGTCCACACTTTTAAATTCAAAAATTGGGATATTTATGGTGGGTTAATGTTGGGTTATAATATTCCTATGGTCAAAACTACCACTACCTACCCAGAAGGACCAATCAAAGAAGGAGAGCTAACTCCATCTTTCCACAGAGAAGCTAAAAACAATTTCACTTATAGTGGTTTTGTTGGTGCGACTTACTTCGTAAAGAAGAACTTAGGCATCACCGGTGAGGTTGGATATGGTATTTCAATCATCAATGTTGGAATTTCATACAAATTGTAAAAGAAAAGATAAATTAATTTAATAGGTGAATACGAAGCCCGCAGTTTTCTGCGGGCTTTTTTTTATTTTTGCAAAAAAAAACCGTAACTACTCATTATGATTCATCAACTATCAAATATTCGCCATAAAGACAGTGGACAATTCTTTCTAATTGCCGGTCCATGTGCCATAGAAGGGGAAACCATGGCTTTCCGAATCGCCGAAGAATTAATAAATATCACCGAAGAATTAAAAATCCCCTTAATTTTCAAAGGCTCGTACCGTAAAGCAAACCGCTCCAGATTAGATTCCTTCACCGGTATTGGTGACCTCAAAGCTCTAAAAATACTAAAAAGCATCGGTCAGAAATACAATATTCCAACTACGACTGATATTCACACGGAAGAAGAAGCTGCTATTGCTGCAAAATACGTTGATGTTCTTCAGATTCCTGCATTTTTATGCAGGCAAACCTCCTTATTAGTTGCTGCTGCCCGAACAGGAAAGATTGTCAACATCAAAAAAGGACAATTCCTCAGCCCGGAAGCCATGCAATTTGCCATTGACAAAGTAAGGCAGTCCGGCAACACCAAGGTCGCCATTACTGACCGGGGAACTATGTTTGGCTATCAGGATCTAATCGTTGATTTCAGAGGGATTCCAAGCATGCAGGCAATGGACGTACCTGTCATTCTCGATTGCACCCACTCTCTACAACGACCCAATCAGTCCACTGGTGTCACAGGTGGGCAGCCAGCCCTCATCCAAACCATCGCCAGAGCAGGAATCGCCGTCGGAGTAGATGGTCTATTCATAGAGACCCACCACGACCCTGAAAATGCAAAATCAGATGGTGCCAATATGTTGCCGCTCCATCAAATGGAACCTTTATTAAAACAATTGGCAGCTATAAGAAAAATTATACGATAATCACCAATTACTTCGTTCTCTTAGTAAAGCTATTCAAAAGGTATCTTATACTAAAGAACAGCACGAAAATAAATTACGATTTTGTTTTTCCTAATAGTTAACTAAGCGCTTCATTTTAAGCCTGTCTAACTAGCCAGGCAGGCGTGTCAACTATTTGAAAAACCAGAAAAAATCGTACTTTATTTTTTGGGCAACACTAAGGTATATTTTACAGAAATTATCAATATGCAAAAATTACTATTTCTTTTCTTCCTACTTCCTACTTTAGGCTTTGGGCAAACTACCTTCACTATACATTTCCACGATTCATTTGAAGTAAGTGACAGTATTCAGACGATCTCTTTCAATCTAACCGGAGAAAACACCATTAAACCCTGGCCGGGCAATACCATTCTGATTGAAACCGTAGTAAAATCAGAAGAAGCCAATGAAAAATTATTAAATTACCTCAAAAATAAAGGTCGATATAAAATAATAACCGAAAAAACAGGAGAACTATTCAATATCCTTTCCGAAAATCAAAGTAAAAGGGGCATCCTGACTAAAGCCGGTGAGTTAGAGGAAAAAGTGACCCACTCCGTGTTTATACCCGAAAATTTTGCAAAAACAGGGGAAAATACCTACCAAAAAAAGAATTAAAATGATAAAGGAAGTTGAAATAAAAGTAAAACCTTCCCAAATTGAAAACACAGAACTCATCAACCTGCTTGCTTTACAAAAAACCAATCATAAAAAAAAGGAAGTTTCCTCCATCCGGTTGTTGAGAAAATCAATTGATGCGCGTGGAAAGCACCCCGTATTCAGGCTTCGGCTAGCACTCTATATTAACGAGGTATTTCAGCCAGAACCTGCCCTACTCGACCACCTCAAAGATGTCCATGACAGCCGGGAAATCATCATTATCGGTGCTGGACCTGCTGGCTACTTTGCCGCATTGGAAGCCCTTGAACTGGGACTTAAACCAATACTTTACGACAGGGGAAAAGATGTCCAAACCAGGCGAAGAGACCTAAGAGCCATCCAACAATATGGAAAGGTGAACCCCGACTCCAATTATTGCTTTGGGGAAGGAGGTGCGGGCACCTATTCTGACGGTAAACTCTACACCCGTTCCCACAAAAGAGGGAATATCATCAAAGCTCTTAAATTATTGGTAGAACATGGTGCCAATCCCGAAATTCTCGTAGAGGCCCACCCTCATATAGGCTCCAATAAATTACCCCAAATCATTGCAAACATCCGAGCAACCATCCTACACTTTGGTGGTGAAATTCACTTTGAGCATAAAATGACCGACCTACATATTAAAGATGGACAAGTCACGGGAGTTACCCTCAATGAAACAATAAACAAAAAGGCAGAAGTAGTGATTCTTGCTACCGGGCATTCCGCAAGAGATATTTTTTATTTACTCCACAAAAGAGGCGTGAGATTAGAAGCAAAACCCTTTGCATTGGGCGTCAGAATAGAACACCGACAATCTCTTATTGATGAAATCCAGTACCGGCAGAAAAAAAGAGACATTCATCTCCCTGCTGCCAGTTACCGCCTTAACTGCCAAGTTGAAAAAAGAGGGGTTTTCTCCTTCTGTATGTGTCCGGGAGGGCTCATCGTACCAACGGCAACCGCCCCGGGAGAAATGGTCATCAATGGGATGTCCCTATCCAGGAGAGATTCACCCTTTGCCAATTCGGGCACAGTTGTTCAGGTAGAATTAGAAGATTTAGCCCCCTATAAAGAACAGGGTGTATTCATGGGACTTGCCTTCCAGCAGGCAGTAGAAAAATCAATGTTTAACCTGGCAGGAGATGGCAGCCAAAAAGCACCGGCACAAAGATTAACTGACTTTGTAAATGGGAGGATGAGTACCAGCCTTAATGACAGTTCTTATATCCCGGGCTTAATCGAAGCTCCTCTCCATGAATTACTTCCCGCATTTATAGCTCAAAAATTAAGAAAAGGGGTAGAAATATTTGGTCAAAAAATGAAAGGTTATTACACACAGGAAGCCAATGTAATTGGAACAGAAAGCCGGACAAGCACCCCTATCCGCATTCCAAGAGAAAGGGCTACTTTAATGCACAGTGAAGTGAGTGGGTTATTCCCCTGCGGAGAAGGAGCTGGCTATGCGGGAGGCATTATATCCGCGGCAATGGATGGACAAAATGTAGCCAGAGCGACTAAACAATTCCTAAAGGCATAAAAAAATGGCATTGAAAATAAATTCAATGCCATTTTTATTCACCATCAATAGATGAGTATCAAAACTTTATTAGTTTCTTAATACTCTAAACTCAGTACGACGGTTTACAGCATGCTCTGCATCTGTACAAGAAACACCATCAGCACATCTGTTCTTCAATTTAGATTCACCATATCCTTTTGCTACCAATCGACTACGGCTAATACCTTTGCTTACTAAGTAGTTCACTACAGATTGAGCTCTTCTTTCAGAAAGAGACTGGTTAGAAGACTTGCTTCCTCTTGAATCAGTGTGTGCACTAATTTCAACGCGAATACCAGGTGTTTCTTTCATCAATTTGTACAATTTAGTGTCGATGATTGATCTAGCTTTAGATGTCAAAGAAGCACTTCCTGAAGGATAATTGATAGGCAATACGTTTGTGTCTAATAAGTCACAATCTACCCGCTTATCTTCTCCGATGCTACCCGCTTTCACTAATACCTGCTTAGTAACTGTCGTATATTCAGCTGGAACCTCAGTTGAAGTAGTAGTCTCGTCCGTTACTAATTTTCTTTTAGTGATTGTCTTGTACTCAGCAGGAATTTCAATCGTTTTGATTTCTGCATCTTTCACCAATACCTGCTTAGAATAAGTTTTTGTTTTTCCAGCCACAGGTGTAGAAGAGGTAGTTGCATCATTTGCCAAAGACTGAGTAGCAATCGTTGTAAATTCTGCATCGTACTTCTTATAGCAAAATCCCTGACAATCAAGCGGGTTACTAGACTCACAACCAGCGTAAGTAGTTGTCTCGTAACGTCCTCCGGCAGGAGCCACCTCAATCTTCTCTGAGCTTGGGCTAAATGAAGCAGGAACGATACTCAATTTGTTATGTCCATCTTCTGAAGTATAAGAAACAGTCTCTGTTCTATACTGAGCAGGCGTAAATTCATAACGCTTTGAAGCTTCTTTAATCATCACTCTTTCCTCTACTGTTTCGTAGGTAGCCGGAACGACTTTTAAAGTTTTGTATGCAGGCTTCACTAAAACCTGTACTTCCTGAGTAGAATACTCGTTTGGTATGATACACCTAACGAAACATCCTTCCTCCCCTGTTTGTGCATTTGCAAAAAATGCGAAACTAAAAAAAGTTGCAATTAAGGCAATTTTCTTCATGATCTATTCTGTTTTGTTTAATATAAATAAAATGATTATCTCCAATTTTTAAAGTAAGAGGACGCGCATTGACACTTTGTTTTTGTGTCAAAATAAAAGAAATAAGGAGGGTTTTAAGCGCAATTGTATATCTGTTCCGTCTGCAAAGATAATACTCTGCTTCAACTCTCCAAGCAGAAAATTTATTATTTTCCCTAAATAACACTTATTTGAGTGTTTTTGACTAAATATAACCCGAATTAGCCCCTTTCTTCTCCTATTGTCCATACTAAAGACGCAATTCTTCGCCTAAGTCACAAAACACAGAAATAATAATAAAAAATAAAGGAACAAGCCACTCTTCAGAAATAAAAGTTACTCAAAATCATACCTTTAATTTCAATTCACCAGCAAAAAACAATACCTTTGCGTTACAAGTAAATAAACAATAGTGACTAGATATCTTCAACAAAAAACACTTTTCGGTCCTCAAATATATCAGCAACCAAGTTTAGATTTGGAAATGGTGGTTGTCATCCCTTGTTTTGATGAAAAATATGTATTAAAATCACTGCTTTCGCTTAAAAAATGTACCCTCCCCCCCTGTAGCGTAGAAGTTATCATCCTTATTAATCAAAGCGAAAACAGCCCTGGTACTATCCAAAAGACCAATGAGACAGCTTTTGAGCAAATAACAAAATGGAGTAAACAAAATAATACGGCCCAACTCAAATTTTTTCCATTATTCCACGACCAACTCCCCAAAAAACACGCAGGTGTTGGTTTGGCTCGAAAAATAGGCATGGATGAAGCGACCTGGCGGCTCGAAAAAGTAGGAAACCCCAATGGCATTATCATTTGTTTTGATGCAGATAGTATAGCACAAACAAATTATTTGACCGCTATTCATGAACACTTCAAAAAAAACACCTCGACTGCTGCCTGTGGCATTCATTACGAACATCCCACCAATGGCATGGAGTTCTCTGATGAGGTATATGAGGCAATCATTCAGTATGAGCTACATTTAAGGTATTATATCAATGCCCAAAAGTACACTGGTTTTCCATTTGCCTTTCAAACAATTGGTTCCAGCATGGCCGTCAGAGCCAACAGTTACCAATCACAGGGTGGGATGAACAAACGAAAAGCGGGAGAAGACTTTTACTTCCTTCACAAATTCATAGAATCCGGCAATTTCACACAATTGAATGCAACAACGGTCATTCCTTCTCCCCGTCCATCAGACCGAGTACCATTTGGAACGGGAAAGGCGGTCAATGCTCAACTTTCCGTTCCAACGCCTCCTACGACCTACGCTATTCAAAGTTTTGATGACCTAAAAATATTTTTTGGAAATTTTAGCGAATATTACCAGCAACCCTTCCCACTGCTACTAGCCCAACAACAGCCCTCCGTTCAGGCATTTTTGGAGTCAATCAATGCCGAGAAAAACTGGGAGGAGCTCCATCAAAATACGCGTAATTTCGATGGTTTCAAAAAGCGTTTTTTCAGGTGGTTCAATGCTTTTATGCTGATGAAATATGTACATTTCTCAAGGGACCATTTTCATCCTGACATACCACTGTTGGAGGCATCTACTGCACTATTCAACAAGCTTGGATTGCCCGTACCTCTTCCTACTTACCTTGCTCACCTGAAAATCTGGCGCAAACTGGATAAATCTCAAAACTGACTATCCAAAAACAAAAGGTAACTACCCTTCAAAATCACCTCGCCAACAAAAACCCCCAGTAAAAGATGCCTTAATTTCATACGAATAGACCCTGCAACATAATAAACCAAATCCGTTGGTGTAAATGGTAACATCACCCACAGCAATACAATAAATACCGCCTCAGGTCGCTGCAAACGCTCCTCCCATTTGAGAATCTGCTTAGGGTGTTTTTCTTCTAAATACTTACCAACCCCTAAATATTCTGCAAAATAATACATCACAATTGCCGTAAACATAACCCCAGCCATAGAGACCCAAAACACCTCCCACAATTGGTGAGGAAAAATAAATGCCCCCGCTATTAACAAAGGGGAATTGGGAAATAAAAAGAAACCTCGAATGATGTTCGCAAGAATAAACAACATCCATAACTCAGCATTAAATGACTCCAAAAAATCTTTAATATTTTGAGGCTTGAGCATTTCCGGATTTTGGATTAAAAAAACAAGCATTGCTATTATGGCAACAACCCATACCCCTAAAAGAATAATTTTCCCTCGTTTCATAACTGCAAAGAAAGCCAATTTTTAAATTTCCTCCCGCTGAGTTTGTTAAAACATGAGCAAAAACTTAACTTTGTCGAAAATTCCTATGCTTACAGCAATCTCTCCTATTGACGGACGTTATGCCTACAAAACCTCTCCCCTCTCTCCCTATTTTTCGGAGTTTGCCCTTATCAGGTATCGACTATTGGTCGAAGTGGAATATTTCATTGCCCTAAGAGAAGCAGGTATTCCCCAATTAAAAAATTTCGCTCCAGCTAACTACCCCTCCCTCAGAAAAATCTATCAGAATTTTTCACCTAAAGATGGAGAAGAAATAAAATCAATCGAAAAAACTACCAATCACGATGTCAAGGCGGTTGAATATTTCCTAAAAGACAAAATGATCGCTTTGGGCTGGGGTAAGTTTACTGAATTTGTCCATTTTGGGCTCACCTCCCAAGACATCAACAATACCGCTTTCCCGCTCATGTTCAATGATGCCAATGTGAAAATATATTATCCCACTATCGAAAAAGTAATCGCAAGAATTGAAGCATTGGCACAGGAGTGGAAAGGCATTCCCATGCTCGCCAAAACACATGGTCAACCAGCATCCCCTACCACACTGGGTAAGGAGATGAAAGTTTTTTCACAACGCTTAAAAATACAATTAGATCAATTAAAAGCCATTCCCTATTCCGCTAAATTTGGTGGTGCAACCGGAAATATGAATGCACACCTCATCACTTTCCCCAATATAGACTGGCATAAATTTGCGGATCATTTTATCAATGAACAATTGGGTTTATCCAGATCAAATCCCACCACTCAGATTGAACATTATGATAATTTAGCAGCTCAATTCCATGCAATGACAAGAATCAATACTATTTTAATTGATTTTTCGCGTGATATTTGGACCTATATCTCTATGAATTACTTCGGACAAAAAGTCGTTAAAAACGAAGTAGGCTCTTCTGCCATGCCTCACAAAGTGAATCCTATTGATTTTGAAAATGCAGAGGGAAATCTTGGAATAGCAAACGCTTTACTGATCCACCTTGCCGGAAAATTACCCGTCTCCCGCTTACAAAGAGACCTCACGGATAGCACCGTACTTAGAAACATTGGTGTCCCTGTCGCCCATACCATTATTTCCCTCACCTCCCTGCTTAAAGGTATTGATAAACTCATTTTAAATAAAAAGCAATTAGAAGCTGACTTAAACGCCAACTGGGCGGTAGTAACAGAAGCAATACAGAACATCCTAAGGCGTGAAAATTTTGAAAAACCTTACGAGGCACTCAAAGCACTCTCCCGTGGAAATCAATCCATTGGGCAAATAGAAATTCATCAATTCATCGACAACCTTCCCGTTAAAGATAAAGTAAAAAATGAGTTAAAAGCGATAACACCTTTGAATTATTTGGGGTATTTTTAGTGGGCAGTGGGCAGTGGGCAGTCTTCAGTTGGCAGTGGGCAGTTGGGGCATAAGGTGACATCTTTTTGGGGAGGGAAAAAGAGAAGAGCAAAAGGTGTTATCTTATGAGGAGTCGGCAGTCGGCAGTGGGGTAAGAGGCTTTTTGCCAAAGGCAAAAAGTCGCTGAAGACTGCCGACTGAAGACTGAAGACTGCCAACTGCCAACTGCCAACTGAAGACTGAAGACTAAAACCATCTAAACAAGCCCCTGCGCCATCATTGCATCTGCCACCTTAATAAATCCGGCGACATTTGCTCCTTTCACATAATCAACCCGATCTCCATCCTTTCCGTGCTTAACACATTGGGCGTGAATATCCTTCATGATTTGATGTAAACGGGCATCTACCTCTTTACTGGACCAGCTACTATGAGTTGCATTTTGCGCCATTTCAAGACCGGAAGTAGCGACACCACCGGCATTAGAAGCTTTACCAGGTGCATACATAACACCTAACGCTTCAAAAACAGCCACCCCATCGGGTGTAGTAGGCATATTGGCACCTTCCGCCACTAATTTACAGCCATTCTTCGCCAACTCTTTGGCATCATTCTCATCCAACTCATTTTGAGTAGCACATGGGAGCGCAATATCGCAGGTGATACCCCAAGGTCGTTTACCTTCATAATAAAAGGCGCCGAATTTGTCCGCATATTCTTTAATACGTCCTCTTCTATTATTTTTCAAATCTAAAACAAAGGCTAATTTCTCCGCATCAATGCCATCTGGATCGTGAACAAATCCACTTGAATCCGATAAGGTCACTACCTTACCACCCAATTGAATAACTTTTTCGGCAGCGTATTGTGCGACATTTCCAGAACCGGAGATTGTCACCGTTTTTCCTTTAACAGAATCTCCTTTTAGCTTCAACATTTCCTCTACAAAATAAACAGCACCGTAACCGGTAGCTTCGGGACGAATCAGACTTCCCCCATAACTCATGCCCTTACCTGTTAGGACGCCAACATACTCATCACGCATTCTCTTATATTGACCAAACAAGAATCCAATCTCCCTTCCTCCGACACCGATATCTCCGGCGGGAACATCCGTTTGAGCACCGATATGTTTGCTCAATTCTGTCATAAAACTCTGGCAAAAACGCATCACTTCATTATCGGACTTTCCTTTGGGGTCAAAATCAGATCCTCCTTTTCCACCTCCCATAGGTAGTGTAGTCAGACTATTTTTAAACACTTGCTCAAAGGCTAAGAATTTCAAGATACTCAAATTCACACTTGGGTGAAAACGCAGACCACCTTTATATGGGCCAATTGCACTATTCATCTGAATACGGAAACCTCTATTCACCTGAAATTCACCTTTATCATCGACCCAAGGGACACGAAAGATAAAAACTCTTTCCGGTTCAATCATTCGTTCCAGAATCTTTGCTTTCAAATATTTTGGATGTTTTTCTACGAAAGGGATTACACTTTCAAAAACTTCGGTTACTGCCTGAATAAATTCGGGCTCATTTGGATTACGCTTTTTGGCATAATCCATAATGTTCTTAAATACATTAGAAATGGTACCTGTTGCCATATCTTTGGTTTTATAAATGAAAAAATTTGATTAGTCTTACTAAGGAAAGCTGCATAAAACACTCATGTCTCCCGGCGATCGCCATACTCTTCGAACATGAATTATTTTATCCATCATATTGTATTTCAGCTAGAGAAAAAAACTAATTTAATGCTATAATAATTGAGCACCTTTATTACAAACAAATATAAGTGTATTCCTACCAAAAAACCTATTTTTTACCATAAAAAAAAAGAAATAGGTCCGAGTTAGCGCATTTCCTCCTATCAGGTCAATATCCTTATTCCCCTTTCGTAGAAGAAGCGTCAAAAGTATGTTTTATAACACATAAAAAAGACTGTTTTTTCGTCAAAAATAACAATAATTTTGTGCATATTTTAGAATAGGAAATAAAAAAATATTTTTATTTCTAAAACAACAAAATATTTCCTAAACACAATAAACACATCTATATATGTTAAAAACAATTGGTCAACAAAAAGGAAGGCGATCATGGGCTGAACCATGGAAAATAAAAATGGTAGAACCCTTGTCAATGACAACCCAAAAAGAGCGAAAAAAAGCGCTAAAGAAAGCCGGGTATAATACATTCCTACTCAAGTCAAAAGATGTATATATTGATTTACTGACGGATAGCGGCACCAGTGCAATGAGTGATCGCCAGTGGGCAGGAATGATGCTAGGAGATGAGTCCTATGCCGGAAGTGTCAATTTTTATCATTTGGAAAAAGCCATTCAAAAACACTATTCATTCAAGCATATTGTCCCTACTCACCAAGGTAGAGGTGCAGAACATTTAATTAGTCAAATTCAAATAAAAAAAGGACAAATCGTCCCCGGAAACATGTATTTCACCACCACCAGACTACACCAGGAATTGGCCGGTGGAAAATTTGTCGATGTCATCATTGATGAGGCTCATGACCCCAATAGCACCCATCCCTTCAAAGGTAATATTGACCTAAAAAAGGTAGAAAAATTAATCAAAGATCACGGAGCGGAGCAAATAGCCTACATCAGCCTTGCCGGAACCGTTAATATGGCCGGTGGACAGCCCGTCAGTATGGAAAACATCAAAGCTGTCAGAACTTTATGCGACAAGCATGGTATCTTACTCTATCTGGATGCTACCCGCCTGGTAGAAAATGCCTGGTTCATTCAAAATAGAGAAGAAGGCTATCAAAAGAAAAGTGTCAAGAAAATTCTTTTTGAATTCTGCAGCTATGCAGATGGTGCCTGGATGAGTGGCAAAAAAGATCACTTAGTAAACATCGGTGGCTGGGTCGCTGTAAATGACGACAAAGTATTCGATAAATTGCGAAACCTCGTCGTCGTCTATGAAGGCTTACATACTTATGGCGGGATGGCCGGCCGTGATATGGAAGCCATGGCTATCGGCATCAAAGAGTCCGTTCAGGATGCGCACATTAATTCACGCATTGGTCAAGTCCGATACCTGGGACAATTACTCGAAGACTGGGGGATCCCCATCGTCAAACCCATTGGAGGGCATGCTGTTTTTTTGGATGCGAAAGCGTTTTACCCCAATATGCCACAGAATCAATTCCCTGCACAGGTTTTGGCTGCTGAAATCTATCTAGACTCGGGGGTACGAGGGATGGAGAGAGGTATCGTAAGTGCCGGTCGAGATCCCAAAACAGGCGAACACCGTTATCCTAAATTAGAACTGGTCAGGCTCACAATTCCAAGGCGTGTATATACAGAAGCGCACATGGAGGTCATTGCAGAATCAATCAAGGCTGTTTGGGACACCAGAGAACAGGCAAAAGGGTTAGAGATGGTCTATGAACCGGATTATTTACGCTTTTTTCAGGCGAGATTTAAGCCTATAAAAAAATAACG
>CAZNCI010000030.1:0-2404 GCA_964571475.1 uncultured Saprospiraceae bacterium | reverse complement strand
GGGGCAAAAAAGGCGGGGGCAATAATAAAATCTATTTTTCATTTGGTGCGTTGGTTCTATAGAAGCCTAAAAGCGTAGTACTTTTTCACACGCAAAAGTACCTATGCCCCTAATGTATCTATGAATCTATGGCTTAAAAGAATAAGCTTGCTATTTGTTTCCCGAAACGGTATCTTTGGGCATTCAAACAGTAATATATGAAAATCCACTTTTGGACAATTGGAAAAACCAATGAAAAATACCTTCAGGAAGGCATTGCAATCTTCACCAAACGGTTGGGTCATTATCTGCCTTTTGAAATGAACGAATGGCCGGACATTAAACAAGCCGGCAAACTCTCTCCTTTAAAATTAAAAGAAAAGGAAGGCACGATGATCCTTCAAAAAATTAAATCAGATGATTATTTGATCCTTTTAGATGAAAAAGGCAAACAGTTTACTTCTGAAGCATTCTCGGAACAATTGAATAGATTATTACAGCTTCCGCAAAAAAGAATTATCTTTTTGATAGGTGGCGCTTATGGCTTTTCCCCTGATATTTACGAGCGAGCCAACCAAAAAATAGCCCTATCCAGTATGACATTTTCTCATCAAATGGTTCGCTTATTTTTTGTGGAACAATTATACCGCGGCATGACCATCTTAAAAAACCAACCCTATCATAATCGTTAATCTGCTCATTAATTTTATATTTACACCCAAAATACAACAATCATGTCAATTACATTACTTATTGTTATTTTCACTTCCTTGGTTTCTTTTCGGGCATTCAGCGATAGCAAGCTAAGAAATTTACTCATATTTAGACCAACCTTAATCAATGACCGAAAAGAGTACTACCGTTTCATCACCAGCGGGTTTATTCATGGTGATACAATGCACCTATTGATAAATATGTATGTGTTGTATCAATTTGGTGATTTTGCAGAATCAGTCTTTACCGCTATTTTTACCCCGGCAGAGGGGCGGATTGTGTATTTGTTTTTTTATGTTTCGGCGATTATTGTTTCCTCGATACCGGTCTATTTTAAGCATCAGGATAATTTCTCTTATGCAGCACTCGGTGCTTCGGGTGCGACGTCGGCTTTAGTATTTGCCTATATACTTTTTGCGCCCTGGCAATGGTTTGTATTTCCACCTCTGCCCGGTATAATTCTGGGTTTTGCCTATTTAGCTTATTCTAGTTATATGGATAAAAGAGGAGGAGATAATATTGGACACAACCAACATTATTGGGGTGCCATCTATGGCGTATCCTTTATGCTCTTATGTTTGGCGATTAAAAGGCCTGATATGTTAAGTAGATTGCTCGATAACCTGATTCAGCCAAAAGCTCCTCTTTTTGGACAAATATTACCCTTCATCTTTGGATAAATCCAAATAAGCCTGAATAAAGTGGAGTAAATCACTTTGAAAAATGTATTCGTATTTGGAATCATCCTCTGTATGAAAATATTGCATTTTAAAATTGCGGTAAGTTTTTCGCAAATCATCCGTGTGGAGCTCCTCCGAAGCTGGTAGTATTTGAAGGCTTTCAAAAATGTCTTTTAAAAGTACAAACACCTCTTCCTTTTGTTTGGGATTAAAAGCCAAATTAATGAAATTATCATAATGGTAAATGGCCTTTTTAAGTCGATATATTTTGGTGTAAAAATTGCGATTCAATTGATTTAACTCCCCTTTACACCCTTCGATTTCAGCTTCCTTTTCTTTTAATAAATTCATTAAAGAATCTGCTGCTGCTCCATTATCTCCACGTGGTTCTTTCAAACGTTTCGTCAGGTAATTAGAGGCTGCTTCTTCCGCTATTTTCACCCCTTCTACCTGGTATATCAACCCGCTCAAACTAAAGGAATCCTCCTTCAAAAAATCAGTGTTATTAAACAATAAAACCACCGCCGCAATTACCTCCAGAATCAAGCTGGTAAACAACACATTCAAATACCTCGTTTTTATCGACTTCAAAACGCCGGTGATCCCCAATAAGGTAATGATTGCCGTCAGTGAAAATATCCCTAAAAAAACGTAAAATAAATATTGCCTTTCCATGATTAATTTAATTAGCTCAATTTATAAACCATATTGACCGCACAAGTTAATACTTTTGAGGAATTTTACAAAAATACTTAGGTGATTTACCATACAAGGCGTCAATGTGTCAGGGATTCAATGCTTCGATGTACCAAGGCAGGAGTGGACTGATGAGTTACCTACCTATCCCACATTCGTCAGGCTAGGCAAGTCCGACATTCGTCAGGCTAGGCAGGTTTTGATTTGAATTATAAATTTAAAAAGGGGGGAGTTGGAAGTTGAAATTTAAAAGTGTGAAGTTGAAATTTGGAATTTAAAAGTATGAAGTTTTAATTTAAAATTTAAAAGGGGGAAGTTGGAAGTTAAAATTTAAA
>CAZNCI010000029.1:9711-21623 GCA_964571475.1 uncultured Saprospiraceae bacterium | reverse complement strand
TAGAAGATTTTAATCTGAGCAAGGTCGTTAGGGTTGATGATCCCGTCCACTCGGTTTATAAAGCTGAATTTGTCGGCAATGCCACTATTGCAGAAAGTAAAACTATTGATGACAACTCCTACCATACGACTTATCCTGAATGGGATTATAGCTCCAGATCCTACAAACAAAATTACTGCAAAGTATATCACAAAAAACTACTCAAAACCAAAGGAGATTATTACATCAATACCCTGGAGCACAATCGCTCCGTATTGCTCAGGCTCAAAAAGATTTTTGCTCATTTTAATAATGAAAGAGAGCAGGTACGTCGATTGAGTGCCGGTGAAACGATTGATATTGATGCGATGACAGATATGTATGCTGATATTAAATCCGGGCATACACCTGATGATCGCGTATATATTTCCAAACGAAAAACAAAAAAAGAATTATCCATAATATTACTATTGGATCTAAGCCTTTCAAGTGATGGTTATGCCAAAGGAAACCGCATTATTGATGTAGAAAAACAGGTGTCCATCCTATTCGGCGAAGTACTAAATGAGCATGATATCGACTTTCAAATTGATGGTTTTTACTCCAAAACAAGGAATAATACCACCTATATTACGCTCAAATCATTCGGAGAACCGTGGCGTAAAGCCAAATTGCGCATTGGAGCCATCCAACCAAGTGGTTATACGCGGATTGGTCCTGCGATAAGGCATGCCACCTCCTTATTACACAAACAAGCCATGCGAAAAAAATGGCTCGTTCTTCTTTCAGATGGGAAACCCAATGATTACGACCGATATGAAGGTAAATACGGTATTCAGGACATCAAGCAAGCCTTACGAGAAATGAATGCTGGTGGAATCAATAGTTTTGCCTTAGCCATAGAAGAACAGGCCAAATATTACCTGCCACAGATGTTTGGAAAAAATCATTATAATATTTTGTCCAGCCCTGTGGAAATGATCGATGCCCTTGCTAAACTTTACAAACGAATTCAAAAGAGATAAATATTTGAATGATGAAGCAATTTAAGTTAATAGTCGAAAAATTACCCAAAGGACACCCCATAAAGGTATATTATGAGGAAAGTGCTTTAATTAAAAAAATATTATCCGAATTATCAGCTATTGACCCGGCAGATGACTTTCAAGCCTATTTCAATTTATTCAACCAACTTGCCACCATTGAAAAAAGATTTGCACGGAAGGAAAATCAATTATTTCCCTACCTTGAAAAACACGGATGGAATGGTCCCAGCCAGGGAATGTGGTCCTTTCATGATAATTTGCGAGAGCAAATACGGATCATCAATCGCTATAATGGGGAAAAGAATATTTCCCAAATAAAAAAGAACCTTACCTATCTGACAGAAGGAATCGAACGACTAATGGGTATTGAAGAGATGCGTTTGTTTCCAAGGTCGATGGAGCTCCTTACTGCCGATGAATGGAAAGAGTTCTATATTGGGGATGAAGAAATTGGCTGGATGTTAGCCCGAAAACCCGCTCCTTATCCACCCCTTGAAGAAAATGGTGGTTACGTACACCCCAGTCAGGATTTCACCAATCGGGAATTTTCTTTTTCCTTAGAAAACACGGATCATTATGACGAAGGTTATATGACACCGGAGCAGGTAAACCTCTTATTGCGTTTTTTGCCTGTCGATATTACTTATGTGGATGAAAACGATAAGGTTATTTTTTACAATCGGGGAAAAGACCGTGTTTTTCCAAGGAGCAAGGGTATTATTGGAAGAGAAGTGCGGTTTTGCCATCCACCCAAAAGTGTACACATGGTATTGAAAATAGTGGAAGAATTCAGGGCAGGCACAAAAGATGTAGCCGAATTTTGGATAAATTTTAAAGGAAGGATGATCCACATACGCTATTTTGCTATTCGTGATGAAGAGAAAAAATATAGGGGGGTCATCGAAATGTCACAGGATGTAACCGACATCCAAAAGCTGGAAGGGCAACAGCGATTGCTAAGCTGGGAAAATGATTGATTGCCTGAGTAGGTACGAATTTTTTTATATGAAATATTTTATTTGTGGATTGGTTTTTTTATTTCAATTTTCCTGTAGCTCAGCTACCGATCATAAAACAGTCAATATCTTAATCAACGAAATTGTGAATGAGAATTTTGTTCAGGAAATCGACCAGGCGGAGAAGGTCCTTTTAGAGAGCTACCTCTATGCTTATGGCAATGAATGCGACGGCAGCACCTCAAAAGTGAAATGTAAAATACTGGCATTATTGGGGGTGAAAGATGAATGTGCAGACCAACACCTTGATTTTTTAGAAAAATGGTTCAAAAAAGATGTTATTATGAGCAGTAAGTTACAGAACTGTCCCGTTTTACCCGCTAAATTTGCCATACAAAATAAGTTCAAAAAAATTACAATCGAGCGAGAAGCGGATACCATCCGTATTAGCTATATTCTTTGGGGGGTAAACGAATCACAGGAGAAAAGCTGGAATATAGATCAAACGGATGCTTACCTTTTAAACGAAAATGAATTGACGAAGATTTTTTAATCATAAACTAAAAACAAGTGGCAGAAGATAACGCAACGATAGATAACAGGAATATTTACTACCCGCCTGGAGGAATTTTGCTCTGGATCATTATTTTTTTGGAAATCATCACCTTCACCGTTGGCATTTCTGTATTTCTGTATCAGAAAAGTGGAAATTTGGAATTATTTACGCAGTCGCAGCTTATGCTCAATAAAACGTTTGGTACGGTCAATACGCTGGTTTTGATTACGGGTGGATTTATGATGGCGACTTCTTTGCATTTGTTAAAAGGAGGGGAAAATAAAAAAAGCCTGATTTGGATTCGAGCTGCCAGCCTGATGGGGATCCTGTTTTTGTTCATCAAAGGCATTGAATACGCCCAAAAAATAGAACACGGTCTGACCATAGATCATGATAGTTTTTTTACATTTTATTGGTTATTAACCGGCTTCCATTTTATTCATGTATTGGTCGCCGTGGTCATTTTGTTGATTATGGCAAGGGGTATTCGCAAGGGAACTTACACCAAAACTAATTATTTGGATGTGGAGTCTGGCGCTACATTTTGGCACATGTGTGATTTGATTTGGTTGTTCCTGTTTCCCGTACTTTATTTGATGGGTTGATATAATAGGTGGCTGTGCAGGCACTGAATAGTTGATTTTTATTTTGATTAAAAAAACGAGTGATGAATAAAAAAGATGTAATAATATGGATTACCTTATTGATGCTTACATTATCCAGTTATTTTTCGGCTGAATCTTCCCTTGGCAGGAAGCGCCTTGTATTCGTCTTATTAGGGATAACGGCGATTAAGTTTTTCAGTGTAGGTTTTCAGTTTATGGAATTAAAAGGCGCACATCGTTTTTGGAAAATTAGTTTCGTTTCATTATTTATTATTTTTGCTATTTTGGTTATTTCATTGACGTAATCCGATTTTGCATTTTTGGACTTACAAAAAATAAAGCCGAAGCAACGTAATGTAATTATTTTTCGTCTATTAATTATAAACAACAAAATTATTTAAAATGAAAGTAGCTTTTACTCTTTTTTTTATGACCATTTCGGTCCTTTTTAACCTCAGTTTAATACAGGCACAGGACACCTTACCATACACTTTTACACTTTTACATCAGGAATATACCCCTCTTGAAAATCCCGATATAATCATAGATACCTATTGGGATGATTTTGATGAACAGGTTATTGAATTTTCATTGGGTTTTGATTTTTTACTTTTTAATAGTCTGACGAATAAATTATTTATTGGGGGGGATTTTTCTGATTCGGCCTTAGCCAGTAGCACCGATTCATTAACACCAGTAAATTTCATTTTTCCTTATTCTACTGATTTAATGTCAAGAATAGATAGTGCGGGGTACATCGTATCTACTATATCCGAAATTACCGAAGGAGAACCCGGACAACGCATCTATAAAGCACAATGGAGTAATGTTGGATTTTATAATGATGAGACGGGTTTAGACTTTGTCAATTTTCAACTTTGGCTCTATGAAGAAAGTGGGGACATCGAGTTTCATTACGGTCCTTCATTTTTTATTCAGCCTAGCGAAATTATTTTTGATGGCCTGGGTCCTTTGGTCGGACTCATCGAGAATTACGATATATTTAATACGGAAGAATTGGATTTGGCCATTATTCTGGAAAATAATCCCGACAAACCAACGGTCACTGCCTATTTTGACACGGATCAGGAGCCGGCATATTTAGATGGTCAGCCAAAGGATGGAATCGTCTATCACTTTGCCAGAAGAATAGTTGATGCCACTACAAATACCGAGATACAACCACTTTATGTTTTTCCGACTATTGTAGAAAATGAACTTCATATAAAAACGACAAATCTATCTAATTTAAGCTACCAAATCACGGATATGACCGGGCGAATTATTGTTAAATCATCGCCCTTATCCAGCGACGTCATTCATCTCCCTAATTTAAATGAAGGTATGTATATCGTTACACTCTTTGAAGGTAATCAGGTAGTTAAAACGGGACGTTTTTTGAAGCAATAGAATTGAAAAAAATATCGAGTGTAGGCAAACTCTATCCGATGAATGACGGGTTTGTTTTTGAGTTCCTTTTTTCTTAGTGCTATTTTAAGTATAGCTCCAGGATGAATCCCCTTAGCATCCAAGCTCAAAACGCATCATTCCGCCCAAAAGTGAACCACTTTTTCGCAAAGGTAAAGCACCACTTTTGTTTAAATGGAGGGAAAGAGGGGTGCTGGCTGTCCGCCTGGTGGTCTGTGGAGGCTTTGGTTAGACTGAAAATGGTATTGTTGGATTGTCATTCGATTAGCGAGTTTATTTGGTCATTTCCTCAAAATCTAACTTTATAAGCTCCCAGTATTTTCCCTTCAAACATTTAGGGTCAAAATCATAATCTGCTGCTTCAAAGTTTGTTAATTGTGACATTATTTCACCTTCCGTACAACTATAAGGATAGCGTTTTAAATAAAATTGAATCATCTGTTGTAAAGAAAAATACTGAGTTAATTCATGTATATCCCAAAAATCTTTTTTTCTACCTCCATTCCCAATTACTTCTAATTTCATCGCTGCAATTTCTTCCATTTGGGATAATCTAATATTTTTATAATTCAGGATAGGAAAAACGAATGGGTCTGTGTAGAATAAATCTACTTTGATCATGTCTTCTTTATTGGTACCAATGTAGCAGGAGTTCCCAGGAACATTATTACTCCATTGTCCAGTCTCAACAAAATTAAATACAGCATTTATTGCATTAAGTATTTTCTCAAAATCGATTGCACCATATTCGGCGTCTGAAAAAAGGTCGATATCAATTGAAACTCTATGTCCGATTAAAAGACTTAATGATGTCCCTCCTACAAGTCTAAATTCTTTTAGCTCTTCCAGCGTCATCAATTTTATTAAGGCTTCCCATAGCGCCTCAGAAACCGTATTCTTGTAAATTTTCATATATTGATATATCTCTTGATATTTTCTTGATAAGACGGGAGGAAATGGCTTTTTATATTTCTTATTTCCAGTCTTATCGTATCTAAACCATAAAACGCTATAAGTTCTTTAATTTCGTTTTCAGTACCTCTTTCTAAAATTCGTTTAATTACTGCCCTTCTGTTTTTATTCCAATCTATTTTATCAAAATCAGTATCCCAGAAAATAACCCTCCTGATTTTATCAGATAAAGATCCGTCGGAATTTTTATTTTTCATCTCTATCACCTTTACTTCATAAGATGCTTGCAATAGCATAAAATAGTCACTATCCGCACCTAGTATTTTTCCCAATTTTATCGACAATTTGGGATTTATCCCTCTTCTTTCCTGGGTTATGGCATTTATTGTTTGTGGGTGTTCCTTTATTGATTTAGCTAACGCTATACTTTTAATATTCCTTTTTCTTAGTTCTCTTTTCAGTATAGCTCCGGGATGAATCCCCTTTATGTCTTTATAACGTGGCAACATCTTTTTATACAAAGGTACTAATAAATAAACAAATTTGTTTATTTATTGAGGTGAAAAAATAGCATCCAAGCTCAAAACGCATCATTCCGCCCAAAAGTGAACCACTTTTTCGCAAAGGTAAAGCACCACTTTTGTTTAAATGGAGGGAAAATAGTTTGCGATAGCTAGGGTTACGGAATAGAGGGAGGATTCCATTTTTTGGAAAAAATAGAAACTTTCACGTTTAATTATTTGTTAGTTCCTTCACAATGTATAACTTTGTGCTTTCTTTTCGGCTCCGTAGTTCAACTGGATAGAATACTGGATTTCGGCTCCAGTGGTTGCAGGTTCGAACCCTGCCGGGGTCACATTAAAAAAACCTGACTAAGTAGAGATGTTACTTGGTTGGGTTTTTTTTATTGCATTGTATATTATGGCCTATGTTTACGTATTAGATGCTCCAGAATTTGGTCGATATAGACCTAATTTCACTTACATACTTTGATTTACAAACAAAAAGTTTTACATTTGTGATTTAAAATAAACTTTTTTGTTTAAAATGTTTCAGCGATCCATCTTACATCTTGATTTGGATTCCTTTTTTGTTTCGGTAGAGCGATTGAGGAATAGCCGGTTAAATGGGATTCCTCTCATCATTGGAGGTTATTCTGACCGGGCGGTGGTGGCATCATGTAGTTATGAGGCACGCGCTTATGGGGTGCGATCCGCTATGCCGGTAAAGATGGCGCTGAAATTATGCCCGGATGCGACGGTATTGAAAGGTGATATGGAGGCTTATCAGCAGCACTCTAAGGTGGTGACGGAGATTATTCGGGAGCAGGCGCCCGTTTTTGAAAAATCATCCATTGATGAATTTTTTCTGGATTTGAGTGGCATGGATAAATACGTCGGCTGCTGGCACTGGGCGCAGGAGCTTAGGCAGCGGATTATCAGGGAGTCGGGACTGCCCATTTCTTCCGGCTTATCCGTCAATAAATTAATCTCAAAAATAGGGACTGGTGAAGCCAAACCCTTAGGCGAAAAACTTATTCAGCCGGGCTTGGAAAAGGCATTTATCGCACCGATGAGTGTCCGCAAAATTCCTTCAATCGGCAAGGTGACTTTCAAAAAATTGAGCCTGATGGGAATTCACGATGTCAAAACATTGAGTGAGATTCCTAAATTATTACTGCAGCGGGAATTTGGAAAAAATGGGCTTGAATTATGGAAAAAAGCCAATGCCATTGATTATTCTCCTGTTGTTCCTTATCGGGAACGCAAATCTATTTCCACTGAACACACCTTTGAGCACGATACCATTGATGTGGAATTATTGAAAAATTACATCACTAAAATGGTGGTTAAACTCGCCTACGAATTGCGCAGCAAAAAGAAATTGACCGCCAATATCGCCATCAAATTAAGGTATGCTGATTTTAATACTTATTCCAAACAGCAACAAATTCCCTATACCGCCAGCGACCAAACACTCATCGAATTTGCACACCGCCTCTTTGAAAAACTTTATCAAAAACGGCAATTGATTCGCCTGATTGGCGTTCGTTTCGGCAAACTGGTACATGGTCAACAGCAAATGGAATTGTTTAACGATAGTCATAAGGAGCAGGAGTTACTTCGCGTGATGGATGATATTCGTAAAAAGTTTGGGATAAAAGCGATTAAACGGGCTATTTATTGATGGCAGATGCCCGGTGAAGGGGTAAACCCAACTGAACCGAAAATTTTTAACCATTGAAAGCGTGGAAGTCAAACGATTACCAAAACTATGTTCATAAACTGCCATTCTTATTTCAGTCTTCGCTATGGAACTCTTTCCGTTGAGCGATTAGTCGATACGGCCAGTCGGTGGGGAATCGAGACCCTGGCATTGACGGATATTAATAATACGAGTGCGGCCTGGGACTTTGTGAAACGGTGTAAAGAAGCAGGAATTCGCCCTGTTTTGGGAATAGAATTTCGTCGGGATAATGAATTTTTATACTTGGGACTGGCCCGGGATATTCAAGGATGGAAAGCGCTGGTGGAGTTGTTAAATATTTATACAAATAAAGAAAAGGAATTACCCAAAATCGCTCCTTCATTGCAAAATTGCTGGGTCGTTTATCCCCGGTTGAATCGACCGATTACCGAATTTAGGGATCATGAGTTTTTAGGGATAAGACCACAGCACGTAAATCGTCTTTTTTCGCATCAATTGCGGAATTATCAACATAAATTAGTGGTATTGCAGGCGGTTACTTTTCTGGATGAGACGGGCTTTGAATTGCACCGGCTGCTAAGAGCGATTGATTTGAATACCATTATCACCAAGGTGACCAATAAAGATGTCGCACACAAAAATGAGCAGTTGATTCCGCCTGAAACACTCCTTGGGTTTTATAAGAGTTATCCCGGAATTATTCAGAATACACAGCGTATTTTGGAGGCTTGTTCTATTGATTGGAAGCCGGGTTTGCACCACAATCGAAAGGTGTTTGGTCATAGTGAATCGGATGATTATTCTTTGTTAAAAAAACTAGCGATTGCCGGTTGTAAACGACGATATGGAGCAACTAACCGTTTAGCTTTAGAAAGGGTGAATAAGGAACTTCGAGTGATTCGCGAACAGGATTTTTGTGCTTATTTTCTCATCACCTGGGATGTGATCCGATATGCCCGGTCGGTTGGTTATTACCACGTTGGGCGGGGTAGCGGTGCCAATTCTATTGTGGCGTATTGCCTGCAAATAACGGATGTTGACCCCTTGGAGCTGGATTTGTATTTTGAGCGTTTTATCAATCCCCATCGGGTGAATCCTCCCGATTTTGATATTGATTTTTCATGGGATGAACGGGATGATATTATTGATTATATTTTTAAGCGTTACGGCAGTGAATATACGGCACTTTTGGCAACTTATAATACCTTTAAAGGCAAGTCGGTTGTCCGGGAATTAGGTAAGGTTTTTGGTTTACCCAAAAGAGAAATTGATGCCATTATTGACGATCCCGTACAGGCTGCCGGGGAAAATGCCATTGCCCGGAATATTTTTAAATATGGTAAAATGATGGAGGGTTTTCCCAATTATCTTTCCATCCATGCAGGAGGTATATTGATAGCTCATCGTCCTTTGAGTGAATATACGGCGCTTCAGATGATGCCCAAGGGGTTTCCAATCGTGCAGTTTGATATGTATCAGGCAGAGGCGATTGGATTTCATAAATACGATATTTTGAGTCAGCGGGGACTGGGGCATATCAAGGATGCCATTGAGATTGTGCACCATAATCAGGGGGTCTCTGTGGACATCCATCACGTAGAAATGATGAAAACGGATGAAGCCGTCCGGCAGCAATTAAAGTCGGGCAAATGTATGGGCTGTTTTTATATAGAATCCCCTGCCATGCGTGGTTTATTGCAGAAGTTGCATTGTGATAATTATATTCATCTGGTGGCGGCAAGTTCTATCATTCGACCCGGTGTTGCAAAGTCGGGCATGATGAAGGAATACATCCGGCGGTTTCATCAGCCCGATGGTTTTGAGTATTTGCACCCGGTTTTTGAGGAATACCTGGGGGAGACTTTCGGTATCATGGTTTATCAGGAGGATGTAATCAAAGTGGTGCATCATTTTGCGGGTTTGGATTTGGACGAAAGTGATGTGTTGAGGCGTATTATGTCCGGCAAAAAGCACAAAAAAGAAACACTGGATGCACTTAGGCAGAAGTATTTTTACAATTGCGAAAAGCGGGGATATAGCCGGACACTGGCGCAGGAAGTCTGGCGGCAAATTGAGAGTTTTTCGGGTTATTCTTTCAGCAAAGCACATTCGGCGAGTTATGCCGTGGAGAGTTTTCAAAGTTTGTATTTGAAGACTTATTTTCCGCTTGAGTTTATGGTGGCTGTGATTAATAATTTTGGTGGGTTTTATTCATCGGAGTATTATTTCCATGAGGCGCGAATGTCAGGAGCTGTGATTCACGCCCCCTGTGTCAATCACAGTAATTATTTGACCACTATTTTTGGCAAGGATATTTACGTGGGTTTTGTCCATCTCAATGGCTTGGAAAAGCAATTGGCACATCGCATAGAATACCAACGTACCTGGGGTGGTAAGTTTTTGGATTTGGCAGATTTTGTCAATCGGGTGAAGATTTCTTCTGAGCAATTGGATTTACTACTTCGCATTGGTGCTTTTCGCTTTACCGGGCGGAACAAATACGAATTGATGTGGGATAAAAATGCTGTTTATAATCCAAAAGAAAAGCACGAAGCCTCCTTATTACTATTCGATGAAACCGTCGATTTTGAACTGCCGGAGCTCAAAGAAGGCGTTTTTGACCAGGCTTTTGATGAATTGGAGCTATTGGGCTTTATGTTGCGATCTCCTTTCGATTTGTTGATGCCTTCAGATAAAAGGAAGGGTAATATACGGGGGAGTGTTTTGAAATACAATTTAGGGAGATATATCTCTATTTTGGGTTATTTTGTCAATCGGAAAAAAGTCTATACCTCTAATGCGAAAATCATGGCTTTTGGGACGTGGATAGATGAAGATGGCGTTTTTTTTGATACCACCCATTTTCCCAATTTTTTAAAGTTATACCCCTTTCGGGGAAAAGGAATTTACCGGATAGAAGGTAAGGTCGTGGAGGAGTTTGGTTTTTATTCCATTGAAGTAATGAAAATGAGCCGACTTGCGATGGTGGAGGACGAACGGTATTGAGATTGACAAAAGTCAAAGTAGCCAATTGATATTTATCATTGGGCAGGAGTTAATATTTTTGCTATATTGCCAATAAATAAAAATTAGACAGATGAAAAAGATTCTATTTCCAACCGATTTTTCAGCAGCTTCCAAAAATGCGTATGAGTATGCCTGCCTTTTTGCCAAAGAGATTGGAGCGACCATTGATGTTTTGAATATTTATCATTTGCCGGCCTTCGAAGTGGCGAATATTCCGCCGGAGTATATTTCTCGCCTGAATCAGGAACAGCAGGAGGAGGTTGAAGAGCAGTTGAGTTCATTGGTTGCCGATACAGATCCTTCTTTGATTGGTAAGACAGAAGGCGTCTATGGCATATTTATTCCCAATGAAATAGCAGTTTATGCTAAGGAGGGGGATTACGATTTGATTATCATCGGTACAAAAGGGGAGCATAGTGATGTCGAAAAATACCTGGGAAGTGTGACGACGCAGACGATGTTACAGGCGACTTGCCCGGTATTAGCCGTTCCGGAGTTCGCTAAGTATTCTCCCGTCAGAAAGATTGCTTATGCAACCGATTTTAGTCGAAATGAACAGCATTTTGTCGCTAAATTGAAGAAGCTTGCAACGATTCTAAATGCACACGCTTGTTTTGTGCACGTCGAGACGAATGAATATTTGAAAGACGAGCCAATCATCCAAAAGGTAGAATCAGTGGAAGATTTTGATGACTTTCATGTAGTGGAAAGTTCTTCTGTGATGGAGGGAATTGATGTCTTTATGAAAGAGCAGGAAGTCGATTGGCTGTCTCTTTATATGCCTCGTAGAAGACTGTGGGAGCGATTATTCCATAGTAGCTTCACCAAGCAGATGACTTTTCATAGTCACAAACCCTTATTGGTTTTTCATGAGTAAGTTCTATGGTCCATCATCCAATTTCCCATTGGGTGGAATTGTAACGCTAAAATCGCTATTAAACGCATCCTGCCTCACACGCCGGTTGCGGGATGCACGAATAAAAAAGAAAGTAGCCACGAATGCACGAATATTTTCTCGGCTTGCCGAGAAAAATTGTAATTATTCGTGCATCCGTGGCCAAAAAAATTAGTGCCATCAAAAAAACATTCGTGACAAAAGAAAAGAAAATTAGTGCCATCAAAAAAAACATTCGTGCATCCCGCAGGGATGCGGGACAGGTTTCGTGGCAAAAGAAAAGAAAATTAGTGTCATGAC
>CAZNCI010000029.1:0-9611 GCA_964571475.1 uncultured Saprospiraceae bacterium | reverse complement strand
CGCAGGGATGCGGGACAGGTTTCGTGGCAAAAGAAAAGAAAATTAGTGTCATGACGGCAGCTCTCAGGCTAGCCCTAGGCAAGGTCGAAACATGGATTCCCATTTTTTCCTTACCTTCGCTCCTTCAAAAAAACAATAAATCTTGGAGAAGCAAGTATCAGGAATAGGATGGAAGAGTTGGGCGGGGATGGTGTTGTTGAGTATAATATGGGGAAGTTCCTTTATTTTGATCAAAAAGGCCTTGATTGTCTTTCCGCCGTATCAGGTAACGACCTTGCGTTTGAGTATGGCGGCTTTGATTTTTGTTCCTTATTTTATTAAGAATTTCAGGCGCATAGATTGGTCGCGTTGGCAATATTTGCTAATTGTTAGTTTAGCGGGAAGTGGAATTCCCTTCTTTTTGATTCCTTTTGCGCAGCAATATGTCAGTTCCTCCGTAGCGGGGATATTGAACTCATTAGCCCCTCTTTTTACCTTGGTCTTGAGTATTATTTTTTTTGATGAAGTATTCCACAAACGCAGGGCTTTGGGTGTAATTATAGGGCTGCTCGGGGCTGCATTATTAATTGTAGCAAGTGGTGGCGTGAACGAGAGCGGTAATCTGGGTGCTGGTTTGTTATTGGTGTTGGCTGCTGTTTTTTATGCGATCAGTGCGAATGTAGTGGGTAATAAACTAATGGGATTTTCGCCGATAGACATTACGGCGACTTCTTTTATTTTTATTGGCTTGCCTTCTTTTTTAGTTTTACTTTTTAGTGATTTTTTGACATTGGTGACTACTCACCCGGAGGGCTGGCAGTCTCTTTTTTACGTTGCTGTATTATCATTGATTGGAACAGTTATTGCCACTTTATTGTTTTTTCGATTAGTGCAGGATACCGGAGCAGTTTTTGCTTCTACTGTTGCTTATTTGATTCCGGTAGTTGCGGTGGTTTTTGGTGTTTTGGATGGGGAAGAATTTAGTTTTTACTATTTTTTGAGCGCGGCATTGATTTTGATTGGCATTTATTTGAGTAAGAATCGGTGAAATGCACCTCACGCACCTAATAATCTACGCAATTCTCTATTTTTACAAAAACTAACCTTAAATTTGCGATAAGCATATAAAAATAGACCGTGAAAATTCTTTCCATTTCTTTCCAAAATTTGAACTCCATCAAAGGAGAACAAATGATTGATTTTCGGAAGCCTCCTTTACTTAATGCGGGGCTTTTTGCTATTACCGGCGATACGGGAGCGGGGAAAACCACCATTTTAGATGCTTTGACACTAGGGCTTTACGGGCGCATTCACCGAAACAAACACGAAGAAGAAGTGATGACCTATGGCGAAGGACAATGTGCTGCAGCTGTTGTTTTTGAAAATAAAAATGAGTTATTCCTCTCTCAATGGAGCCTCCGAAGAGCAAAGTTGAAAGCGAGCGGTAATTTTCAGGCATCCAAAAGAAGAATCTCCAAATGGGATGAAGAAAAGCAGGAATGGATCTATCTCGCTGAAAAAAAAAGAGAAGTAGATGAACAGGTCGAAGCAGCCACCGGGCTGGATTATAACCGCTTTTGTCGATCTGTATTATTATCTCAGGGGGATTTTGCTGCCTTCCTGAAATCTAGCGAAAAAGAACGGTCAGACCTGCTTGAGCGGATTACCGGAACTGAAATTTACTCTAAAATATCAAAGGCTGCCTTTGATCGCAACAAACTGGAAATGGAGCAATATGCTGCTCTTCAGCAAAGTTTGGAGGCACTTGATATGATGGATGATGAAATGGAAGCAGCACTTAACGAACAAAAGATAAATAATCAAAAAGAAGCAAAATTACTTGAAAAGGAAATCAAAAAGATCAGAAAACAAGTTGAAATTAGTACCCTTATTGAAAGCGCCAGCCAAAGCCTCATCCAATTAGAAGCGCAGCAAGAAGCTTTAACGTCCGAAAAAGAAGCGGCAAGCCAGGATTTGGATAAATTGGCAGCTTACGCAAAAACGCAACCTTTTCAGGCATTGTTTAATACTCAAAATGAAGAAAATATTCAATTGAAGGAACTTAGAGAGGCTGCTGACTTTCATCAAAAACAAATTCCTCTACTTCATACTCAATTGTCCGAGACAGCGCTTTTGTTGCAATCCTGTAAAGCAGATTTGGAGCAGTCTCAAATTCAATTCGATGACGGAAAAAAGATATGGGCAGCGGTCGAAAAGCTCGATGTTGATATTGATAAAAAATTAGATGCCTTTGCCCGCACAAAAGAGTCCTTGCAGGTACTCCGGCAGGAAGCGTTGGATTTGACCGTTCAACTCGATCAAAAAAACAAGCAGCTCAAGGATTTGCAAAACAAGCAAAAAGAAAATAATCATTGGCTCAAAAAAAATCAGCACCTCCATCAATTGAACATTGACTTCCCTTTGCTTGATAAATATCGTGATGAGTTGAGGCGACTCTATAAAGAAAAAACTGAATTGGAGCACCTCGGTAAAGAGTTTGAACAATCTAAAAATAAGCTTCTTACGGCTATTCAGAAAATAGAAAAAAAATTAAAACAAGAGCAATTACAATTTCAAAAGGCGCAACAAAGGTTTGAAAAGGAAATTGGAATGTCCTATTTGGCAGAAACAGCCCAAATTGAACAAGGCATTCAACAAGATATCGATCGCTTACAACAGGAAGTCAATGAACTAAAGGAAATATTGAACCTCGCCCTGCAATACAGGGAAGCAATCCATGAATTGAACGAGCGGGAAGATGAATTCAACTCCCTGCTGAGTAAGGAAACAGCTCTTAATAAAGACCTTATGTCCCTCATGGAAATGGTCGATAAACTTCAGGAAAAACGGGATTACAAACTACACATTTTTGAACAGCAGCAATACATTGCCAATTACGATAAACATCGGTCGGAACTCAAAGAAGGGGAGCCCTGTCCATTATGTTATTCTACCGATCATCCTTTTCGCAGACAGGCTATTAAACCATTCTTAAACGAAGCCAGAGCTGAACTCAAGCAGGTGGACGAACAACTCGCGCCCCTTGTGGCTGAATACAAGCGTTTGCAAATTCAACAAGGAAAAACCATTCAGGCTATTGAACAATTGAAAGACAGGAAAAAGCCCGAAGACAAAATGATGGGCGTTGAGACCAAAATTGCGGCATTGGGCATAAAAATTACCGAAAAAGATTTTGCTCAGACGACTCCGGATGTCCTTGTTCAAAAAATAAAAGACAGAGAAAGCAAATTGCATTTTAAAAAAGCAATTCAGTTGACAGCGATTCAATTGTCTCAGGAATTAAACAGACAATCCAGACAAATTCAATCCATCCAACAAGAATTAATTATCGAGAAGAATAACCTCAATAATAGGTCGGAAACGGCTAATACGCATATCCAAAAATACGGACAATTAACAAGTGAGTACGACGCACTCATTAAAAAAATCAATAAAATACTCAAAAAATACAAACAATCTTTTGACTTGAAATCAGCCAAATTGATGTTTGAACAATTGGAAAAACAAAAAAATGAGTACCTCTCAAACGAAAAGCATCACGAAGAACTCAACCACCAATTGACGCTCCTGAACGACCAGATTAAAACTCAAAGTATCGCAATCGATAAAGTTCAAAAAAAGAAAGAAGTAATACAGGCAAGCTTTGCTAAAGAACAAAATGAAATTATCGAAATTCAAGCAAAACGAAAAATACTTTTGGGGACAGATGATCCAAAAAAAATACGCGAATCACTGCTGCATTCAATCGAGCAATTCAGAACTCAAATGGAGGCGTTAAGTCAAACACACACACAAATTTCTGCCCAGCTTGACAGCCAAAAAGAACGAAAAAAGGACAATGAAAAATTAATCAAAGCCCTACGGAAAAAACAACAAAATACCCAAAGTGAAATTGAAAAACGACTCCAAAAATACCAATTCAAGTCGGTCGATGCAGTAATGGAGCTCTTCCTGACGGAGGAAGAACACCAGCGAATATCCCAACTTAAAGAAAGATTGCAACAGCAGGATATTTTACTTGCTAAAACCATCAAGGATACCCGGCAGCAACTCTCCGAAGCCAGGCAGCAGCAGACTGACCAGCGAAATATTGCAGCAATTAAAGCCGAACTTAAAAGTAAGGAGCAACAACTTACTTCACTACACCAAAATAGTGGCAGACTGGAAGAAAGGCTCGCTGAATCTCAAAATAAACGGAAAAAAGCCAAGGACTTACTGCAACGCATCCAAAAACAAAAAAAAGAATGTGCCCGCTGGAGCCGGCTCAATGAAATAATCGGGCAGGCTGATGGCAAAAAATTTAGGATTTTTGCCCAGGGATTGACCCTTTCTCAATTGGTACAGCTTGCCAATAAACATCTACAGTCGCTTCAGGAGCGATACTATATCCTGAAACCGGAAACTGAAAACCTCGATCTGGCTATCGTCGATACCTATCATGCCGATAACCAACGATCTATGAATACCCTCTCCGGTGGAGAAAGTTTTTTGGTTAGTCTGGCACTTGCCTTGGGACTTTCCGACCTCGCCGGACAAAACACCCGTATTGAATCCCTCTTTATCGACGAAGGATTTGGTTCACTGGATGATAATACCCTCGATATGGCTATTTCTACCCTCGAAAATTTAAAGTCATCCGGTAAGAATATTGGCATCATTTCCCATGTCAATTCCCTCAAAGAACGTATGAACACCCAAATAAAGGTCGAGAAAAGTGGTAATGGCTTTAGTACGGTTACCATTCAATAATCGATAAAACTATTCAGCACCTTTGGGAACTTCTTTTTAATATTTTTCCTTTCAATAAAAAATAACGGAGCTTAATATGCTTACCACAAAAAGAAAAAATTATGTCTAAAACAAATGACCTGTATCCCATATTAAAAAGTGATCGACTTACATTGAAAATTGCCAGTGCATCCAGCATTCCGGCTATTATCAAATATGCAAACAATCCCAATATTTCTGATAACCTTCTGACTTTGCCGTTTCCTTACGAAGAAAAGGATGCTATCTTTTGGTTAAATATGGCGCATCAGGGGTTTCAAAATAAGGATGGCTATATCTTTGGTATCCACCTGAATGAAAATGAATTCGTAGGAGGAATTGGCTTACATTTACATGCCCAAGACAATCGTGCTGAATTAGGTTATTGGGTAGGAGAGCCACATTGGAACAAGGGCATTGTAACGGAGGCCGTGGCGATGATGTTGAGGTTTGGATTTGAAGAACTAAAGTTGGAGCGCATTTATGCTGTTTATTTTGAAGATAATCCCGCTTCGGGTAAAGTCATGATGAAAAATAATATGAAGCAGGAAGGTATCCTACGTAATCATATCAGGAAGGGAGATGTTTATCGAACGATCGTGCAATATGCCATGCTAAAAGAGTCGTTTTTTAGGTCGGAATAAAAAATTGGCACGATTTATGTATATTGGTTCATAACACTATAAACTTTTAAAAATTTTATCACATTATGAACACGAATTTACGAAAACTTACATGGTCTTTTCTGACCCTTCTTCTAGGAATGAATTTTTTACAGGCACAATTTGTCGATTACGACCCCGCTTATTATGCCGCCAATGATTTTGAATTATCCAATCTCGAAATTCCCATTAGTGAGATTTATCCGGGGGGTGAAAACCGTATGGGAATCGCCCAATTAAATCAGCCTCTTTATGAATCTGCAACCGTGGCTCAGGCTTGGTTAGCCGATGACGAAATGGTTTTGGGTATCCATTATAATGGAGAAACAAAGGCTTACCCCATCCGTGTTATTTCATGGCACGAAGTAGTTGCTGCGCAATTTGGTGACGAAAAAGTACTGGTTACTTATGCTCCATTAACAGCTAGTGGACAGGCCTTTGCGACAAGCGACTTTGGTATCTCTGCCTTGGTTTACAACAATAATACCCTACTTTATGATAAGAATACCCGATCACTATGGACACAGTTGGGGGGCGATGGTGTCGCGGGTGAAAATGCAGCAAAAAAGCTAAAACAAATCCCCGTCGTTTATACGAGCTGGGGCGAATGGAAAGCTAAATTCACCGAGACAAAAGTACTTTCTATTGACAATGGACAAGGGATTGATTACTCAAAGGCTGCTTATGCAAAGTATGAAAATACCGTAGAATTACCCTATCCTGTCGCTTTTTCAAAGAATAAATTGCCTTTCAAAAGCAGGGTTGTTGGCATCGAGGTAGATGGCAAATTCAAAGCCTATCCTTTCTCTATGTTAACGCAAAATACCGAAGATTTTTTCAATGGTATGAAAATCCAAATTCAATACAATGAAGATACCCATTCAACCTGGGTCACGGACGAAGAAGGAACCTTAATTCCAAGCGCCGTTTGTTATTGGTATGCCTGGTATGCCTTCCACTCTAATACTGAAATTTATGGCTTTTTGCCCGAGTTGACCCCCTTGGCTGTTTTGAACGATGAATAAATAATGTCCCTCTTATTTCAAAAAACTGGAATTAGATAATGTTTGAAAAGCCAATCTCTTTGGGGATTGGCTTCTTTTTTATATCTGTGTACTTCATGCTGATATTCGTCACTTTCCGCATAAGCGATGGGAATAGGTGCCGACGTAGGAGGCAGACGCGTAGCTTTGCGGAGCGGCCGAACGAATAGTGAGCCTATGGACGTAGCGACCCCGACGATGAGTGGGATGGGAGTCAGGGTAGGAGGGGATATGCCCTGTTAAAATTTAATTTTGATGTTGTTTCGAGCTTCAGCCTGCATCTCTCCGTTATGGCTTCGGTCTTGACAATTTGGAGGAAACTATCGGGAAATTTATTTTTCTACTAAGGTGTTTGCTCAAAAAAGCTGTGCTTCCCACATAGGGGATTGCAAAAGATTTATTACCTTTGGCTGAACAATAAAAAAAATTGGACAATGAAGCTACACCTGAACCGACGACTAGGATTATGCCTGTTCGCATTACTTTTTACCACTCAGATTTTTTCACAACTTGCATTAGAATTTGACATTAATCAAAAACCCTCTGGGGCATTTCCTGGAGATTTTATTCATTTTAATGGCGGTATTTACTTCTCCGCAGATGATGGTGCTCATGGGCGAGAAGTGTGGAGACACGATATTGAAACCGGGGAAACAGAGTTGTTGTTCGATCTTAGTCCCAACGCTTATAGTTCTAACCCGGGGGCATTTTTTATTTTTCAGGATCAATTGTTTTTTTCGGCAAACGGCACATCCGGGAATCGACTTTTTGTATTAGATGAAGCAGAAAATGGAGCGACCCAGGTGGGCGGAGAATACATCAGCGATCCTTATGGTTTTCTCGAATTCAATGGCATGATGTATTTCACAGGCAGACCAACAGGAAGCAATAACCGGCTCTATCGGTACAACCCCAATAGTAATTTGATAGAGGCGGTCTTAGATCTAAATCCGGAGGTCAGTAACGACATTGTTGCATCGATTCACGAGCTAAATGGCGTACTTTACTTCAATGGAAGCGATCAGGTGCAAAACGACCAATTATGGATATTAGATACGGATACTTTTGAAGCAACGTCCGTGCCGGGAAGTACTTATGCCGGCAATTTTATCGGCTATCATGACAAACTCATTTTGGCAATGAATAACGCTGATAATATAGGACGGGAGTTATTCGAATACGATCCGGTTACTCAAATGTTTCGTCTAATTGCCGATATTTTTCCGGGATCACCGGGTTCAGAGCCTAATAACTTCACTTTGGTTGGGGATAAACTGGTTTTTACGGCCAAGAAAAATGGAAAATATCAATTGTGGCAGTATGATGGTAATACCGATATGGTTTCTCAGATTGTCATCAATCCAAGTGGTACTTCGAGCCCGGGAATTGGCAATGTGGCAAATGGGTTGCTGTATTTTGATGCGACACCAGATGGGGTAGAAAGAAATATTTATACTTTTGATCCGGTGACCAATGCGGTGAATTTACTTTATGATGCGAACAAACCCTTTGAGACCTATGCCGTAGGTGATAAAGTTTTTTATTCGGATTTTGAAGAGGATATTGATCAGGAGCCCTTCATATATGATGCGACGAATATGCAGTCCTCTTTAATCAAAGACATCAATATTACCACAGCGAGCTCTGATCCCAATACTTTTACTGCTTTTGATGAGCAATTGTTTTTTAATGCGCGGGACGAAGTGGCAGGTAGCGAAATATGGACTTATGACCCACAAAATGGAAATACCTCTATATTGATCGATCATACTCCCGGAATCGGAAATAGTAGCCCTCGTTTTTATCAGGAATTTGATGGGCGTTTGTTTATGTCTATTAACTTCCCGGATGTAGGGGGGGAATTGGGCTATTATGATCCTGGTACGGGCGAAATTGTATTAGTCAAAGATATCAATGTCGGTATTGATGGCGGTTTTCCGGAAGAGCTGACGCCTCACAATGGTAAATTATATTTTACCGCCAGGGTGACTAGCAGCAATCAGGATATATTTGTTTATGATCCCGTTACTGATGAAGTGACGACTGTGAGTGAAGCTCAGGCAAGTAAATTTTATTTCTTCAATGATCAATTTTTTTGTGCTTATGGCGGCAATGAAATGGTTGGCAAAGAACTTCACCGGGTCAATTTGAATACCGGAGAATTGGAATTGATCGCAGATATCAATCCGGGACCTGGCGACGGAGGAATAGACTGGTTGACCTCCTATGCCGGGAAGTTGTTTTTTAATGCCCACGATCAGGCGCATTCTGGTCGTTTGTACGCCTATGATCCTGTTACGGATGCCGTCGTTTTTTATCAACTTCCACTAGGTGGTCCCAGTTTCAGCTGGCTGCAAGTCTATAATGACCAATTATACATGGCGGTAAGTGCTAATCCAAGCGGTAAAGAGTTGTACCGTTTTGATGCTGCTACGGAGGCCTTTGAATTGGTCGCTGATATTGCTCCCGGTCAAGCGGCTAGTAATCCTTATTATTTGACGGTCTTTAATGATAAATTATACTTCACCGCAATGAATGATGAATACGGAAGGGAATTATGGGAGTACGATGCAGCGACTGATATTACGCAGATAGTGACGGATATTTGGGCTGGACCTTCCAATAGCGACCCTTCTTATTTAACATTGTTCAATGATAAATTGTATTTTTCAGCGGATGATGGCATTCATGGGACCGAGGTGTGGAGTCTGGCTTCCTGCCTAAATACTTTTTTGACAACTTCACCGGAACATGAAGATCAGCAGGATGGAAGTATTGATCTGACGGTAGTGGGGGGTACACCTCCTTATCATTATGTATGGAGTACAGGAGATACCAATGAAGATATTGCAGAACTGATATCCGGTGATTATACAGTTACGGTGACAGATGCGACCGGTTGTCTATCTATTTTAAGTGGTCAGGTCGATTTTGTAACGGCTACCCATGAGGCTGCTCTATCCGAAATCCGGGTATATCCGAATCCGGCCAATCAAAATATATCTATCGACCTGGGGCAAATAACCGCCAATTCAGTAGGTTTGACTGATATCCTTGGAAGGCAAGTCCTACAGCAGAAAATAGTCAATGCAAATGACGTCCTAACGATGGATGTATCTCACTTAAATCCGGGAATTTA
>CAZNCI010000028.1:0-22725 GCA_964571475.1 uncultured Saprospiraceae bacterium | reverse complement strand
AAGATAACACCTTTTGCTCTTCTCTTTTTCCCTCCCTCAAAAGATGTCACCTTATGCCCACTGCCAACTGAAGACTGAAGACTGCCAACTGAAGACTGCCAACTGCCCACTGAAGCCTGCCCACTGAAGCCTACCGCCCCCCTTCCCCTAAGCCGCCTCAAAATCCTTCACCAGTAACTCCTTCGCCAAAGCTAATTCCGTTTCTGAAAAAGGCATTGCATCCGAAGCAGAAGCCGCACCTCTCAATTCCATACTATTTTTCGCCCCGGAAAGAACGGTAGAAACCCCTTTTTGATCCAAGACCCACCGCAAAGCAGCCTGCGCCATCTGAGTCACGTCATTACGAACTAAAAAACGAAAGGCATCCACCTGATCAATCCGTTCACTCAACTCCTCTCTGCTATATCTTGCATTTAGTGTTCCCGGTTTAAATACGGTATCTTTGTTAAAAACACCGGCCAAAAAACCATTCGCCAGGCATTCTCTGGCAACAACTCCCACATTCATGGCACCAAAATCATTGACCAATTGTTCCGATTCTCGATTCATTAGACTTAAAACCACCTGTACTAAGTCTATCCTTCCGTCTTTGGCCCATTCTCTGGCCATTCCTGCTGTTTGATGAAACATCGAAATGGAATGCCCGATAAAACGAACTTTCCCCTGCTTTTTCACCTGCTCCAATCCTTCCCAAACATCATCTCGTATCTCATCCGCCGAAAAGGGAGAATGAAAGAATAATATATCAATATGATCTGTTTGTAATCGTTTTAAACTTTCCTCTACTGACGCTATCACCCGTTCTTTATAAAACTGCGATGCGCCTCCCGCTATCGTTGGGTTTCGTCCAAACTTGGTAGAGATGAAAACCTGATCTCGCTTTCCCTTCAATGCTTTTCCAAGGACAATTTCTGCTACTCCATCTTGTTCTGCTGTTCCATATTGTGGTGCGGTGTCCATTAGATTAATACCAAGGTCTATTCCCTCATGGATAGCTGCAATCCCATCTTTTTCATCCACTCCTCCATAAACGTTATTCCCAAATGCCCAGGTGCCCTGAGCAATTTCACTCACTTTTAATCCGGTTCTTCCTAGTGTTCTATACTTCATTTTTTATGTATTGTTCGATTAGTTGATCCATTTTCCTGCCTGCATTCTTGACAAAAGTTTCCACAATTGTCTTTCCCATTTCTGCTGTTGCTGGGCGAGGGTCTGCTCCCGAGACGGCATCGTCCTCCAATGTCGTCTCCCGATCCGCAGGCAGTTTTTCTAAGGCAACCATTTCCGGCGCATAATACAGTTGCAAAGCAGTCTCACCTATCGCAGAATGATTGGCAACCAGCATATCTGCCTCCAGTACTTCAAATTCTGCTAAAGTCCAAAAGTGCCGATCTGTATATTTTTTATTAAATTCTTCTGCTACTGATTTTAATATCTCAAAATGCGGCTCCCCACAGTGCCCTGTTAATAAGACCACAATTTTGAATCCTTCATCTACCAATTGTTCGAAATATTCCCGGCACATCATCCGAATCAGCTCCTCCGAAAACTCTAAAGAATGCCGTTTGAAGTCCACCCCCGGATAGGTCTTAATAGTACTACTTGCCTGATGAATGACGGGTAAAACCAGCCCTCCGACCGATTTTGCCAAATCCAAACTCATTCCATAAGCCTTAATACTATCCAATCCAATTGGATTGTGCACCCCATGATATTCCGATGCACCCCACGGTAAATAGGCAATCGGATATACATCGAATACCGCCTCTATTTCATCTGGGCGCATCCGCTCATATCGTCCCCAAAGTATTTTCTTCTTCATTTATTCGTTTTTAAAATTTCCCATTTTCATTCCCATTCTAATTCTAATTCCCATTCTAATTTACATCCCCCGCTTATAAATCAAAGGATTTTGCGCCTCGTCATTCATCAAATCTCCAATTTTGAGTCTGGCAAATTGTTCGTCACTCAATACATTTTTATTGCCATTAAACGTACTACCATCGGGCATGAAAGCGCAAGTCATGGCTTTGCGGGTTCCAGGAGTCATATTGCCACCTGCAGCGTGTAAGCACATTCCGTTGTGGAAGGTACAACTGCCGGCTTTTATCACGGCGGGCACTGGTTCTACACTTCGATATTTTGGATATTTTTCAAATACATCTCCCATGTTTACGGCAATCCCCGGCTCTCCAAATTCTGTGTCCCGATGAGAGCCCGGCATAAACCACAAACAACCATTCTCAATAGTGACATCTTCCAGCGCAATCCAAATACTCAAAGCTTCTCGATGCGTAAAAGACCAGAATGGAGTATCAACATGCCAGGCGGTAGCATTTGCCCAGGGCTGTTTAACAAGCGACTGGTCATGCCAAACCCGAATACCTTCCGATTCTGAAAGCATCGTGGCCATTTTCCCAATTCGTTCATCGAGGATTAACTCTTTGACTTTTTCATCCGTTTGCCAAAGGTTGATAATTTGATCAAACACTTTCCCAAAGTAGTCCGCTTGTGCATTGATGCCATCGTCCTGCCCGGTGATAATCTCTGAGTGGGGAAATTTTCGGCCATGCCTGTTTTGAACGGCATTATCAACTGCACTTTTCATGATGCCTAATTCCGTTGGAGTCAAAAAATCATGGATAATGATAAAGCCGTTCTTTTGATACTCGGCAATCTGTTCTTTTGTTATTTCGTAATGCATATATTTTTATTTTAAAAGCTTCTGCCAATCAGATGAAAAATAAGCTTTTTGAATATTAAGTATTAAATTTTTATCATTTTTAATGAGGGCGTAGTTCAGTAAATCCCGATAGAGGTATAAATTCAGCCAATACCCATTATTATATTTTTCTCTAGTACTTTTGGCACTTGTTAGATGGCTGTACCATCCTGTATTCAACCCATATTTTTGAGCGGCTTTTAATCCTTTCTGGGCATTTAACCACATCTGATTCGACATTTTCGTATAAATAGCCCGATAATCTTCGTAGCGCCATTTTTGGGTGTTCAGTACCTCTGCCTTATCTTCGATTCCAAGGTCAAGTAGAGAAATCGCTGTTTCATAAATAAAATCCCCATCCATATCCATGCTGATTTTATCCATGAATCCATTGCCGTCTGTATCTTCGTACTTCATTGTGCCAAACAAAAATGGCTCCGCTTTGTCAAAGTCTTCCGGCTGTAAATTAGGGCCTCTCCATCCCTGCCAGCCCTGAAAATAGGTGGCATTTTGATCGATCCGCCAATATCCGTACTCCGCTCCAAATAAGTGTATTCTCCCATCCAATGGGGAGATATATAATTGCCCCTTTCCTGAAAAATCTAAATCCCATTCTCCTCGGTCTCCCGATGGGTCTGCCTGTGGATTATGATCGAGTCCCCCGTTTTTTGTCCCTATTTTAAATGGATTTTTTGGATCGTAAAACTCAACCCTTTCCCACCGCTGACAATCATCGTCTTCGTCGAATACCATCCAGCACTCACTCCATTCTCCCCGTTCAAAGGTCAGATTATAAGCCGTCTTATGGTCAGGGTAAATCAGTTCCGTCGTATGTCGCCAACGCGCATCCTCAAAGTATTTGTCAGCGGAGGACAAGCCCTTCATATTGGAGAAGTGGTGTACCTGATCACTATAATCAAACCCCTTTCCTTTAAATTTCAAACTCATATCAAAGTCCAGTTCATTGCCCGGTGCATTGTCGTTATCCAAATCAAAAGTCATTTGTACCATGGATATTTGATGGCTGAAATCCCATGCGAATCTCGGGTTTTTATCGTCTTTTATAGCATTGGGCTCATCTACCATACGCATCGCCATTTCTGTCAATCCGTCCCCATCTTCATCAAAATACAAAAATGGATTTTCCCAGTTATAACGCAAATCCTTTATATTTGAAGTCGTGATATGCACCTTGAGCATCATGCTTTTTCCATTATAGTCTGTATAGAAATTGGCACGCCCATCGTGGTCCCACCCCTCAAATTTGAAATGATCCCAGTTGATATATCCAAATATACCATCCTGATCTGCATCCCAAAACCAAATATAATGAGAGGTCCATTTTCCCGAATAATCTTTAGCGGCATTGTCCACAATACACTGCCAATCCGCCTTCCCATCTCCATCTTCATCATTCCAATCCACCATCAAATCCTTTTCCCCACTATAACTCCCATCCTGATTTAAATCCAGCATTACACAGTCACTATCCAAATCTCCTTCCAAATCCCCCTTTTTCATATCATCATCATCATCGATCCATTGTAGGTGAATACCATTGGGTAAGATAGCCTGCAAAACATCTGGATCCCCATCTTTATCCAAATCCAGATAAACGATGGAGGATGGATCGGGCATCGGTATTCTAAAAGGTGTCACCACAACATCCAATTGCCCATTCCTAAAATGCGGTTTTTCTTCCTGTGCCTGTACAGAAATCGAAAATAAAAGCACTATTACAATTATATTCTTACTCATAAAGTTATTACGTTTTTCTTTTTTTTATTTGGGCGTACCCACGCCTAAGGGCGTGGTCGGGTCATTCGTGGGGTCGCTTCGCTCCGTAACGCCGCTGGCGTCACCAAAGCCACTACTACCCCTTACGCATTAGTGGCTTAAGACACTAGGAACTCCTCTACCTAATTTTACTTCTTCATTCCAAAAGGTAATAAATATTCATATTCAAAATATTCATACTTCTTTTTCTCGCCAACATTAATATACCGACGACTCACCTGTGCTATATCGTCTAATCCATCTTCTTTTAGATACGAAATAAACATATATCCTCCTTTTTTCGCAGGCATTTTCACCTGAATAGGAATATTTTTTTGCCAAAAGGCATCAACCATTACCCGCTGTTTATCCTCAAAAACAACTTTCCCGTTTTGATCTAGCAGATTAAATATTAACTCGCCACTCTTTTTATCTCCACTATCATTAACCGCTAGTAAATTAACCGTATATTCTCGTTTTGCCTGATAATAATCGGGTTGTTTAAGGTATCGTCCGTCCTGCACATCCACAAATACGGCAAAGGGACGGCAGGTGTGATACTGCATCAAGAGTGCCGGCGTAGGTTTTAAATCCGCTATATCTCCCGCAAACCAATCACCCGTATAACCATTATTATTGGACAAATAAGCAAAGGACGCCAATCCATCGGCCTCTCTGGTGCTCCTCAGTATTTCTGATTCTATGGCCAGCATATACGCCTGAAAATTTCTCCTCGCTTTTACATCATTGGCTTTTTCTCCGAGGAAGTGCCGGTAGATATCCCTGCCGTGATAAAGTTGTGAGCCGTCCGGTTCGTAGGATTCATAATTTTTGTTATAGGGCGTTATATCTGCTTTTGTAAACTCCCCAAAAGTCCGAACCCCGGATTTTAGTCCGTCTCTAGCCTGCCACAGCCATCCGAATTCATTGACAATGATCGGGCTGGTTGCCGCTTTGAATTGAGCAATGCCATCGTATTTTCGGTGGAGTGATCCAAAACGAAAAGCAGGAATGTGTTTGGCATACCAGGCGTCATTCACCCACCAGCCGTGTGCGAGTGGGTACCAGTGAATTTCATTCATCTCTAATTTTTTGCCCGCCTCTGATTTCATATAGCCCAAATCCCAAATTCGGGTTGGATCGACCTTGCGTAGTTCAGGAATTAATTCTTTCCCGATATATTCCTGCTTTTGTTCATTGAGTGCATCCCAGATAATAATGCTTGGGTGATTACCATCCGTCCATATCCAATCGGTATATTCTTTTTTGTATTGGGAAGGGCGTCCACGTAAGTTCCACATCAAATATTCATTTTGGATAACAATCCCGTATTTATCCGCTAAATCGTACCAAAAGCTCGGTAATAGCCCAATACTTACTCTAAAAAAATTCCATCTAAGTGCCTTTGGGATGTTTATCATCAATTCTTCTACCCATTCTTTATCCCATGGCAGATGGGCACGATCCTTATCCTCAAAAAAACGGTTCAAAGTCAAAGTAGAACCAAATAGATTGTATTTTTTTCCATTGAGATAAAAGTCTTTTCCCACGGACTCAAAATCCCGCATACCAAATGTAATAATCTTCGAGTCACTTTTTTTATCCATCCAGAGATAGGTCTGTTTGGGCGCATGGCTTTCTTTATTTCCGTAATTATTGAAAAATACACTTTGGGGAACGACTGTTATCTCGGCATCGTACAAAAAAGGATCTTCCGGTGACCAGGCATGACAATCCTCTAATTCGAAATTGAGAACAACCTCCTGTGATTGTTGGCATTGAATTTTACTGGCGGCAATGACCTGTTTGCTTACTATTTTTTTGCGCTTCTTTTCTCGTAGTAATACTTTAACTTCGTATGTTATTTCCGAATACTCCATATTCCGTTCCAGTATCTTAGCGTAGTTCTCCAAAACAACTTTCACCTGCACTTTTTTTTCTTTCAATTGGGGTAAAACCAAGGCTCGATGGATTTTGACCGGTCCTCCAAAATGAATGAATATATCATCCCATATCCCCGGAATATCTGAATATTTCTCCCGGTCAAAACCCGTAGCAGCCTCTTTTGGTAGCCATGCCCGTTCTCCCAGTCGAATTAATAATTCATTTTCTTCTCCAATTTTCATATAAGGGGTTAAGTCACAGTCAATCGGTGTATTGCACTGCATGTATTGCCCACAATCCTGTCCGTTGAAGATGATTAAGGTATTATATCGGGCTTTTAATAGTTTTAATACGGCATAATCGCCGGTATGCTCCTTTTCTATTTTAAACCTGAACCGATACCAGTTATACCGTGGCTGATGTCGCCCGGAAAAGTACAAATCGTATTGGTCTATTTTGGGCTCTGCCAAATCAATCAATCCCGGCACAGGAATTTTTCTAGTGAATTTTTCAGGTGGAAAAGCCAAAACCGTTTGTTCAAAATCAGCCACCCCATTCAAAGAAAGAACGTCCTCTGTTTCTTGGGAAATGCCCCAAAAAGCATGAATCACAAATACAAAAATTAATAAATTCCTCATTTTTTGTTTTTTCTTATAAAATTCTCCCTGGCGTCCTTTGCGCGTTCCTCTTGGAGCATTGTTTCCCCTTGACACACTATTTCTATTGTCCAGCATTTCTTCCAATCCTAATTCAACAGCTTAACAATTCAATAACTCTTTCTGCCCACCCGCGCCTCAGTCCTAAAGGAAGCCTTGCCCGCCTTGATACATTGAAGCAATGTTTCCCTTGAACCCCTGTCCTAGCGCTCTTTGCGTTTTCCTTTGCGTTTTCCTTTTCCTCCGCTCTTTCCCCTTTCTCAAGATGTCACCTTATGCCTCGCTCTCGCCTTGCCTCCTTACATCACCACATTTTCTCCTTCCTTCAATAGAATCGTCTTTCCCTCCTGTATAAATACGCCCGAAACACCCATCGGTAGCGCCACCTTTCCTGATAAATGCCCGGAATCATCCTTCTTTAGGTTCATTTGAATCATTCCTTTTGGGTGAGGGAAATTCACATTTATTTCAGTTAGTCGTCCTAAATTAGGCTCAATATGAATTTGCTCAAAACCCGGAGCACCCGGCTGTATTCCTGCCACCGTATGTAAAAATTCAAAACAGGGACTAGCGCTCCACGCATGGCAGTCTGACCGTGGGTTTTTATCTGTCTCACCAAAGGTCGTCATGCCCTGCTCCAGCATATAGTCCCACGCTCCCAATTGGTCGAGGTATAAATTACCCATCCCCGTTTTCTGCAAAGCTCTCGCCAAATAAAATTTAAAATAAACGGATGTTTGAATCATTGATTTATCTTCCAAAAGATGTTGCATCAAAGCTTTTTGTTCTTGCTTGGGAATAGTATTGGTTAAAATCGCAAAAATATTCGTATGCTGCGAAAAAACATCCTTTTTCGGGCGTTCCGCTATTGCCTTTTTATTTTTATCATAACAATATTTAAGTACAGCTTTCTGGATTTTTTGGGCTAATGCTTCATACCTGTCTGCGGTATCATCCCAATGAAAATGGCGATAAATTTCTGCTGCGTTTTGTAAAGCATATACGTACTGTAAGGACACATTCGCAGAGTGCCCATCATCTGCTCCCGGAGGAATCCCATTTTGAAAGCCCTTTGTCCAGTCTGTAAAATTCCACCATTCCAATGGTCCTAACATTTCCGTCTCATCTATTTGCTGTTCAAACCATTCCAAGACCGTTTTCATGCCCGGTAGGAACTGATGCAGAAACTCCGGATCATTCCGATACATATAATAATCGTGGATCATATCTACCCAAAGCAAAGAGTAGGTCGGGATCACCTGCACAATATAAGAAGGGAATCGGCTCGCCGTTAATCCCATCGGCAGCCTTGAATCATCAAACGACTGTATGGCCTTTCTCATCAATTTATCATCCCCGGAAACATAGATGGAAACCAAGGATTCAATCCGGGAATCCCCGACGTATTGTAATTGTTCATAGTAGGGATCCATAAAGACTTCGGTGGATGAATTTCGGAGCGTCCGCCAGGCTACTTCCCATATTTTATCCAAATGTTTATCGTCTGAACTGAATTTTGCTTTTTCCTGAAAGGGGTAAGCGGTATAAACACCATGAAAATCGTCGATTACCAGTGGGGCATCCTTGGTTGTAATATCCAATTGCACAAAACGATAAGTCCGCATGGCGAGGGGCTTGAATTTTCGTTTTTCTCCACCATCCGGGTAAATGATGTCGTAATAACCCCTTATTTCCTTATCAAATAAATCGTCGCCAATATTTCGAGGTCCTTTTTCCCAGCCTCCATGTGCGGAGTGCGTTTTGGATTTCTTATAAAATAGAGCTTCGGCGTAAGTGATTTTGACTTTAGCATCTTTCCCTTTGCTGAGGATTATTTCTGGGTAACCAATGGTATGATATGTTTGGTCGAGCAGTATTTTTACCTTGCTATTAGCGGGTATTGTTAAGCTCCTCCCTTCCGTTTCAAAAAAGTGTTTATCTAAGGAGAGTTCGCTTGTCAAAACAACTTCAGGAAAACGGATAACTTTTTCCTCCATAAATGGGATTTGCCGTGGAACTAAATACCAGGTACTCCCAAATAAAAATCCTCTCCCAACGGCAAACTCTACCGTGGCCGGACGTGGTTTTAGCCAGTCAGTGTCATCAAAGTTAAGTTGTTCCCACCCCCATGGGTATAATTTGGCATCGACAATATCTCCCGGACCGGCTGCGTAGTAACCCCCAAGGGAATCACTTACAAAAGGGATGAAATCATAGGCTTTATTTTGGATAATTTTCCACGTCCCATCCGTAGCAGTGTTTACGGAAACTGGATTGTCTTTGTGTCCTTGTAAAATGAAAGCCGTTTGGAAGGAAAGTTGAGCCGCGTGTTTGAATTCTCCAAAATTAACGACCTCCGCCGCTAAGGTGTTTTTTCCCTTTTTGAGAAATGGAGCAAGATCAACCGTTTCATAGCGCCAATGGTTAATATCTCCTCGTGCAGGACCATTACTGACCAAATGCCCATTGATGTACAATTTGTACCGATTATCGGCAGAGACATAAACGATAAAGGCGTCGGGAATGGATTTCAATTCAAAATTTCGACGATACAAAAACACACCGTAATCGAGTGTTGATGCCGTTGGGTGGGTCAGCCATTGCGCATACCAGGCGTGTTTGAGGTGTTGTACATCCTTCCCCTCATAATTAATACTGACTGGAGACTCCTGTGCGTTGACCGCAAAGGTGAACATAAAAAAAAGAATGCCCAGAATGGATGTTTTATTCAAAATATACTTCATAATCGTTTGCTTACAGCTTCGCTTGGTTGAATTTGACTGCCAAATTAATAATTAATTCCGAAAAGACGCAAACGATTGCATAGGTTTTTTTAAACTTATCTGTAATTTGCTAATCCGGCTTTTAGTCTTTGCGTCATCTTATCTCGTAAAGCCGGTGGGCTGAGCACTTCGAGCGACTCTCCAAAACCCAGCAATTCCCGTTCTAATTCATAATTCCAAATGACGGTAATCTGTACAACTCCAAAAGTTTTGTCAACTTTTAATATCTCCTGGGTCGTGTGAAGAGGTTTGGTTTCCAAATAGGGAAGTTGGTCAGCAGTTATACGGAATTTGATTTCTTCTGGTTGTTGTTCTGATTGCTTTGATACGCCAATGAGATCATTGAAGTAGGTATAAATGTCAATATTTATGGGATCTTGATAAGTTCGGAATGGGTTTTCCTTTAAATCTTTAATTCGGTCCAGCCCGAAAATGCGAATTTCCGTACCATCGTCAATAGAACAGAGCAAAAACCAGCGATTATTAAATTCTTTTAACAAATAAGGAAAAATGTGGTAAACCTTAGGTTTTTCTGACTTAAATGATTGATAGAGTAAATCAATTGATATTTTTTTTACTATCGCGTGATGTAGGGGCGTGAGCCAACGAGTACCTTTTAATTTTTTATTTTTATCGAACTGTATTGGGCTTTTTAATGGATTTTCTTTACTAATCACCTTATCTTCCAATCGGGCTACCAAGCTGGATAAATCGTCAAAATAACTAAACTCTTTAAATTGTTTCAACAAACTAACAACCTCATTGAGCTTGTCTATATCATGACTTGAAAGTGGGGAGTTGGTAATACTGTAACCCTTTTCTTCATAACAATAATATTTTTTGTCACGGACAATAATCGGGGCATTATACCCTAGTTTATCACTCCGCATATTTTGTATGTCGAGTTGAATGGTTCGTTTGCCTACACCGCTGGTGATACCTTCATATTCGTATAATGCATCTGACACTGCTTCCATTAAATCAGTTAAGGTCCATTTTCGGAATCGGTTTTGCAAACATTTGTCAATGATTCTATACCGGAGTAATGCTAATTTATTGACTGCCATTTTTTATGGTAAAGATATATTTTGAATGGGATATTTTGTTTTTTTTCGGAATAAAAATAACTTGGAAGCACCTCTTCTTACCTATTTATGCGCAAAAACGGTAAGCTGTTTTTTGAATAGTGTCAATATTTATTGTGGAACAAGATGAATATCATCCTTGAAAATTTCCTGTCCATTGCTTTGTAATTGCACCTCTACTTTTACTGCTTGGCGGGGATATTTATTTAATATCTTTCTCAAAGACCATTTAGCAGCTGGGAGAACGCTATTTTTTTGTAAATTATACACTTTTGAAAAATGCCAAATTTGGGCGCCTTCCCTGGTTTTTATCGACAATTCTAATTGCACGGTACTCTTTTTTTGTAAATCAGATACGATAAATACCGCGAGAGAATCCTGTATTTCCTCCGCGACGGCAATAAGGGGTTGGTAGTATTTTTTGACGACGTTCATGGCTAATTTTTCCCTGCCATAATAATCTAAGACACTCCATGAAATACCCGGCCAACAATCATTTAATTGCCAAAATAATGTTCCCATGCAATGAGGTTTATGGCGCCGGTGGCTTTTGATGGCCATTTTTAAAGCTTCTGCCTGTAATCGCTGGTTTTTCTCCACAAAATCATCAAAGGAAGTGGCTTGCCCATACCATTTTTTTACATGATTATTAATCAAACCATTGCCGATATAACTCTTTTGTCTGCGTTTCATCGTTTCTGAATCTAAGTACAAACTGCTATCTGCGGCAAAGCTGTTAATTGTTTCCATATTGGGAAAAGACTGAAACCCATATTCTACCATAAACCGGCCAATATTTGTCTTGTAGTTTTCAATGGGTTCCCGCCCATGCCAAACGCCCCAATAGTGCATAGAGCTGTGGTTGAAATTCTCGGGTGTTCCCCAGTTACTCAATGGACTCGTTGGTACGTAAGCCCGGTTATTGTCCAGTTCTTTAACCTGTTCAGGGATTATTTTTTCAAAAATATTCAGATAATTATGCCAAATAGCGATGGAGTCTTCGGAGGAGTATCCGTATTGCTTTTGCCAGCCCCAATTATTCCAGGCGACTTCTATTTCATTATTCCCACACCATAGTGCTAAACATGGGTGATTGCGCAGGCGAATAATGTTTTGTTGAACTTCTTTCTTTATATTTTCTAAAAAAGAGGGTGTTTCCGGATACAAGCTCCCGGCAAACATAAAATCCTGCCACACTAATATCCCATATTCATCACACAAATCATAAAATAAATCGTTTTCATAAATCCCGCCTCCCCAAACGCGTAACATATTCATATTGGCAGACTGTACCTTTTGAAGTAAGTTTTTGTATTTTTCTTTATTAAAATTTCCGGTAAAAATATCTTGTGGAATATAATTTGCGCCCTTCATGAAGACGGGTACGCCATTGACTTTAAAATAAAAAGAAGTACCAATGCTATCTGCTTCATTGATGAGCTCTATTGTCCTTAATCCTACTTTTTGCTGGTTTTTGTCCAGTAATTGTCCTTTTTGAAGCAATTTAATCTCTAAATCATACAAATGGGCATCTCCCAGTCCATTCGGCCACCAGAGTATTGGATTGGCAATTGCATAGGTCATTTTTAAAACCTGCCTGCCTTCTTTTAAATCATATTCTTGAGTTTGCTCATTAATAGCTAAAGTATATCTTTGAGGTTTTGACACCTGTACTTCGGCTTCGATATTCACCTCCGCACGTTTCTGATCTAATAATTTGATTTGTGTATGAACAAAATTGATTCGGGCATCATTCCACGCTTCAATATATACCGGTCTCCATATTCCACAACCGACAAATCGAGGTCCCCAATCCCATCCAAATTGATAAGCTGCCTTTCTGGTGAAAGGACTCACTTTAATATCCACCGTTTCATTGCCGGAAGGTAATTGGTAGGCGTAATTGATCACTTTTTCTTTGTTTTCTATAATAGGAGAACGGAATTTAACCTCAAGCTGATTTTCTCCTTCTTTCAAAAATGTTTTAATATCTGTTTTCCATGATCGAAACATATTATCTGCACGCAGTATCTTTTGTCCATTTAAAAAAACAGCTGCATAAGTATCCAGTCCTTCAAAAACGAGTGTTATATTTTGGTAGTTTAATGATTTTTTATCGAGTGTGAAATTTTTACGGTAAGTCCAATTTTCTTTCTCTATCCATTGTAAACTATCTTCGTTGGTTTCCCAAAATGGATCTTCGATCAATCTGTTTTTTAGTAAATCAGTATGGATAGTTCCCGGGACAGAGGCAGTCATCCATTGACCATTTATTTGAAATTTCCAATGGTCATTCAACTGTATTTTTCTAATTTCCTCAATTTTTTTTGTACAGGAAAGGGATAAAAAGATCAAAAAAATCGGAAGCCAAAAACATTTGGGAATAAAGGTCATACTTTTTTATTTTTCAAAACAGCGATCACTTCTTTTATTTTGTCTTCATCTACCTCGTACATTGGTCCCATATTGAACGAACTTTTCTGTTTTATTTTTTTCCTTGCGGTGAAATGAAGGGCATTGACTCCACTTGCAAGTAAAAGTTTAGCATTTAGGGCATTGACCCCGCTTCCAGCCATAATTTCGATTTTCTGCCCAAAAAGACCTGTCCAGTATGCGATTTTATCCACCCCTTCAATGGCTGTTTTTTTCTGTCCTGAGGTTAATATCCGATCGAACCCCCAATTGATCAGCTGCTCAATACCTTTTTCCGGCTGCCGGCATCGGTCAATTGCCCGGTGGAATGTCACCCCGAGTCCTAAAGACTTCGCCTCTTCCAGTAATACCCGGTTATTTTTCACATCCATTAAGCCATTCTTTTGCAAACAGCCAAAAACAACTCCATTGGCTCCGTGATTTGCCGCCAATTGAATATCCCGTTTCATAATCGCTATTTCCTTTTCAGCATAAACAAATCCGCCACCTCTGGGTCGAATCATCACAAATACATCCAAATTGCTTTGTGCGATGCAACTCTCTACCATACCTAATGAAGGTGTCAGTCCTCCCAAGTCAAGCGCACTACATAGTTCTACCCGTTTTGCACCCAATTGTTCTGCTGCCAATACCGTTTCTAATTTTTCAACACAAATTTCAATATCCATCATATTTTCTCGACGCCAAGCCCGTCTGGCACCGGACAGGTTCTTAAAATATTGGTTTTTTAAAGAAGTAAGCTCCAGATAAGCTCTAAGGAATCACCACTCTTTAGAACTACCAACCTCCACCATTTTTTCCTCTTTCATATCTCTGAGTGCATAGTTAAATCCGCTATAAACACTATATCCACCGTGTTCTCCATTTTTGTTTAAAGCGAGAAAACCAACCTGTAAGCCTTCTATGTTTTCGTGTTTGGCTATGATGCGCTCGACGGCTTCTTTACAGGCTTCTTCTGGGCTTCTTCCATTTCTCATTAATTCGACTACGATAGCACTGCCTGCTATTCTAATGACGGCTTCTCCGACACCTGTTGCACAGGCGGCGCCGACTTCATTGTCCACAAAAAGTCCAGCGCCTATTATGGGAGAATCACCCACGCGACCATGGAGTTTATAAGCCATGCCACTTGTCGTGCAGGCACCTGAAAGATTGCCGGTTTCATCCAGCGCCAGCATCCCAATGGTGTCGTGATTTTCGATATTGATGACGGGTTTATATGCTGATTTTTTCAGCCATTCCTGCCATTCTTTTTTGGATTTCTCTGTAAGGAGATTGGTCTTTTTAAATCCTTGTTTCAAGGCAAATTGTAGTGCGCCTTCCCCGGCTAACATCACGTGCTTTGTCTTTTCCATCACCTTCCGGGCGACGGCTATTGGATTTTCAATATCCTGTAGAAAGGCGACTGATCCGCATTCGTTTTTGTGATTCATAATACAGGCGTCGAGTGTTACTTTTCCGTCACGGTCAGGTCTTCCACCTAAACCTACGCTTTGATTTTCGGGATCGGATTCCGTCACCATTACGCCTTTTTCGACGGCATCCAAAGACGAACCGTTTTTTGCTAAAACCGTCCATGCGGCTTTATTGGCAGCAATTCCGTGATTCCACGTTGAAACAACGATTGGTTTTGTAATAATCTGCTCTTTTTCTTTTTTGTCAAATTGACCTTCCAGACAGGAGTTCTGTGTCATGATTGCTCCACCGGTTAATACGGAAAGTTTGATAAAGTCTCTTCTGTTTTTCATTATCTTCTATGTTTTTAATCTTAGGAATGGATAGTTATTTTTAACTCATTCCTTAGTCCACTATAACGGGACAAATTTATTCCACTACTATTTCATCTATAAATTGCCAGGAGTCGCCCCCAGCACCTAAATGCCAATCGGGGCATTTGCCAAAATTCTTTGCTTTGACCCGTATGTATCTTGCCGATTCATGGATCTTTGTTCCAATATTCTGTGTGTAAGCTCCGTATTGATTGGTGGGAAAAGTGTTTTTTACCGTAGCGATCTGCTTAAACGCTCCTTTATTTTTGGCAACTTCAAAACTAACCTCTGTGGGATACCATATCCATGACTTTATATCCTGAAGAAACCCAACTTCAATTTTGTGAATTGGTTTCACTTCCCCCAGATCGACAATCGCTTCAAAATCCTGTCCTTGATAACCCTGCCAGGCGCCTGTCCTGTAATTGGCTTCTCCTCGTAGATAATCGATCAAGGCATTGTCTCCTCCTGCAGCGTATTGATTGGCATATTTTGACTTTAATTCGATGGATCGCCCTCCTTGTATTTTGAAAAAATCACTACTTATTGGAAAGCTTAAAATACCATCCTTTTGGGCTACAGCCCTGATTTTTGTCGTATTCTTTATGGTGATTGGGGTTTTGTACAATGTAGATTCAGCAGAAGGAGGACTTCCGTCGAGGGTGTAATATATTTTGCTGTCGGCATCAACTGTTTCCATTTTAATAACTAACTCCTCTGTGAATGTTTTTGAATCGGCTATTAGATAAGGAACACTTGTGACTGGCCATTCTTTGATAGCAGGAAGGTGTGTTTTTTTGCCCCAATTTTTATTGGGTTCGCTGCCCATCTCAAAGGTGAGTTCTCCGCCTTCTAAAATGTCCTGATGAGCGATATAGGATTGATCGAAATTTTGGCCATTTAAGGTGGCAGATTGTATGTATTTATTTATAGGCGAGCGGTGATTTGCTTTAATGATGAACGTTTTGCCATTTTCTAGTTGGATAGCTGCTCTGTTAAATGCCGGCAAACCAATGGTATAATACGGGATGCCCGGCGTGACAGGATAAAACCCCAATGCACTCAAAACGTACCAGGCAGACATTTGTCCACAGTCTTCATTTCCGGAAAGTCCATCGGGTGCGTTATGGTACATCTCTCCCAGGATTTGGTCGATTCGCTCCTGTGTTTTCCAGGGTTTTTCAATGTAATTGTAGAGGTAAGCAATGTGGTGACTGGGTTCGTTGCCGTGAGCATATTGTCCGATCAGTCCTGTTATATCTACCTGATGGCGACCGGATAATTCGTCTTTTGCTTCAAACAAAGCATCTAGTTTGGCTTCAAAATGATCTTTGCCACCATACAACCGAATCATGCCTTCAATATCCTGTGGGGCAGCAAAGCTATATTGCCAGCTATTGGCCTCCGTATAATTAAAGTTAACTTCTGCCGGATCAAAAGGGCTAAACCATTGGTTGTTTGATTTGGCACGCATAAATCCCTCTGTTGGATCGAAACTATTTTTGTAATACTGCCCCCGTCTCAGGAAGTATTGATATTCTTTTTTATTTCCTATTGCTTTTGCGAATTGGGCAATACACCAGTCATCATAGGCGTATTCCAATGTCTTGGAAACGGACTCCGGCTCTCTTCCGGAAGAGATATAACCATTTTCTTTGAGTGCATCCAATCCAAGATGATCCTGCATTGCACTGTGCTTCATCGCCTTCATCGCCAGTTTTTCATCAAAGCCCCGAATGCCTTTTGCGTAAGCATCAGCAATAACAGAAACGCTGTGATATCCGATCATACAACCCGTATAATTTCCGGCTAATTCCCATACGGGTAATTGACCACCATTTTGATATTGATGTAGAAAAGTTTTGATAAAATCCTTTGTTCGCTTCGGCTCAATAATGGTGTAAAGTGGATGGGCAGCCCGATAGGTATCCCAAAGCGAGAAAACCGTGTAATTCGTAAAATCTTTGGCTTCGTGTATTTTTAAATCGGTTCCACGGTATTGACCATCTACGTCCATGAAGGTGTTGGGATTGAGTAGGCTATGGTATAAGGCGGTGTAAAAAATAGTCTTTTTATTGGGGTCAGGTGTTTCGATTACGATTTTATTTAGGGCTTTATCCCATTGGTCTTTGGCGGTGTTTTTTGTTTGTTCAAAATTCCAGTGATTGAGTTCGGCTTTTAAATTCTTTTTTGCGCCTTCAGTACTGACTGCTGAAATACCGATTTTAAGCATAATTTCCTCCCCATAGGTGGTTTTAAACGTAAATGCGACCTGTGTTGGTCTTTTGGATCCATCTAATTCAACTAATTCCGATTCCTTTATTTCTTGCGTTGAAAAGGCTTTTGAAAATACACCATAAAAGTAAATATGCTGCTCGCTGGCCCATGCTTTCGATATTCGTTTTCCCTGAAAGGAATGGTCGTCGATTACTTCAATATCACTATCCAATAGTCGATCCCGGTGCAATAAATCCACGATGATATTTGCCTGTTCACTTTTAGGGAAAGTATATTTGTGAAAGCCAACTCTGGTCGTTGCTGTCAATTCGGCTATAATCGCATAATCATCCAATACCGTACTATAATAACCGGGTGATGCTTCCTCATTTTGGTGTGAGAAACGGGAAGCGTAACCATTGTCTATACCTGATTTGTAACCATTATTCCATTGAATTTCGCCCGTTGTTGGCATCACCAATACATCTCCATAATCCGGCACTCCCGTTCCGCTTAAATGCGTATGACTAAAACCGTAAACCACATTATCCGAATAGTGATATCCCCCGCAACCGTCCCAGCCTTCGATCCGGGTATCAGGACTCAACTGTACCATCCCAAAGGGTAAACTTACTCCGGGGTAGGTATGCCCGTGTCCTCCTGTTCCAATAAATGGATTGACAAAATCGCTTAGGTGGGTATTATTTTTTTCCTTTGGAGAGGTCTCCTTAATTGACCCACAGGAAAAGAGTAACAGAATAAAAAAGGGAAGTATTTTTTTCATAAAAATAATTTTAACTTCGTTGGGTAAACCCATAAAAAATCAAATAAAACATTCCCAGTAAAGGAATGATAAACGAAGTCTGCACTCCTGAACTTTCGATGATAAAACTTTGAATACCCGGCAGGACGGCGCCACCGACGATGGCCATGACCAATAAGGAAGATCCCTGACTGGTTAATTTTCCTAAACCCTTTATGGCTAATGAAAAGATATTGGACCAGCCCACAGAAAAGAATAGACCCGAGCCGATTAATGCCCAGAAAGCCAACTCTCCCTGTCCTAATATAGCGGTGCCAATTAATAGGACATTGATGCTTGAAAATACCATTAATGCCTTGGCAGGTTTGTTGAAAGTAATAAAAAAAGCAGCATAACTAATAGTCATTAGAAGCAGGTATAAAGCTATTTTTTTGAATGCTAAAAAGTGGAAAACAAAATGATTGTTCTCGTATTTTAACGCAGTTGTTACATAGATTAACAAAAATGCACCCAAGGCATATACTGCCATTTTTATCATTTTTTGTTGGTTAGAATACGCCGCATTTAAAGATACGGCAGCCATTAATCGACCAATCATCAGCCCTCCCCAGAAGTAGGATAAAAAATAGCTGGCATCGGTTTCTGACAGCCCCATGATATTATCCGCTCTGATAAATTCAACAATCCAGCTTCCCACGGCGACCTCCGATCCTACATAAACAAAAATAGCAATGATGCCCAATGCCAGGTTTTTATTTTTTAAAACACCTAAACCCGGTTTAATAACTTCCGTGTTTTTGAAGTCTGGCATTTTCTGAAAAGCAGTTAAGATACCCATCAAGACGAAGGTTATTCCATAAATCAAATAAGTATTGGCGACGGAGAATACATCCACTTCCCCATCAGAAAATATCTGATAAATGAGTATTGTCCCAATTAAAGGACCGATTGTTGTTCCTAGTGAATTTAATCCCTGCGCCTGATTCAAACGCCCCGAAGCCGACTCTGGAGGACCCAAGATGGTCGCATAAGGATTGGCGCATATTTGTAACAAAGTTACACCCGAAGCTAAAATAAATAAGGCGGATAAAAAGTAATAATAGGAATGATACAAGGCTGCCGGGTAAAACATTAAACAACCAATACCCATTACAGCTAAACTTATTGCCATTCCATTTTTATAACCAATGCGATTAATGGGGTCCCGCCCTGATGTTGACGAAATCAGGAAATAAATCAGGGAAATGATAAAAAAAGCACCAAAAAAAGCAGATTGAACCAAGGCGCGCTGCGGTGCCGTTAAATCAAATATCCCCTTGAAGGTGTTGATGAGAACATCGTTGGTGACGGTGATAAATCCCCACATAAAAAATAGAGAGGAGAGGAAATAAAAAGACCTTTTTCCGGTTGTAGAAGCCATACTATTTATTTATTTTGGGGATAAAGCTATCATTTTTTGTGAAGCAGTATATGTAATCCCTGCATTATTGTCATGAATAGACAAAAAAATGTGAGTATTATTATAATAAAGCCTGCCAAAGTACTTCAACAGGATGCAATGCTTTGCGTTCTACCCCTTCTTCAATTTGGCTGCGGCAACTAGCACCGGGAGCCACAACAATTGTTTTTTCATCTGCTTGTCGCAAAGCGGGAAATAAGACCAATTCTCCTATTTTTTGACTAAGCTCATAATGTTCTTTTTCATAACCAAAACTTCCCGCCATACCACAACAGCCGGATGGGATTACTTCGACCTCATAATGCTTTGGCAAGCTCAACATCCAGGCGGTATATTTTTGGTCGGAGAGTGATTTTTGATGACAATGACCGTGTAATAATAATTTGGCGGATTGATTAGAGAAGGAAGAACTTTTGATGTTCCCGTTTTCAATTTCCTTTGCAAAAAACTCATCAATAATAAAGGTGCTTTTGGCTAATTCTTTGGCTAACTCCTGATTTTTGCCCCGTAAAAATGAAATATACTCATCTCGAAAGCCCAGGATCCCGGAAGGTTCTATACCTATTAATGGTTCGTCTTTTGAAATAATAGGCGCATAGGTCAGCACATTTTTTAGGGCCATTTTTTTAGCTGGAGCTAAAATACCTTTGGAAATATGTACCCTGCCGCTATCCATCCATGGTAACATTTTTACTTCATAACCCAGTTTAGACAATAATTTAATGGCTGTAATGCCAATATCTGCATCGTTGAAATTGATGACTTCATCACAGAAGAGCCATACCGTTTTGACAGGATTTTGGGGTGTCCAGTCTTGGTGATTTTTTTTATACCAGGTCGTTAATGTTTGTGCTTGTAACAAAGGTAATTTTCGTTCTTGGGCAATGCCAAACGTGCGTTTGAGTATGCCGCTGAACAATTTATTTTTTAAGAAAAAATTGGTCAATCCCGGTATCAAACTTCCAAATTGATTTAATTTGGCAGAAGCTGCAAAAAATCGGGATCGAAGTGGCACTTTATGAATTTGATAATATTGATGTAAAAACTCTGCTTTGAATTTGGCCATGTCAACATTGGAAGGGCATTCAGAAGCACAGGCTTTACAGGATAGGCATAGGTCTAATATTTCGTATAAATCAGGGGAGTCAAATGGGTTGGAAATATGGGGATTACTGAGGTATTCTCTTAGGGCATTGGCTCTGGCACGGGTGGTGCTCTTTTCATCTCTGGTGCCTCGATAGCTGGGGCACATGGTGCCACCGGCTCCATCCAGTTTTCGGCAATCACCCGATCCATTACATTTTTCGATGGCGCCCATCATAGAGCCCGTGGCAGAAAAATCAAAGATGGTGTCAAATTGTGGTGTAGGCGGATCAATATCGTAGCGCAGGGATTCATTCATGGGGGCGGCATCCGTTATTTTGCCGGGATTGAAGATGTGATTTCCATCCCATGTATTTTTGATGGTCTGTAGTATTTTATAATTATGTGGACCAATCATTTGGGGAACAAATGGGGCTCTGACGCGACCAACACCGTGTTCGCCAGCTAGTGAGCCATTATATTTTTTGACTAATTTGGCTACAGCCAAAGAAATTTCATAAAAGGCAGTTCTGTCTTCTTTTCTTTTTAAATCCAAAATAGGGCGAAGGTGTAATTCTCCATCGCCGGCATGGGCATAATACACGGCCTCTTGATTAAATCCCTTCATCAAAGCAGAAAACTCATCAATATAATTGGCTAAATCTTCAATGCGGACGGCGGTGTCTTCGATACAGGCGACTGCTTTGGCATCACCGGGGAGATTGCCAAGGATGCCGAGTCCGGCTTTTCGCAAATCCCAAACGGCTTTTGTTTTTGCGCCTTTGATCATTGGGTAGGCATATCCCTTTTGCTCCTTTTTTAATGATTGCACTAAGGATTCCGCCTTTTTTAGTGCCTCATCCATGGTTTTTGCCCTGAATTCGACCATCAGGATAGCTCTGGGATTGCCCTCTACAAAGAAGCGATTTTTTAACTGTGCTCTATTTTGTTTGCTCAATTCAAGGATGATACTGTCCATCATTTCACAGGCAGTAGGTTGTTGGCTCATGATAATGGGGACAGCTTCCATCACCTGCCGTATTTCTGAGAAGTGAATGGCAACGACTACTTCTTCTTTTTCCGGCAAGGGAACTAAATTGAGTTTGATTGCCGTTGTGAAAGCCAGTGTACCCTCTGAACCGGCGAGTAAGGTGCAAAAATTAAAATCTGCTCCATCCTGATTAAAAATGGCCATTTCGCTGAGTAAATCAATGGCGTAACCTGTATTCCTCCTTCTAATACTGGCGTGGGGATATTCTTTTTTGATCTCCGCCCGAGTAGTTTCGTTTTTTAATAAATCATAACAGCTTTTGTATAATTTTCCTTCAAAATCATGTCCTTCCATCTTTCGTAAAAAATCTTCCTTGGACAATGGACCAAAGGTGGCCAATGTTCCATCACTCAATACGACCTCCAGCTCCAATAAATGATCTCTGGTCGTACCGTAAACAATAGAGGTGCTTCCACAGGAATTATTGCCCACCATCCCTCCAATCATGCACCTACTGGCAGTAGCAGTATTGGGTCCAAAGTACCAACCATGAGGTGCCAGATAACGATTTAGCTCATCTCGAATCACGCCCGGTTCTACCTTTATCCAGCCTTCCTGCTGGTTAAAATCAAGGATTCGGGTCATATATTTGGATACATCCATCACAATACCTTCACCGACACATTGTCCTGCGAGAGAAGTGCCCGCTGCCCGTGGAATGATCGACAGCCCCTCCTTGCTAACAAACTGAATGATCTTTTGAATATCTTCCGTCCCTTTGGGATAACAAACGGCCAATGGATAAAGCTTATAGACGGATGCATCCGTAGCATATAAGGTTCTCATTAATTGATCCCACCGCAAATCCCCTTCGAGTGATTGGGCTAATTCCCGGAGTTTAGGCTGAATAGCTGTGTTTTTTATCATGACTGGTGTATTGTTTAGAACAATCATGCAATATACTCTATCCGATTAATTTAAAAATATTTTGAGTGGAATTTTTATAAAATACACCCAAATAAATGTAGCAGTTGACTTGGAACTTTTCGAAGTGTCGGTTTGAATGCCCGACGCAGGAGGGTTCAGGCGGACACTGGTGCTTGG
>CAZNCI010000027.1:19487-22983 GCA_964571475.1 uncultured Saprospiraceae bacterium | reverse complement strand
GATGGTATGCGCGTGCAGGGAAGTTTGATCCCCGAATCTGAAATTGACCAATTACAGGTAATTACGGGTGGTATCGAAGCTAAGTATGGTGATGTTACCGGTGGGGTGATTTCTATCACAACGAAGGGTCCTTCCAGTAAATTTTCCGGGGGTATTGATGCGGAGACTTCTAAGTTTTTAGATCCGTTTGATAGTAATATTCTTGGATTCAATCTCAGTGGTCCGATAGTGAAGAATAAGAATGATAAAACAAAAACGATTCTTGGTTTTCGTTTAGCAGGGCGTTATACATATAGAGGAGATGATGATCCGAATGCGATCCCTGTATATAGAATAAAGGATGCAAAATTAGCGGAAATTGAGGCAAATCCCGTAATCGAAGTAGGAGGTGATCCATTAGTAGCGGCTGATTTTTTGACGAATGATGATGTGGATGTATTAAAGGCACAGCCCTTTGAGTCAAATACTAGATATACCGGTGTGGCCAAATTGGATGCCCGATTGAGCGAAGCCATTGACATTTCTTTGTCGGGGTCTTATGTGACGAGTTCCAATCAATTTACACCGAATGAATCTTCAAAAACAAGAGCAAACTGGCGGGTTTTAAACTCCCATAATAATCCATTTAGTAATAGTACGGATTATCGGGCAAATTTCCGTTTTCGTCACCGTTTAGGAGGAGGAGTCGTTAGTTCTGAGGACGGGAAAGAAGAGGGGAGTAGTTCTGTTATCCGTAATGTATCCTATACATTGCAGGGTGGAATTGAGAAAAACCTAAATGATCTTACTGATCCACGTCATAAGTTTAATTATTTTGATTACGGTTATATAGGGAAATTAGATTATGAATGGGTACCTTCTATTCAGGCTAGTTTTGATACAACGGGGACGATTCAATTTCAACACGTAGATTACAGACAAGTATTGCGAGGTTATAATAAAGGAGATGCTAATCCGGTATTGGCTAATTATAATAATTATTTAGGAGTAGCAGAAGGCGACCAGTTAAATGGCGTGATTGGCGACTATGTATTTAGTGGTCAGAATAACGGGGATTTGATAACAGGAACTGACTTTGTGACTTATAATGGTACGGTCAGTCAGGTGTTTCAGGATTCATGGGGATTTCATACAAATGTTGGTACTGTTTACAATAGAGCCCGTAAGGATGATGATGATATTTATAGCTTCAATGCAACGGCCAATTTTGATATTGTAGCGGGAAGTTCTGATAAAGGACGACACAGTATAGAGCTGGGCGTTAGTTACGAGCAGAGAGCCAATAGACGATATGAAGTTTTTCCACGGAATTTGTGGACAATTGCCCGTCAAAAGGCGAATGATCATATTCAGGGTATTCCATTTGATGAAGAGGGCAATCCACTTACAGCGGAGGTTGGAACAGTGACGGTTACGGATCCTATTACAGGATTGGATGTTGAAGTGCCATTGTTTGGTTTGGATTTTACGGAGAATGTTGATAATACTTTTTATAAGAAAGTGCGGGAAGCGAATGGCGTGAATCTGGATCAATTTATCAATATTGATGGTTTAAGTCCGGATCAAATGAGCCTGGATATGTTTTCCGCAAAGGAATTAAATGATGAAGGTTTATTGAATTATTACGGATACGATTATTTAGGAAATAAATTTGATGGAACTTTTGATGATTTCTTCACCGCCAGAGATGGAGATGATATTCGTACTTTTCCCATTGCGCCAAGCAGACCTATTTATACAGCGGCTTACCTTCAGGATAAATTCAAATACAAAGATATTATCTTCAGAGTGGGCGTTCGTCTAGATCGTTATGATGCCAATACAAAGGTGTTAAAGGATAAATATTCCTTGTATGAAATAATGGGGGCGGATGAATTTCATGCTTCAGGTATTGGGACAAAACCCGGAAATATCGGAGCAGACTACAAAGTGTATTTAGAAAGCCCGGAAGCTAGTTCAGGGGTGAAGGCATACCGTGATGGCGACCAGTGGTATAGAGCCAATGGCGCACCGGTGAATAGTCCGTCAGAGATATTCTCGGGGGGATTGGTGACACCTAAATACAAAGATTCAAGAGCGGCAGAGGATGCGAACTTTATCAAGAGTCCTGATTTTGACCCAAGTGTGTCATTCAAGGATTACGAAGTGCAGGTAAATGTAATGCCTCGATTGGCATTCTCTTTCCCAATTGGAGAAGATGAAAATGGAGAAACAAGTGCTAACTTTTTCGCTCACTACGACATATTGGTAGAACGTCCACCATCTAATACAATTGCTACCGCAAAAGATTATTTCTATTTCATTGATGAAGCCAATCAGACGAAGAATAATCCTGATTTGAAGCCGGCAAGAACAGTTGATTATGAGGTGGGATTCCAACAGCGATTAAATAATACATCAGCTATTAAGATTTCAGCTTATTATAAGGAGTTAAGAGATATGATACAGTTGCGTACGATTTTCCCAGTGCCGGATATTACGTCTTATGAAACTTATGATAATTTAGATTTTGGTACGATTAAAGGATTTTCTTTTTCTTATGATATGAGAAGAACGAAAAACTTAATGATCAATGCCAATTATACATTGCAATTTGCGGATGGAACGGGATCAGATGCTAATTCATCTAATAATATTTCAAGCAGAGGGGTGATTAGAAACCTTTCCCCATTGAACTTGGATGAAAGACACCGTTTTGTACTATCATTGGATTATCGTTATCCGGAGAAAAATTACACCGGACCTGAATTATTTGGTGTACCAATTTTTGCTAATATGGGGTTCAATTTATTAGCGAAAGGAATATCAGGAAGACCATATACTGCTAATATTACACCATTAGTATTGGATGGCTCGCAAATTTCAGGAGCGATTAATGGAGCTAGAAAACCATTTACTTATTCGTTGGATTTCAGAGTAGATAAAACAATACACATAGGGGCAAATAATAGTTTCAATATTTATTTGAGGATCTCTAATTTATTGGATACAAGAAATGTAATTGATGTATATCCTGCAACAGGGTCACCGGAAGATGATGGATTCCTGGCTTCAGCACGTGGTGCAGATGCACTAGCTGCCGTTCGTTCTTCCAAGTTGACAGAGGCTGCTTATTTGGCATCTTACCAATGGAGGAGATTAAATCCAAACTTTTATAGTCTTCCTCGAAGAATTTTTGTAGGAGCGAGTTTTAGTTTTTAATCCAGTATCCACTAATAATATTTAAGAAAATGAATTATATAGATAAAATAAAAAAAGCTATGGTTACTAAAAAAATAGGAATGTTGGCTTTGATTGCTTTGAGCTGGGTGGGAATTGCATCCGCAAACATCAATCCGGAGCGGCATAAAAATCCAAATAGCTCGGACAATACAAATGGCAATCAGACCACGGTTAATTTTAGAGAAAACTGTAATGGTGCAGTTGCTCAAACCGATCAGGCCATTAATAATGTTAGAGCTCGTCTGACAACAGGAGGCGATGTATGGTGGAATGG
>CAZNCI010000027.1:0-19387 GCA_964571475.1 uncultured Saprospiraceae bacterium | reverse complement strand
TACTTTGTAGATATTTATAATTTTGAACTACCGCTTACTGATCAGGGGCTGGCTGGGTTTCACGATGAAAACGGAGATGGTTTGTACGATCCTGTCACGGGAGATTTTCCAACCATTCAGATTCGAGGCTGTGAAGAGGAATTAGGTTTTCCACCACAGTTTGGAGATGAGATGATCTTCTGGATTTATAATGATGCAGGAAACACACACGCAGAGTCAACTGGTGATAAGATCAATATGGAAGTACAGGTTCAGGCCTTTTCTTATTCGACCAATGACGAGATTAATAATATGACTTTCCAGCGTTATAAGTTGATCAATCGTGCGATTGAGTCGATCAAGGATACTTATTTTGCGATGTGGGTGGATCCAGACTTAGGGTGTCATTCCGATGATTATATCGGAAGTGATATTAGTCGTAGTTTGGCCTATGTATATAATGAGGACGCCACAGATGGTGAATCAGGAGGTTGTTCCTGTGGTGATGTCAATACCTATTGTGATGAAGTGCCGATTTTGGGTGTTGATTACTTTAGAGGGCCTTTGGATGAATTTGGTAACGAATTAGGAATGTCTTCTTTTACCTATTATAATAATGGAGATCCTCAGTACAATGCACCTCCGGGAACGACAGATCCGGATAATGCACAGGAGTACTATAATTATATGTCTGGTTTTTGGAAAGATGGCTCTCCATTCCAATTTGGAGGAGATGCTTATCAGGAAGGAACAGATACGATTGCTTATGCTTTTGTTGATCCACCAAATGACGATACAGGCTGGTCAATGTGCTCTGCCGATTTACCTTTTGGAGATCGTCGTACCGTTCAGGCTTCTGGTCCATTTAGACTGGATCCGGGAGCTATAAATGAACTGATTATTGGGGTAGTTTGGGTACCTAATCAAAGTTATCCATGTCCAAGTATCAGTAAATTACAAGAGGCAGATGATATTGCCCAGAAATTATTTGATGAATGTTTCAAAATTCCTAATGGACCGGATGCTCCGGATGTTGACTTTGTAGAGTTGGATCAGGAAGTCATTGCGATATTCTCTAATGGAGATGACATCAATGTCCATAATAACTATCAGGAAGCTTTTCAGGAAACCGGATTGCGTATTCCTTCAGGAGAACCTGACAGCCTTTATTTCTTTGAAGGTTATCAATTATTCCAATTGAGTGGGCGTGACATTGGTTTAACTCCCGAAAACAGAGCTGACCCCTCAAAAGTAAGATTGGTGTATCAGGTAGATGTCAAGAACGGAATAGGTAAGATATTCAACTGGGAGTCAGTAGCAGAAGAAGACAAGCCGGTTGCAACAGAATTTTCTATTCCTGTTGAGCAGGTGGATGGAGCAGACATTGGCGTTAGACATACCTTCAAAATAACGGATGATCAATTTGCCGATGGCGATAGAAGGTTAATCAATCACAAAAAATATTATTTTGTGGCGGTTGCTTATGCTTATAACAATTATCAGGAGTTTGATCCTATCACACAGCTTGGACAAAAAGAGCCTTATTTAGAAGGACGTCGTAATATTGGACCGAATGGAGATGGAAAACCATATACTGTTATTCCAAGACCTATTACGGATAGAGCAATACAGGCAAATTACGGAGATGGCGCGGTTATTTCAAGAAGAGATGGTGTCGGAACGGGAACTAATTTCTTAGACTTATCGGATGAGACGAGAAAAGAAATTGAGGAAGGTTTTGCTTCAGGAACACGAGTGGATGTATTGACTTATAAGCCGGGTCGTGGACCAATTGATGTGTTGATTTATAATCCATTAGATGTTAAAGATGGCGAGTTTCAGTTGACTTTTACAGATGAAGAGCCTACTAATAATCAGCTGGATAATAAAGTGACCTGGTCTATATCAAATCTCGGTGATCCTGGTGCAAGTCCATTTGTCTCCGAGCGGTCAATTGATGTACTGAATGAGCAAATCGTACCAGATTTTGGTTATTCAATAGCTATTGGGCAGGTGGCGGATGTGGGGACACAGCCTACTATTGACCCAACTAATGGTGCTATTGGTGCAGAGATAAGTTATGCTGCAGGTGAAAAGGCAACTCCATGGTTGATGGGTATTCCCGATGGGTTTACACCGGGTGAGAATGGTTTGGATTTTGGTATTTTTGATTATATTCCAACTGGCGGGGGAGGCGCTTTTGAAGATTTCGATCCCAATCAGGCATTGACACATATGGGGGATGGTTATTTTGTGCCATATTGGTTGTGTAACTGGATACCAAACGAGAATATTAACGCGCCTTATATTACGCCAGCATGGACGAATAATGGGAATAATAATAGTATCGTACATGGTCCTTCTAAGTCAAAACTATCTGACCTGAATAATGTAGATATTGTATTTACATCTAATAAAGATTTGTGGAGTAGATGTGTTGTTATTGAAGCGACAGGAACATCTTTGGCAAGTGTTGGTATTCCAACAGCTGGTAATAGAAAGCACTTTGATTTAAGAGCTGCACCCAACGTAACGAAGGATGCAGATGCTGACGGAAACCCAGTGGTTGACACCAATGATCCGGGTGAAGGAATGGGCTGGTTCCCCGGTTATGCAATTGATGTAGAAACAGGGCAGCGGTTGAATATTTTCTTTGGTGAGAGTTCTGTTTATGATGGATTGGCTTTCCCTGAAGCTTATACAGAGCCAGCGACAGGTGCAGATATGATGTTTAATCCAGGTTCACAGATGAAGTTGAACTTAAATGGGCAGCCAAATGTCTTTGAATACGTGGCAGGAGGACAACACTTCGTTTATGTGACGGATACACCTTATGATGAGTGTGCAGCTTTAAGGTCTAAATTAAAGCCTTCACCGGCTGCGGTTCAAAAAGTAAATGCCATTAAGGATATTACATGGGCAGGGTTGATTATGACAATTCCGGGGCAACAGATGTTGTCTTACGCAGATGGATTAATTCCTGATGATGTGGTTGTTAAATTGAGAGTAAATAGCCCTTATGCTGTTCACGCGGGGACTAATGAATTCAATGGTTATCCAACTTATGGGTTTGCCTTTGAAGGAAAAGAAGCTGCAGATTTAGATCAGGCTCAAATTGATGAGAACCTGCTTAAGATTGGTGTAGTGCCCAACCCTTATTATGGATTCTCTTCGTACGAAGGATCGCAATTTGAGACAATTGTGAAGATTACTAATTTGCCTCCTAAGTGTGTGGTGAATATCTACTCTTTAGATGGGCGCTTCATCAGGAGATATGATCGGGATGAAATAGGAACAAATTCAGTTGGATTGGCGATTGAGCGTAATCAGGTTGTTCCTGATATTGAGTGGGATTTGAAAAACAGCAAAGGTATTCCTGTCGCGAGTGGGGTGTATTTAATACACATTGAAGCGGAAGGACTGGGAGAGCGTACGATCAAATGGTTTGGCGTAAACCGACAATTTGACCCAACAGGATTGTAAGATAAAAAACTTGTGTTCGGCGATTTATGAAATCGTCGAACACTAATTTTTGAAAAAAAAGAGCTTTAGGCTTTAAAAAATATAAATATGAAAAAAGTATTATACACATTTTTAGTAATTGCTTTTTTAAGCACCGCCGCATCGAGTGTTTTTGCGGGAAATCCTGACCGACAGGGGGAAGCCGGAGCTTATGAATTATTGATGGTGCCTTATGCGAGAATGGCAGGATTGCATTCCCTTACCACATCAAATATTTCAGGTGTAGAAGCCATCCGATTGAATCCCGCGGGATTATCAGGTGTTGGTGGAATGGAGGTTTCTTTGAGTAGTGGTATTTATTTGCAGGGAACGGGCATCAATATGAGTGCTGCCGGATTTGCCAAAAAAGTGGGAGAGAATAGTGCATTTGGTTTTAGTCTAATGTCTTTGAGCTTTGGTGATATTGAGGTGCGTACAACGGATCAACCAGAGGGCACCGGATTCAATTATTCTCCGGGCTTCTTTAATTTAGGTTTGTCTTATGCGCATACCTTTGCCAATAAGGTAAGTGTAGGAATGACTGTTCGAGGGGTATCTGAATCGACTTCAGATGTGTCAGCCTTTGGTTTTTCATTGGATGCAGGGGTTCAATATGTGTCAGGAGAGATGGATAATTTCAAATTTGGTATTTCTTTGCGAAATATTGGATCTAAAATGAAATTTGGCGGGGAGGCATTAAATGCACCTGCTGATTCACCCAATGGAGGGTATGAGTTGACATTGAGCCAACGTTCCGCAGGCTTTGAATTGCCTTCTCAATTGAATATTGGTGGTTCTTATGATTTTCATTTTGGAAAATCAAGATTAACTGCCTTGGCAAACTTTACTTCAAATTCGTTCTCTAGGGATCAAGTTGGAGGAGGATTGGAATTTTCATTGAACAATAGATTTATGTTGAGAGGTGGATACAAAGTTGACTTAGGGAATGTCTTGGTAGAGGAGCAGTCTGTTTATTCAGGGTTGAGTGCCGGTGCAACGGTGGTGATTCCTGTGAGTAAAAAGGAAGGAAATAATTCCAAAATTAGCATTGATTATGCATATAGAGCAACAACAAAGTGGAATGCAACTCATAATTTAGGGTTGCGATTGGGCTTTTAGGACATAAAGCCTGCTCTCTAAATAATGTAGGCTTGATTTTTTCAAAAAAAGGTTATACCTTTGTTGCATAAAGTTAGCGAAGAACGTTTTCTCTTTCGAGGGGAAACGTTCTTTACTTTTTGTTGAAAAATGATAAACAATCTATTATTATGGGTTGTTTGTAAAGTGAAGTAACCACTTTTTTATGATTTCTCTTCGTCAGGAAATATTAATATGTTTCTTGATTTTGACTTTGAGCTTAGGAAAAATGTAGATTCAGTTAAGGCAATAGTGAGATAAATACGCTTGTTTTAACGTGAGGCTACTGCAAAGAGCTTGAATGATTAATAATCACTGTAATTTATTGGGGATTAAAATTCCATGGAGTAATTGGTGAAAATAAATTTAGCGTTTATTCGTTCATCATTTCTACAGAGAAAAATTTTTCATTTCGACTGATTTCTCAACAGAGAGGAGAGAATAAGAAGTAAGTATAAAAGTATTAAAATAGTAAACTATGTCAATTAATTATTTGACCCAGGAAGGATTCGATAAATTAACAGCCGAATTAGAAGATTTAAAAACGAACGGCAGAGATAAAGCGGCAAAGGCCATTGCTGAAGCACGAGAAAAAGGTGATTTGTCTGAGAATGCGGAGTATGATGCAGCTAAAGATGCGCAGGGCTATTTGGAGTTGAAGATTAATGAACTTGGAAAGGTCTTGGCCAATGCACGTGTATTGGATGCAAGTGAGCTGGATACTTCACAGGTGACCATTCTAAGTAAAGTGACCATTAAAAATGTAAAAGGCGGCAAAGAACTCACCTATCAATTGGTGGCTGAAGCCGAAGCAGATTTGAAGCAAAAGCGTATTTCTATTAATTCTCCAATGGGTGAAGGTCTATTGGGTAAGGCAGTAGGTGAAATTGCACAAGTGGATACACCGAGGGGGATTATAGAGTTTGAAATACTAAATATTGCACTATAATTATGGCTACTATTTTCACAAAGATCATCAATGGAGAAATTCCCTGTTATAAGGTAGCGGAGTCGGAGGATTTCTTTGCCTTTTTGGATATTCGCCCACAAAGTGTCGGGCATACATTGGTTGTGCCTAAAAAAGAGGTGGATTATTTTTTTGATCTTGAAGATGATTTATATCAGGACCTCATGATTTTTGTAAAAAAAATAGCGAAAGCAATAGATAAAGTGATTGTTTGTGAGCGGGTTGGGGTAGTAGTTTTTGGTTTGGAGGTACCTCATGCTCATGTACATTTGATTCCGATTACCCAAGCATCTGATATGAACCTTTCCGGGGCCACACCCATCACTTTATCCAAAGAAGAATTTGCGGACACTGCTCGTAAAATTGCCACTTCTTTTCAGAAAATATAGTTCGGGTTAATTTTTCTTTTTTTTATTAGGATTATCTTTTAGGTAGCTGCTCCAATTGTCATATCTTTTTTGACCGTGGGCGAGGTGTTTATTTTGATAAAAGTGGCAGGCGGCTGTGCCCAGGGCATCCGTTGCATCGAGGTATTGTTTGCTTAGGTCAATTTTGAATTGATTGGCAAGCATGGCGGCGACCTGTTCTTTGGAGGCATTTCCATTTCCTGTGATGGAGACTTTTATTTTTTTGGGGGCATATTCTGTTACGGGGATATTTAGGGTGCTTGCAGCGGTAATGGCAACGCCCTGCGCCCTGCCTAATTTTAGCATGGATTGTACATTTTTCCCAAAGAAGGGGGCTTCGACCGCCATTTCCTTAGGGGAATGCGTTTTGATGATGACCTGTACCCGTTCAAATATTTTTTTTAATTTTTTGTAGGGGTCAGTGAGCATCCCCAATTTAATCACGCCTAATTCAATCAGTCGCATTTTCTTATTGTGGACTTCGATTACGGCATATCCCAACATATTGGTACCCGGGTCGATACCAAGAATTCGATAAGGAGGAAGCGATGTTTGTTTTTTCTTCAAAATAGTTACAAGTTTGCATCAAAATTAAGCCTTTCATTTGTGTTAGGGCTATAAATAGGAGAATTTCTTTCCTTTTGAATCGAAAATATTGAATAAGCGCAAAAAATATTATATAAATATAGGATTTAAACTTCTCCTGAGTTTTTTACTTTTGGGGACTTTATACCGGCAGTTGGTCATTCGGCAGGAGTTTTCTCTATTGAAGGATGCTTTTGAGCAAAATTTGGATGGTTTACAATGGGGATATTTAGTTTTGGTCATTTTGTTTATGCCTGTTAATTGGTATTTAGAAACAAAAAAATGGCGGTTGTTGATGTCACCATTTGTAAATCTACCCTTCTTGCAGGCACTTAAAGCTATCCTTGCCGGAGTGACTATCTCCATACTGACACCTAACCGCATAGGGGAATATGCCGGGAGAATCATGGAAATTGACGCCAAATATAATTGGAAGGGGGTCATTGCAACCCTGGTCGGCAGTTTGGCACAGATGATAATATTATTGTCAATGGGAATTATAGGCATGGCTTATTTTGTCTCCCATGTATATGAAATAGAAGCATACCCATTGGTCAGTGGAATTATCATCAGTATAGGTTTTGTGGGGCTGTTGTTATTTATCTATTTTCAGGTGGATTTAGTGGTGCCGATGATACGGAAATGGCCTTTGGGTAAGTACAAAAAACAAATTTACCGTCAGTTGTTGAGTTTGAGGAAATATCCTTCATTTTTGCTAATCAATACCTTGGGGATTTCTTTGTCTCGTTACCTTGTTTATACCTTGCAATACTATTGGATTCTATTGTTTTTTGGGATTGCGCCTTCTTTGTCATTGAGCCTTTCAGGTATTTCGACTATTTTTTTATTGCAGACGAGTATCCCCCTGCCGGTATTTATGGGGTTGTTATTAAGGGGTGAAATTGCCATTGAAATTTGGGGGCATTTTGGTTATAATGAGCTTTCAATCATGGCTTCCTCTCTGCTTCTTTTTATAATAAATTTAACAATTCCAGCGTTACTTGGTCTAATGATTATCGTCAAAACGAATGTAACGAAGCGACTTGGTTTGAATAAATTATAGTTGTTCAAAAAAATATTTATCATGAAGAACAAAAGATGGATAGCCGCATTTCTTGTAATATTGGGGTTGGTTGCTTTTGCAGGTGATTTTCAGATGGAGGTGATTCAGCCAGTTGAGCATCAGATAGAGTCCTGCTCTATTGATAATACGACTTTTAAAGCAGGTGAAGAGTTGGTTTATAAACTGTATTACAATTGGGGCTTCGTTTGGGTGTCGGCTGGAGAGGTAACTTTTAAAGTGGATGATTATGGCAATAGTTTCCATATATCTGCCAATGGACGTACGTATAAATCTTATGATTGGGCATTTAAGGTGAGAGATAATTATGAATGTGAGATTGATAAGGCTACTTTATTGCCTAAGCATTCTATACGAAGTGTAAAAGAGGGAGGCTACCGGCTTTACGATGAGATGATTTACGATCAAACGAATAAAAAAATAGTATCCAAAAGAGGGAAAACGAGCAAGTCCACCCAGCAACAGTCTTTCCAATTGGATAATTGCATGCATGATGTATTGTCTATTATTTATTATTTGAGGAATACTGATTTTGATACTTTCCGAAAAGGGGATGTTTTTCCTATTGAAATTTTTATGGATAAAAAGGCATGGCCCTTACGGGTGAAGTATGCAGGCAAGGATAAGAAAAAATGGGTCAAAGGGCAAGGATATTTTAAGACGCATAAATTTAGCCCGGAGTTGATAGCCGGAGAAGTATTTAATGAAGGAGATGAGATGAAGGTGTGGGTATCCGATGATGGTAATAAAATACCGGTATTGATAGAATCTCCGGTTTCAGTTGGGGCTTTGAAGGTGGTATTGAAGAGTTATAAGGGGTTAAAATATCCTCTAAGTTCAAAGGTCGAATAGATCATCTAATAAAAATGAGAAAAACAGAAAGTGAAAAAAATATCTTATGGAATAGCGCTTATGGCTGTGTTTTTGCTGGGACTTTTTTTAGCGAATTGGTATAGCGCAAGACAGGCTGTGTCAGAGAGTCGATCAGAGTCTGTTGTCTTATTGGAGAAGGTGAGGAAGGTGATGAAGCTGGTTACCATTGAAGGGGCGTATAACGAGACCTATGATGAAAAAAATATAAAAAAAGTGACCTTATATTTACCCTTTCCGACGGTATGGGGCTTTTCAAAAAAGGCGATGATGCAAGTGAGAGGTAAGGTCTTGGTTGGTTATGATATGGAGCAAATTAGTATCATGATTGATAGCTTAAGTCGAGTGGTAACCCTTAGCAATTTGCCTCATGCGGAGGTGCTCGCCATTGATGCTGATGTTAGCTTTAAAGATATTAGTGAGAGTTATTTTAATAGTTTTACACCAGAGGACTATACGCAACTCAATAAAAATGCAAAAAATGCACTAAAGGATAAAGCCATTGAAGAAAAGCTGTTGCTAAAAGCAGAAGAACAGGGCAATCAGTTATTAGAGGTCATCAAGTATATGGTCAATGCCGTAGGTTGGGAGGTGCGGATTGATTCCACTTCGACCGGTTTGTTGAAGTGATGTAGGACATTTGTTTTCTTACTCCTTCAGCTCTGCTCCCGTTCCATTTCTATCCGGAAAACGATAACCATCTCTGCGTACTTCAACGCCGGTTGCGATGTCATATTTTAGTAATAAGGCGCCATCCATGTCAACGTAATCTAATAAGGGAAGGAGGTGGGCAATAGCCGAAATGCCGATGGATGATTCAGTCATACAACCAACCATTACTTTTAGTCCAAGGGATTTGGCCTCGTGAATCATTCTTCTTGCGGGGGTGAGGCCACCACATTTCATGAGTTTTATATTTACGACGTGAAAGTATTCAGCGCATTTTTTAATATCGGTTTCGATCTGGCAGCTTTCATCTGCGACAATAGGCAAAGCACTTTTTTTATAGACTTCTTTCATTTGATCCCAGGCAGCTGCCGGCATTGGTTGTTCGATGAATTCGACGCCCAGTTTTTTTAGTTGTGGGGCTAATTTGATGGTTTGTTCGGCATTCCACCCTGTATTGGCATCTACTCTGAAGGTAGCGGTGGTATGTAACCTTAATGCTTTGATTGTTTCGAGGTCATTTTTTCCTCCAAGTTTAATTTTGTAGAGGGGCCATGGCATTTCTTCCATTTTTGAAATACTTTCATTGATGGAAGCCATACCTAAGGTGTAATTGGTGATGGGGAGATTTTTGAGTTGTAAGCCCCAAACTTTATAAAGTGGCTTGCCAGCTATTTTGGCGTAAAGGTCATGTGCGGCAACATCAAGCGCGCATTGTTCGAATGTATGTCCCTTTAAGTGGGGCGCCATATCTGTCCAAAATTGTTCCGGTGTGTCAAAGGGCGTCTCTTCAATAATTTGTTTAAGAGATTGAACCTTTTCTTTCATTTGCATGACATCGAGCCCGTAATATTTTGTAGCGGTGGCTTCACCATACCCCACATGACCTTTGTGCCGGAGTTCTATGATCAGGGTGGGTTGGGAATCACGTGATTCATGGGTGATTTTAAAGGTGTGCCGGAGTTCTAAATTGAAAGTATGAAGGATTAATTGCATGGCTAATAAATAATTGTAAGTTTAAACTGGTTTCAGACACTACATAGTCGTTGCCGTCAAATGACTTATTGACCATTCAAAGAGCACTATTGGTGTGACATTATGGTAGTAAAAGTAGGAATTAGGTCTTGATTTTGGCACTATTTTTGCAAAAAAAAGCAAAAATAGTGCCAAAATCAGGTTTGTGATATGCGATTATGACCATAATGTCGTGCTGCCAGCGCTTTAAAGGACTGTTTGATGCCACTGTCAAATAGATTGAAATATGGCAATTTCTCCCATTATTCGCAGTACGTTTCTGAAAGGAAACAAATAGATTAAAACCCCATATAAGATAGCCCCAGAGAAATAGGGGGTTGAGGCCGAATAGTTGTCTTAGTTGCATAGGGAGATTTCAGGGGATTAGGTTGAATTTACCAATAAAATAATAGTTTTTCTGGGCAAGCGATAGAAGTGGGTCACGCTATGGCGTGTATGAACGGATAGCGCGGTCACGCTTTTTCGGCGTGATGACCCCTAATAAAAAAGTCATTCTTCCCGAATAAGCGGATCAATTTTTTTGGCTCTAAAAGAAGGGGCAATAGAGGCGAGTGATCCAATAATAAATACGACGAGAAATACAATTAGGAAATCTGTCACCCTTAAACTGGAAGGGTAGGCAGTGATGATGGCGTCGCCGGGGACTTTGATGAGTCCAATGGTGACTTGTAGATAATGAATGATTAGGGCGAGGGTAAAGCCAACAATTATACCAAATGCTGTAAGGAAACGACCGAGGTATAAAAAGATATTTTGAACACTTTTGGCGGTCATACCCATGGAGCGAAGGATGGAAATATCCCTGCGTTTATCCAGGACGATCATCCATAAAGCACCGATCATATTGATGGAGACGAGTAGCATCATTAAGCTGGTAATGGCAAAGCCCAGCCATTTTTCGACCTTCATTAATTTAAGGAAACTTTCCTGTTGTTGATATTTGTTTTTGACGATGAATTTATCTCCCACCGCTTTCTGGAGCAAGGAGAACATTCTTTGGGTATCATGTCCCGGTTTTAATTTAATTTCAATACTGCTAATTTTATTTTTTGCGTGCATTAGTTTTTGAGCGAATTTGAGGCTTGTCAGTATATATTGGCTGTCAAACTCCGTCTGGCTGGCAAAACTTCCGACCGGGTATAAGGTTTGTCTTCTAAATGGACGAGGATCTAGTGGTGACTCTTTTTTCTTGGCCATAAAGACGCTTAATCCTGCAAATTCATCGTTGATATTAACCCCCAATTTATTGCGCATTCCCCATCCCAGTACGGCCAGGTTTTGATCTCTGTTTGTTAGTTGGAATCTACCTTCTCTCATAGTGGAATCGAAGTTGAGAACGTACCTAAAGTTGGAATCTACACCTTTTATTTTTCCAAAATTTTGTTGGTCTTTGTATTTGAAATAGGCGACTTCCTCCAGTGTTCTGGAAAGGTACTCGATACCACCGATTTGTAAAATATCATTAACTAAAAGCGAATCATCCTCAAAGCTTTTTCCTTCGGCAGCAACTATCTTTACATCGGGATTGAACTGGCTAAACATACCTGTTATTAAGTCTTCAAAGCCGTTAAAAACAGAGAGGACGAGTATGAGGGCAGCAGTACCCACGGCGATGCCAAATACCGCAATACCTGTAATCAGATTGATGGCATTGGTGGACTTTTTGGCAAAAAGATACCTGCGTGCTATTTTGGCTGGAAGATTCATTCGCACGCAAAGTTAATCTATTGTTTTAGAATGTTTAAAAAAAGTGGATTAATTCCACTCTACCCGCAGACCTTTATCTTTTAGTTTGCGTACTTTTCCAGAAAGACCGGTTTGGAGGCTATGGATTTTTGCCTCACCAAAGTACTCGATTACCCCACCGGTATTAGCTTTGGCGGTGAGTGATTCAGATGCATTGACCATTAGTTCTCCCCCCGTATTCGCACGTGCCTGAGTTTGAGGGCATTCGAGGTCAAGGCCATCGTACTCTCCCCCGGTTGCGGCAAAAGCGTATTGTGAATTCACGGTTCCTTTTAACTCCAGTTCGCCTCCTTCGGTGGCTCTGGCTTCGAGTTCGTTGGCATCAATGGTGAGTTCGATTTGTCCGCCGCTTCCGGCTTTAATCCAAAGCTGATCGGCGGTGATGGTGTTATGGGCATAGATTTCAGCTCCAGCGAGTGCTTTGATGGAATTGAGTTGAGTATAAGTGACCTTTATTTTTATGGAGCGTCGGTCGAGGATGAGTCTTTTAAGGGCGTAAAGTTTAAGGATGCCATCACTATCGACATAGACGTCAATGTCTTCGACTTCAAGGTTGGAGGGATTCACAGTTACTTTTTCTTCTGTTCCTTCGACGAGAAGGACTTCGATGTTACCAGAAACATCTATTCCTGAAAAACCTTTGATGTCCCAATTGATTTGAGCATTTAAGGTGGAAGCTAATGCCAAAAGGAGTAGAATTAACAGATGGATTAAATTTTTCATATTTTTATTTTTTTGATTCAAACTTGAGTCTCTATTATTAAAGATGTCAATTGGGAGAGGTTTCCCCTATGAGTTTGGTGAAAATTGAGAGAAATAAATTGATTTTGATGACTACGAATTGTTTTCTACCATAAATTTTATCAAATTTGCAGTTCTGAAAAAAATAAAAATAGCATGGCACAGCAGAATGATCAGTTTAAGAAGGTGGTAGCACATTGTAAGGAGTATGGATTCATCTTTCAATCTAGTGAAATATACGATGGATTAAGTGCGGCTTATGATTATGGTCCTTATGGGGTAGAGTTGAAAAATAATATAAAAAAGTACTGGTGGCAGTCAATGGTGCAAATGCACGAAAATATTGTCGGTATTGATGCGGCTATTTTTATGCACCCTAAAACATGGAAGGCTTCTGGTCATGTTGATGCATTTAACGATCCACTTATTGACAATAAAGACAGCAAGAAGCGATATCGGGCTGATGTTTTGGTGGAGGATTATATTGCAAAGATTGAAAATAAACTCAATAAAGAAGTCGCGAAAGCACGCAAGCGTTTTGATGATTTTGACGAAGCCATGTTTCGGCAGACGAATGGACGGGTAAAGGGCTATCAGGAAAAAATGGATGCCATTGCCAAGCGGCTGGCGACAGCGATGAGCAATAATGATATGGAGGAGATGAAGGCAATTATCGTTGATTTAGATATTGCCGACCCGGAGACGGGCTCTCGTAACTGGACGGATGTTCGGCAGTTTAATTTAATGTTTTCCACACAATTGGGGAATATAGCGGGGGAGGAAGGCAAATTATACCTTCGGCCGGAGACGGCGCAGGGGATTTTTGTTAATTTTTTGAATGTACAAAAAAGTACCCGACAGAAGTTGCCGTTTGGTATTGCACAAATAGGTAAGGCTTTTAGAAATGAGATTGTTGCCCGGCAGTTTATTTTTAGAATGCGGGAATTTGAGCAGATGGAGATGCAGTTTTTTGTTCGTCCGGGAGAGGAGATGAAATGGTATGAGTATTGGAAAGAAGCCAGGATAAAATGGCATAAAGCACTGGGTACACCAGAAGAGAAGTTGCGTTTTCACGATCATGATAATTTAGCTCATTACGCCAATGCAGCAGTTGACATTGAATTTGATTTTCCATTTCGGTTTAAAGAGTTGGAGGGCATCCATTCCCGAACGGATTTTGATTTAAGCAGTCATCAGCAGTTATCCGGTAAGAAATTACAGTATTTTGATGCAGAATTAAATGAAAATTATGTGCCTTATGTAGTAGAGACATCAATTGGAGCAGACCGAATGTTTTTGGCTGTATTGAGTAATGCGCTTCAGGAAGAAACGGTTCCAGATGCAAATGGAAAAGAATCAACGCGTACGGTATTAAAATTGCACCCGGCTATTGCACCCGTTAAATGCGCGGTATTGCCATTACTGAAAAATAGAGAGGAGTTGACCAGTAAGGCCAGATCTATTTTTAATCAATTAAAGTTCTCTTTTAATTGTCAATATGATGAAAAGGATGCAATTGGAAGGCGTTACCGTCGGCAGGATGCCATAGGTACACCTTATTGTGTGACAATTGACTTTGATACCTTGGAAGATGATACTGTTACTATTAGAGAGCGTGATTCTCTAAATCAAATTCGCGTCCCTGTTTCAGAGGTAGAAGATATGGTGAAAAAAGGGATTGATATGAAGACTTTATTTGAGTAGGGAATTGCTGGCGCTTATTCCATTTCGATTAGAATTTGTCCTTTTTCGACAGCATCTCCTTTATTGGTATTGATTGATTTGACGATTGCATCTCCTTGAGATTTGATGACGTTTTCCATCTTCATTGCTTCCAGGATTAGGAGAGGGGATCCTTCTTCGATGGTGTCACCCGGTTTTACTAAAATATCAAGAATAAGCCCGGGCATAGGTGCTTTGATTTCATTGATTTTAGTTGCCTGTACTTTGGAAAGTCCTAGAGATTTAACCATTTGATCGTATTGATCTAATAATTGTATATGGAAAGCGTGACCATTAATGGTGATGGTGAATTCTTTATTATTATAATCTTGGGCAATGACTTTTGCGATATAGGTTTGTTTGTCTTTTAATAGGTGAAATGAGCCATCTTTTACTTTGATGGCATCAAAGTCCGCCAAGTCAATGGTGTCGAAGTTGAATTGTCCATCATTGATATTTGCTTGTATTTTTGAGTAGTCCATATTATTTTTTTCCTATTTTCATCATGAATCGAGTTTCAAAAATGGTATAAACCACGTAAATCACAAAAAAGGGGAGAATGAAAATTTTAGAAGGCGGATTAGCTATTTTAAAATAGACAATAATTAAAATAGCAGAAAGCATTAATTTTCCCATGGTGAATACCATTACGGCATTGATGAAGGTATTGGGTTTTGAGTTATCCTTTTGTGAATAGAAAAAAACATGACCGCAGACCAAAGAATAAAAAAAATAATGCTAATCCACCCTATATCCTGATAGTCAGCAATCAACGGCCAATATCTAGCGGCAAAAATCAAACCGGCTGCAATGATGGAGGTGACGATTAATCCCCTGAAAAAATGTTGAATTTTCATGAGTTAAGATTTGCGTTGCAGAAAGGGTTTTATAGCTAAATAAAGTGCAGCCGCGACAGAGATAAGTGCTAAGCTTATGGTGAAATAAGGATTTTTAGTTTCAAAATGAGCATCTAATTTTTGTCCGGCAAGTGTACCGATGGCGATAGTGACCCCCATTTGTAAGGCCATGCCGGAAAACCGGAGCGCATTATTTAATTTTTTTTTCTTGTTTCGCTTTACACTCATGAATTAGCCGGTTTGCCTTTTACGGCATCCTGATTTTTTTTGCTATTTGAAAAATTATTTCCACCCATATTACAGGAAGTGACATTAAATTTGCCGCCATTTTGGATGATGATATTTCCGGTAGTAATGTCACCACTTACGTTCCCTGTTTCGCGAATGTTGAGTAGTTCTTTGACGGTAAGGTTGCCCTCAAAAGTACCCTCTATGACGGCATTTTGACAAGTAACATCTCCTGTTATTTTGCCATCTGGACCAATAATTACTTTTGACTCACAGATTAAATGACCTTTGATGGTACCATCCACTCTAATGTCACTTGAAGCTTTTAATGTCCCTTCAATACTTGTTCCTTTTACGATGCTATTTAGTCCATTTGAAACCACATTAGCAGAAGAAGTAGATTTAGGGCTGTCCTTTTTTTTGTCTTTATTAAACATAGGTTTGATATTAAAAAGTTTTACAACGGAATATCCGAAGGCAAATTTAAACAAATAAAATTAGTATCCTTTAAATTTACTTTTAATATTCAATTGTGTGGATAGAAATACGAAATAGAGCCAGGAAGATGGCTGTAACTGAGGAAAGTTAATTAGTAGTTTTCTGTTTTTTGGTTAGGCGGGGGTAAAAAATGGTGGTTAATTTTGCATCATTAACCACCATTTTTATGAAAATGTAACAAAGTCCTTTTAGAAACTTGGACAATAAACGCCTCTTCTAACCGGACCACAAATTTTATACATTAAGGCGAACTCAAATCCACCATGATACTTACTTGCCGCTTTTAACGGGGAAACGTTGATATCATAGCTAAAGCCTAAGCTAAAGTTGTCATAGTCAAAGCGAGTAGATATAATAGCGGCATCTGTTAATACGCCCGTTTCTATCTTATTGGAAATTCTTGACCACAATCCGATTTGGAATGATTGGTTGGAATTTCTTCCTTTGCTTAATAAGAACCGGAAGCTGGTACCGGCATTAATTTGGAAGGAAGGTCCCTGACTCATTACGATAACACCGGGTAATAAACTTAATCTATTGTTGAGTTGAAACTCACCACCTGCGTGGAAGGTGTATCGGCTGTACAATAAATCTACGGTACTACTACCAAAGGATAGATTAGACCGATTAAGGTGGTGATAAGCCCCTCCAAAGTACAGATTATTATGCTTGTCAAAAACCATGAACCACAATAATCCAGCACCGAGATCTGCAAAAATGAATTGGTCTCGGTCGAAACTACCTTCTAGTGAGTTGATGGTTTCATCCCATCCACCACGACCGTCGTGTTGAGTTCCCCATCTTAATTTTAGAAAGTCAAGACTTCGTTGAGCGGCACCACCTTCGACTCCAATAACGAGGAAGTGTCCATTGTTTCTACCGCCGCCCATTTTTTTACTATATGAGAGAGATAGCTTCCCTGTTAATGTTTTAAAGTCGGCTTCACCTGCTTTATCTCCCCAAAATGTACCACCTATACCAAAATAATCATACCGCCCCACGGGAAACCGTTGGTCGTAGGATACGGAATAGGTACTATAAGCATTGGACTTAAGTACGCTGGCCCATTGGTTTCGATAATTGGTAGTTAGCCTGACATTACAGTTCATAACACCAGTTAAGGCCGGATTTAAATTAAGCGGCGATAAGTAAAATTGTGAAAAGTGAATATCCTGGGCACTTGTAAACACCGTTCCTAGTAGCACCAATGATGCAATAATTAGGGATCTAATTGATTTCATAAATTAATTGTTTGTAAAAGTACGCTCCTTATTATCTCGTAATTTTGATGTTGATTGATGTATCTAAGTTCTCTCTATTAATACGGCAAACCAAACAAGCATTATCATAATAACAATAAGCTAAAATTGGCTAATATTATTGTTTACTTTTGTATTTGAGGTGTCAAGGTACGGTTTTTATAATAATCAAAGATGAATGAATAATACATTTTAATAATTAAAACCGAAAAATGTCAAATATTTTCAAAAACAAGCTAAAAATCACTAAAATTCAACTTTATGGTGCAATAATAATAAAAGAATAATAAAAGACCAATATTGTTGACCAACTAAAATTATTCTATTTTTTATTTAGAGATCGTCCGAAACCAAAACTCCATTGATTGAAACCTGAAAGTTTTAATCAATTATGTGTTTATGACCAATGAGATAGTTGTTGAAGAGTCAGAAATCTTTTTAATAAAGACTTCAGTAATAGTGTAAACGCTGCTTTTTAATTTTTATTTTTCAAAAAGAAAAAAATAGAAGAACTATTTTAGGAGATCTTTTTTTTAATTTTTGAAATATTATCTCCATTTTGCTGAATATTTTTCTACGAGTATATTGTCATGATAATCGGCCTTTTCAAAAAGTTCTTTAAATAATTTGTAACCGGTTTCTTTATTTAAATATCGGTCAAAAATAAAAAGGGATAAAACAATATTTTGTTCTCTGACACTAAAAGAGACGCCTTCTGACAGGTAATTTTGTTTTAAGAGGTATTCATATATTGGGGCTATATCCTGTTTGGGTAATAAACACAGGTAGGCATCTCCTGTAATTAAGCCGGTTTCTTCATAGTAGGAGATGCCAATTTTTGCACTACCTTCCTGAATTTCCCATTGGTTAGAGCCTCGTCTGGAGAGGATAGGGCGATGTCCTGTCTTTTCAATAATGTCTTCGATTGTTTTAGGAATGCCAAAGGGTTGATAGGGTTCGATCTGTGAAGGTAGTTTTACTTTTGATCCACAGAAGTTACAATATTCTTCCGAAACTGATTGCTCCGTGACAATATTTTTGCAAGAATGACACCTGGCACCACAACTTTGGCCAGTGGCTATAAATTCTTCCAGTGATTTTTGGAGGTATTGGACCGGCAGTGAAAACCCAACATTATTGCTTTGATTTACTACAAAGGTATTAATGCCAATGATCTTTGCATTTTCATTGATCAGAGGTCCTCCACTATTGCCCGGATTAAGTGCAGCGTCATGTTGGATGTAATCTATATCGTTATTGTCTTCTTTGAGGTTGGAAATGATCCCTCTGGTGGCGGAGTAGTTTAATCCAAAGGGGTGTCCAACGGCAATGACACTTTCGCCTTCATTGAGTGGTGTGTCACTTGCGAATTGAACATCTGGGAATTTTTCAAGGTCAATCTGCTCCGGGCGCAAAAAAGCCAAATCGTAAGCGGGGTCAATGTAAACAATATCCGCTAATTGTTTTGGTATAATACTGCTTTCTACAATGACGTATTTATTATCTCTTGCTACGTGCTCGTTGGTGATAATTAAGCCGTATTTTTTTAGAAAAAAACCAGTGCCTGTACTAAATGGTGTCGCAATTTGTACGACTATATCTCTGTACCAATTTATTATTTCTTGCGTATTCATGCGGGTCATCCTATTTTATGAGGTCACAAAGTACGGATTCGTAGGAAAATAACCAAATTAGGAGAAAAATCTAGGGATGCTCTATTTATTGCTGCGAATAAGGAATTCAATAAATTTTCTACTTTTTTTATTTTTAATGAATCGCTCTCGGAGGTAGGCTTCTTTTTTAGAATCGAAATGTTCGACATAAACGATAACCCAGTCTTTCGCTTTGGCGGTAAATCCTTTGTGATTATAAAGGTGGGCTTTGAGTCGGTCTTCAACAGAAGTACCACAATGGCCAATATAGAATCGGTTGAGTTTTTCGGAAAACAAGATGTAGGTATGAAACATTTTGATCGAATATTTGGGCGAAATAAAAAAAGGAAATCTTTGCAGATTTCCTTTTTATTGTGGGCGATAGCCTGTTCCGAACTTGTTTCGGAAAGAGACTCGAACTCCCGACCCTCCCGAAACAAGTTCGGGATGCTCTAT
>CAZNCI010000026.1:0-23762 GCA_964571475.1 uncultured Saprospiraceae bacterium | reverse complement strand
GTCTATTTTTTTTCTTTTGGGCAAATAGCCGACATATTTTATCAAAAAAAACTAAAGTAATCGCCCTCTAAGTATCTTCAATGCCTTAGAAATTTGGTTCTCCACCGTTTTTATAGAGATTTCAAGATCATCGGCAATTTCCTGATAGGTTTTCTCTTCAAAACGACTCAAAACAAATATAATCCGACATCTCTCCGGCAAAGCATCAATTGCAAGATCGATCTTCTTTTGCATTTCGGCTTCTGCCATTTTGGCTTCCACACTATGCAGGCTACTGGCAACATTTACATAATGGCTGTCATCCTCGTACTGCAATTTTTTATCCCGAATATAATTCAAGGATTTATTGACGGCACTACGCCTCAAATACGCCTTTAAGGAAATTTTTATCTCTAAACTGTCTTTTCTCTTCCATAGACTAAAGAATAAATCCTGCACTAAATCCTCTGCAACACCCCGGTCGGGGATAATCCGAAAGACTACCTTACATAACCACACATAATAGGTCTGAAAAAGTAATTCAATACCTTTCCCCGGATCATCAGATAATAATTTTTTGATTGCGTCTTCGCTCATTTAGCGTAAAAAAATTTCATTGCCCATCAAAGGAGTTCATGGGAAAACAAATACTATTCTCACATTGAACAATTAATATAAACCAGTCAAAATAAACAGATTATACCTCCTACTCCTTTAACAGATTTTTAATTTACTCTTTCAGTATTTCAAAGAAGCGCGTAATATACAAATAAAATCAAGAAGAAAACATTTCCACCAGTGCTTTATAAATAGGATTTGTCATCAATACGTCTTTATTGCCTAAAACAATCAATTGCTCTCTTGCTCTGGTCAGGGCAACATTTAACTTCCGATCCACCCCTGTTTCCGAAAGGCTAACCAAAGACTGAAATTGCAGTTCTGAATTGACACAGGTGGAAATAATTATAATATCCCTTGCTCCTCCCTGATATCGTTCCACCGTATCCACCGTAATTTTCTCTGCGATGGCGCCTAATTTTTTCAATTCGAATTGCAATAGCGCAATCTGTGCCCGATAAGGGGTAATTACCCCGATTGATTTAGTAGTTATCGGTCTATCATTTTCTTCAAAAATATGAATATAACTTTTTACGATATCAAAAACCATTTTTGCTTCAAATTGATTGGTTTTTAATTGTCCGCTCGATTCATCTTTTGGAACATCAAAAAAATGTAAGCGCTTCTGTACTAACTTTTGCGTTAATTCATCGGTAGTAGTCGTCCTCAGTTCTAAAGGTTGCTGCTGAAGAGCGGCGTGAGGAATTTCCCTGGGCAAAATTTTCAGCGTATTACCGTAAAAATACTGATTGGCAAATTGCATTACATCTTTGTGCATCCTTCCCTGATGGCTCAATTGTGCAAAAGCGTGATTCCATCCATTTCTTTTAGCCAACAAAAAAAGTCGTTCAAATAAAGAGTTCCGAAGATTTGTCAACCCCAACTGACTCAATTCTTCCTCCTCCACCAAGGACATTTGCGCATCCTGTGTAACAACCGCTGGCAATTGCAAATGATCCCCAATCAAAATAAATTTATCAAAATGAGGTAATAACCCAACCATCATGGGCTCCGGTATCTGAGAGGCCTCATCAACCATCGCTATCTCAAATTTTTTCAACTTCAACAAAGCTCTTTTTCCGGCGATTGAGGCTACCGTTCCCACAATAATACGATGTTGTTCTATCAATGTCTGCAACTCCTTTCGAGTCTCGACTTTCGCAGATAAAACGGATAGTAAACGATCTGCATATTCTGGGGCAGTCGAGTATTTAGACCCAATCCTTAGGTATTTTTGGTGCATTTCCGGGCTAATTTCATCCATGGCGGCACAAATCTCATCCACGGCTCTATTGGTATAAGCCAATAGCAAAATATCCCCCGATTGTTGCTCAAAAAAATAACGCACCAACTCCTTGAGCATCATACTTGTCTTTCCCGTACCGGGTGGTCCCCAAAGCAGGAAATAATCTTTAGCCCGTACTATTTGCCGGAAGATAGCTGCTTGTTCACTCGTCAATTTAGGAGAAACAGGGATGTTTATTTCTTCCTCATTGCTTTCAGGTGGGCAAAGCCCTAATAATAAATCAGTCTTAGCTTTAGAATGTCCTGCCATTTCAAATAATGACCGATACATCCCGGTAAAACCACTGTCCAATAAATCGTGTTCTAAAGACCAATATTCAAATTCATCAAATACGCGTTTGTTAAATTGTTTAGACCGTAGTCGAATAGTCACCTGCTCCTCCTCAATATTAATGACCGTACATTTGAATAATTGATTATTCACCGCGAGGGTGTGACTGGTATTGGGATAAAACACAGCAATGTCCCCTTTTCGGAAATTAGAAAGCTCAGAAGTATGCTTCGATTTTTTCAGGTGAATAATTGGTTCTTTGTCAATCGCCCTGTTTTCAATAATTTTCAAATGGTTTAAAATCGTAAAATTTTCTACTTTGTGTTCAAACTCATCCAGCCAGATAGAAGAAAAGCCATTGATCCGGTCGATCCCCTGCACACCGGTCTTTGACAACCGATGCTCTCTTGCGACAAAACCGGAAAAAAGAATAAAATACTTCTTACGCAAATCGTCCATTCCGCTATATATTTGTTCAAAAGCAAGCAAATTTTGCTTAGAAAAACCCTTTAATCCAGGAAAGGAGGATAATTTAAATTTCCCAAATAAACGTTCACCCTGTTCTAAAACCGAGCCTGAAGAATGCCCCAATTGGCACAATAATTCTTCAATCGCCAGCAACTGATTTCTAACATCAACCCCTTCGTATTGTAAAGCCTTGGTGATAGGTGCAAATCGCAGTACGTCAACATCCTGTCCAGAGTATAAAATATAACTGGCAGGCGTATAATCCAGGGAAAACACAGAGCTTATCAATAAATCATACAGCAGGGTTTGCATATAATGACTTACGTTGATGCCATAAGCATTTGCCATAAAGAGCTTTCCACTTTTTAACTCAACTACAATGCTCTTTTTTTCGGAAATATTGTGGTATAACAAATCCAAACGCCCCTGAATACCATAAGCAGGAGCCACAAATGAAGGTTCCAAAAAAGCCTCTGCCGTCTCAATGCCAATGTTTGAAAAACCCTTTTGAACCAATGCCTTTAAATTAATAAAATGCTTTTGTGATTTTTGAACGATTTCTTTGACTTTTCGATCAGAAAACAGACAAAATTCCAAAGGTGCCAATTCAAATATCCCTTTGAGCAGGTCTCTAAAATCAACGCTTGGATCGGTCATTAATTCATCCAGGTAATAATTGGCTATATTTCCGAGCATCAACGGAGGAGAAACCTTAAAGGGCAAATATTTTTTAAGCAAATTTTGCCAGGGATCTCTTCCATTGGGCTGAAAGCAGGCGGCGATCGCAGAAATATCCATCAAATAATCAGGTTCTATCACAAAACCGCGTGGGGAGCATCCCCCTTTCCTATCCAGCGTGACGTCCAAAAGATTGACCATTAAGGGGAACTTAAAAACCTTTTGAATCAATTTTACAGATACATCAAAATTATCATTGGTTCCTATTTGTCCGTAATAAACCCTGAGGGATGAAAATGGTTCATCGACCTGCTTGGCGATAAAACAATGCTGCCCTTCATCATCCCCTACAAACAAAACTTTAAGCTGCCTTTGAAAATCACCTTCCCTACTTTGAATACTATACTTTGGCCAGTCAGCGGGATATATATCGAGTAAAGCCTGAGGAATTGCTGCTTTTGTCACCGTAAAAATCGCTTCAGAAATAGCTTTCATCGCAAGTGGAAAAAGCTGATCAAAACCCTTTTCAGTAGGATAGGACTCGACCCCTAATTTTCGAAATCGGTGTAAAAAATACTCCAACCTTTTATCAAAATTATACTTGGTCGCAACAACGGAAATCTGACTAAATAAGGTAGCGGCATAAAGGTGCTCAAATTTTGCCATTTCCGAAAAAAAGTGACTAAATAGCCTCGAAAGTCGCTGTCGCTTTTGTGTTGCCATCACCATCTCGGTTGAAGTAAGCTTTAACAGCTCCTTATACATCAATCCTGCAAATGCCTTAAAGTCTATATTTCTCATTTTTTAGTTCAACTCAAACTGTAATTTCACCAGGGAATTATAGACACCGCCTTCGATGGCAGCTAATTCGGCATGCGTGCCGGACTCCTTCACCTGCCCATCCTCCATGACATAAATGCAATCTACATTTTTAATCGTAGATAAACGATGCGCGACGATAATAGAGGTACGATTTTCCATTAAAGCTTCCAACGCCAACTGGACAATTTTTTCAGATTCTGCATCCAGTGCAGAAGTCGCCTCATCCAATAATAAAATGGCTGGATCATTCAATATCGCTCTTGCAATAGCAATTCTCTGCCGTTGTCCACCGGATAGTTTAACCCCGCGATCACCAACGATTGTATCCAATCCATTGGGAAAATCATCAATAAAATCAATCGCGTAAGCTTTTTTAGCAGCAAGCCTTATTTCGTCTTCAGATGCGGAGGGTTTACCATAGGCAATATTTTCTCTTATCGTACCTCCAAAAAGAATAACATCCTGAGGAACGATTGAAATATTCTGACGATATTTAACCAAGTCAAAGGACTGGATATTTTTGCCATCCACTAATATTTCTCCCTCCAAAGGTTGGTAATACTGGAGTAAAAGCTGGATAATGGTCGATTTACCCGCTCCACTAGCACCGACTAATGCCACTTTTTGTCCTGCTTCAACACGCATATTCAGACCATTCAGGACTTCAACATCCATCCTTGAAGGATAAGAGAAATGAATATTATTTAACGCTAAATTACCTACAAACCGCTCTTCAGGAGCCAAAGGCTGGATAGGCTGTTTTACGTCAATCTCCCCAGGCTCTTCCATGATATCCAAAATTCGCTCTGCTGCACCAACGGCAGCGACCAATTGCGTATAAAAACTGCCCAAACTGGCAATAGAAGCACCAATAATCCCGGTATAAACCACAAAATCAACTAAACCTCCCTGTGGTAATGTTCCGCTCTGAACCATTAAAGCAGCTCTCCACATGATAAAGAACAAAGCGCCAAACATAACCAAAATGATAAAACCAGCGAACAATCCTCTATAATTGGCGGCCCGCAGGGCAAGATTCACCGCATCCCTGAGTTCTTTGGCATAACGCCTAACCTCAAACCGTTCATTCGTATAAGCTTTCACCGAATAAATACTTTGCATCGTTTCTTCGACAATCACATTCGTACTCGCCAATTTATCCTGTCGTTCCTTCATCAATTTTCGGATAAATTTTCCAAAAAACATGGCCAATACGACCACAAATGGAAATGTCGCCAATATAACTAAAGCCAATCGTGGCATCGTAAATACAATAATGGCAATCCCTCCTAATAATGTAATAATCTGTCGTACAAACTCTGCTAAAGTAAGAGACATCACGCCCTGAACCTGGGTGACATCGTTCGAAATTCGACTGGTCAACTCCCCTACTCTTCTTTCTTCCAGATATGGAATTTTAAGTGTAATTAATTTTTCATACAATTCCTGTCTAAGATTGGCAACACTCTTCTCACTTACAACAGCAAATAGACGAACCCGAAAAAAAGCGACCAGACTCTGGACCAGTAACAATAAAAACAAACCAAGGAATAATTGATTTAACGTTATATCAAAAATACCCTTGCCTTCAATGATATTAAAAATTTCACCGGGAACTTTCATCACCGCCAGGAACAAAACACTACTCAGCGCTAAAAAAATCATACCTAGCAAAAACTGCCATTTGTAGGGCAATACGAAACTATATAACTTCAGTGCACGTTTAAATGCTTTTTTGGTCAATTTCTTTTTCCCTTCTTCCTCCAATCCTTTTTTATTTATTTTCTCCATTTTTCAATAAATTCAATTATCTTTGTCCATCAATTTAAAAAACTCTACCTTCAACAAAATAGTGTAAAGCCAAATGTCGTTACACAAAGGAAATAAAACATTCCGACATATTACTACTCTACTGAAATTCTTTTAACACCCATTTTTAATTATTGTTGCCCAAAAAAATAACTTATAATTTGTTTCCCATTATTTCAACATCAAAAGTAAAAGACGTTATCAACATGAATATTAAACTAACAATCATTTTAGCTTTCATCATAACCTCATTAAGCCTTTCTGCTCAAAAAATGGAATTAGGCCTCATGGGTGGGCTCAGTATTTACAGTGGGGATCTTTCTCCCAAGGAGTTTGGGTTGTACTTTAAAGACATAAGACTAGCCTACGGTGTATTTGGCAGATATACTCCCGGCTCAAAAATTTCTCTTAGATTCGCATACGAGAGAGCTAATCTGGCAGCTGATGACAACAATAGTGTCATACCTGCGATTAAAAACAGAGGTTATATCTTCAAAACTAAGTTAAATGAATTTTCCTTCTTGCTGGAATGGAATGTATTCACGCTGGGTAGAACGAATGGGGTTAAATTCACCCCCTACCTATTTGCCGGTGGTGCCTATTACACCTTTAATCCACAGGGAAAATTAGATAATGACTGGATCGACCTGCAACCGCTAGGAACAGAAGGACAAGGTCTCAGTGGATATACTGCGCCTTACGATCTCGCTCAATTTGCCATTCCGGCCGGAGGAGGTTTTAAGCTTGACTTAGATAAGAATGTCGTATTAGGCTTTGAATTTGGAGGTCGAAAGTTATTCACAGACTACCTGGATGATGTAACTTCAAACGGCCCCATTAGTTATTTTGATGTCAGAGATGGAAATGGCGAAGTCGCAGCACATTTTAGTTATCCAGCTGCCAAAGGAGATGAGGATCTTAGTTACAGACGTGGAGGAAAATATAACGACTGGTACTTCATTGGGAATGTAACACTTTCCGTCAGAATAGGAGATAGAAGCGGGATATTTGGCGGCGGTCGCGGACAGGGGATTGGTTGTCCCGGCGCTCAATTCTAACCAGGAAAAACACTTTAAATGACGGGATATTTACGATGTAAGTATCCCGTCATTCTTTTACAGCTTGATGATTATAAAAGCTCCCGCGAATTCTTCGTTCAAATAGACCCTAACGATATAAGAACCTGTCGCTAAACGCCCCGTATCAAATTGAAAATCGTCCTCCAAAACAGGCGCATGAGTTGATGATAATTGCACGTTCCCAAATATATCCATTATATCCACCCGAACGGCAACCGCTCTATTCAATGTTAAATTAATGGAGAAGGCATCTTCTACCGGATTGGGGAAATACCTGAAAGATTCAACAATTCCTCCCTTAAATAACACCTCCTTATTCCGCACCAATTCAATCACCTCTGACCGTGTACAACCCAAAGAGTCTGTCACCAATACTTCAAAAGCACCTTCGCCTAAATTTTCCACCCCAGCCGTCGTATCCCCGGTACTCCAAAGGTAACTAAAGGGCGCAATTCCTCCTTGTGGTATTACTTCAATATAACCATTTTCCTGAGGGGGCGTTGGTGCACCAAAGTTAATTTGTAACATTAAAGAATCGGGTTCTCCTACAAAAACAGGTAAATTTTTAACACAACCAAAGGTATCATTGACAATCATAATATAATGCCCACTTGATATATTAATTAAAGAATCTTGCTCCTCTCCCAGTAATACTTGCCCATCTAATGTCCATTGAAACAGGTAGGGTGCTCCACCTCCACTCACATTTCCAAGTATTTTACCATCCATTCCTTCATAACAAGATGGCCAGTAAGAAGTAGCATCCAATTTTAATGAATCCAAAGGTTCTTTTACGATAAAATCAAAGAAATCACTCCTACAATCATTCGCATCGACGATCTCAACCGAATAACTACCTCCGGGCACACTTAATAAATCCTCTCCAGCAGTCCCACCAAGATAATCCCATGTAAACTGATAAGGCGTACGCCCACCGGAAACAGAAATATCAATAGAACCCGTACTTTCTCCCTTGCAACTTACGTCCGTTATAAATACGGTGTCAATCTTGACAATCGAATTCCCATTCACCAATGGTAAATTACCCAGAGAAGAACTACAACCATGACTGTCGGTCACTTCCAGGCTATAAAGCCCAACTCCCTGCTGCTCCAAAGTAGAATCCCCCCCCACTATATCTCCATTCTCATTCCGCCAAATAAAAGTATAATCAGGGCTTCCATCCAATACACTGACAAATATAGCGCCTGTTGCCGCTCCCACGCAACTCACATCTCTCATTGAGTCAAGCTCAATTCGAAGAGGATCAGGTAATGAAAAAGGAATAATTGGAGACTGAACCTGACAGCCCGTATTCAAATCCGTTACAGAAACACTATAATGAGGGCTCTGAATTAAATCATGAACAATCAATCGGCTCTCCTGGGTTATATCTGTGATTAATGGGTCAAAGTGATAAGAATAATAGCCCGTTCCATTGGAAATCTGAACAACGGCCGATAAATTTATCCCATCATGACAAGAACTATCAATCAAATAAAAGCTATCCAACTGAATAACGCCGATTTCCTTCTCAAATTTGACCGGATCGATGTGTTGCTCACAACCATTGGCATCGGTCACCGTATAAGCATAATTATCCGGTGGCACCCCATAGAGGAATCTGGATTCATGGCCATTATTCCATAAATAGGAATAAGGCTCCACCCCGCCTGTAACAACTGCTACTAATGTATCTTCCAATACCGACCGACAGTACTCCATACCCAACCAGGCGGTATCTGCCTTTAACTCAAGTGGAGATGCTATGCTGAATATTCTATTTATTGGACAATCATTTTGATCGGTGGCAATCAACTCATAATCACCTTCCGGCAAATTTGCGAGACTCAATGAGGTCCAGTTATACCCCAGCCAGGTAACTTCTTTGTATGGTTGCGTTCCGCCTTTAAGCTGCAATTCGATAAACCCCGTAGAATCACCTTTACAAACCAAATCACTGACAGCTATAACTTCTAATTCAAATGCAGGAGGATATGCCAATTTTATAGAATCTGAAATATATTCACAGCCTAATATATCTGAAATCGTCACATTATACGAGCCCGGCATAAGAGCACTCCTTGACGTACTATGATCTCCATCACTCCATTCATAAATAAAAGGAGGTGTTCCTGCATTGGAAAATGTGGTATTTATCAATCCATCATTTACATTAAAACAACTGGGGTCAACCGCCGTAAAAGTAGGGTTAAAAACCTGCGGTGCATCCAAAACAAAAAAAGTATCCTTATAACAGCCCATGCCGTCAATAACCCGTAAATTATATTGCCCAACGCCCAATCCATCCACAAAGGAGGTATCTACTTCGGTATGCCCCCATTGGTATAAAAAGGGAGCTGTGCCCAAAATAGAAAGATCAATCGACCCTGTTTCCTGCCCGATACACTCCGGCATAACAACATTAGCCTCAATCCCAATGTTGGAATTTGCTATCAGAGAAACTACTTGAACCTCACTTCGACAACCATTGCTATCCTCCACTTGCACCCCGTAATCTCCAACACCCAAATTCATTATCTCATTGCCAGCCATTTGATTTCCATTGACATAAAAAACAAAAGGGGCTGTTCCTCCCTGAGCTCCCAAGGATAAAAACCCAGTAGAATCCCCCGCACAAGTCGGATTAATTCGGGACAAAACAACAACTCTCAACGAATCCGGCGCAGTAAAATGGTATGTTTTAATGGTCTCACAGTCGTTTCCATCCGTTACGGTAACAGTTAAAAAAGTATTGTCTGCAATTTGTTGGATAATAGGAGCGCTCGTATTATTACTCCAATGGTAACGATAAGGAGCAACGCCACCTTGTCCCTGAATATGGATTAATCCATCATTCGCTCCAAAGCAAGAGATGAAATCATATTCCAGCTCCACCACTTCAAGCACTTCCGGATTATTGATAGCAATCGTATCTATATATTCGCAACCCAGGAAATCCGTCACCGTCAAACCGTAGTCACCCGTTGAGATGCCCGATAATATCGGATTATGCGTACCATTTTCCCATAAGAATTGATAGGGAGGAGTACCTCCATAAGTCTCAACGCTAATCATCCCATCTAATTCATCCCCACAACTTGGATTTTTAATTTCATATTGAAGGACAATAGCTTCCGGTTCTTCTACGAGCAAATCGGTCAAAATAGTCTGACAATCACCACTGGTAATAGTCAGGCTATACACACCGGCGCCCAAACCGTCAATACACTCCGTATCCGCTCCCGTGCTCCATGCGTAACCAGCCACGCCAATTGTATGCACACAAATCATACCATCATCACCTCCATGGCAGGATACTGGCTGAATAACCGGTGCTTCAATAACCGCATTGGGTCCCTGTACAATTACATTGACTAAATTAAAATCACAGCCATTTTCTTCATCATCAAAAATAAACACATTATAAACCCCTTCTGTCAGATTGCTGATTTTAATCGTATCAACAACACCAAATCCACTTCCTTCCATATCGCCGGGTCCCTGCCATTCATAAGAAAATGGCGATACCCCATTCAAAGGAATAACGCTTATTGAGCCATCATGCCCACTACAACTATTTACATCATCGACAAAAACCCTGACGGAATCAATACTGTTACTCGTTTCAATCTGAACAGAATCAATCGACCGACACCCAAATGCGTCGGTTATCGTCGTATAAAACAACTCCAGTGCGCCTACTTCCTCCTGCCCTGTTACGGCAATTTGTGGCTGCGTACTTCCATTACTCCACAAAAAAGAATAAGGACCAGCTGTCCCTCCACCAAGGGCATAAACGGTATCCTGTGCATTGACACATACTGCAAAAGAATCGCCTGGCAAATAAGATATTTGCGGTAAAGGCTTCACGAGAATTGATAAACTCCCTACCTCCCTGCACCCCTGAGGAGAGGTCGCCTCATAATAAAAAGTTTGGCTAAACGTCATCTCCACAATAGTCGATTCAAGTAAATTTTCGGGAATAATGGGCAAGGATTGATAAAAATCCAGCTGCGCCCCCGTGAAGTGCTCATCCAAATAATTAATATTGGCTAAGTTGATCTCCTCCCCCGAACATGGATTTGGAATATCAATAAATGAAATGCTCGGTGTTGGGTTAGTCACCACGTAAACAGGCAATAAGGTTTCTGAAAAACATGAAAAATCCCGACCCTGCCCTACATAAAAGGTATCAACTAAAGGAAAGGCGGTATTATTGGGTTGAACGAAATAGGTATAGCTATCCCCTATCCAAAAAAGCGTATTCAAATCATCCTTTTGATACCAATAAATCGAATTACCGGGTTCAGGAACTGCAGAAATCGTAGCAGATGCTGTATTACAAACCGTATCCGAAACGGCCGTTATCAAAGAAGGTAAAAACAAATCATCGTTGATAACATCTCCATTACAATTATTATCTGCGCCATCGCATGGAATCTCCGGCATTCCGGGGTTTATCATGGCGTTGCTATCATCGCAATCTCCCGAAAAAAAGGTAAAACCGGAAGGAGGGGTCTCGCTACAAACGTCCAAATATACATCCGTCTGTCCATAACCATCTCCATCATCATCCAAATAATAACGTATCGCTCCTTCCCCTGCCAAATGAGAGCCATGAAAAGCAATATTGTCTAAGGCCATATCACCGGAAGAGCCATTGGCATAAATTGCAACAAATCGAAATTGCAATATGTCCCCATCCATAAAGTCACCCAAGCCTATATGTACCTGATGCCAGTCCGAGCCCTGATTGCCTTCCTTTTGCCATAACGGCTGCCAACTTTGCGCCCCGTCACCCGTCACATCGAGTCTAAGCGTCCCCATATCAATCCCTTTCATATTATAAAAGAAAGACATATTGCAGGTATCTGTTCCCATTTTATCCAACTGAATACATTTGGAAAGCAAATGAGCTTCAGCGTCGATACAGCCCGATGTCTCAAAATAAATATAATTCCCGTTCCCCGAAACATCAGAAGATGGCCCTGTTCCCGGAGTTGGGGTCATGCCATCATGCACAATCCAATCAATGGAATCGGTCTTGACATTTTCCCATATCCCATCTATCAGACAAGGCAAAGTACAATTAGTGGAACAGTCCACTAAATCATCAAAATCAGTCCATAAAGAAACAGGAGGCGGCAAGCAGCCCGTTCTGAAAATAAAAGGACAGGAATTAGACGAAAAGATGCCGGAAGCAGAACAATAAGTCCGAACATATAATTCATATTCGGTATCCGGCACTAAGCCGTTTAAAACATGGGGAGAACACTGCCCCAAATCAACGATACCTTCATTGGCGGAAGAGTCCACACCGGGGATAAACCCGGGGGAGCCATATTCCAAAATAACCGTTTCGCACATCTGTGGATTATGCCAGGAGACCGTAACAGAATCAACGCCCCCCTCGTCCAGACTTATATCCGTAACAGGCAAACAACTCATGGGCTCAAACACCAGTTCAAAAAACTCCAAAGTGCCCACGTCCCCCACAAATTGATCACAAATATACAAAGTCCAGGTACCATTAGCCGAAGTCATCCCATCATTAAAGTTAAACAAATTTTCCTCTGGCAAAAAAGGCCCGTCCAAAAAAGGGGCGCTGCCTGTTGAAATGGGATGACAGGCAGTCATTGACAACTCAACTACCCCCGAGCAATTAACAGGGGCCAGGCTACCAAAATCATCCTCTCCGCCTCCGGCCTGATCGATCAAAACGACCTGCCGTTGTCCGGAAGGAGACTCCAGCGTCAGTTTAATATCCTTTGTCCAGGAATGTAAAAGAATAAAATTCACCTTGCTCAAAAAAACATCCTGACCCAAAATAGCTCCAGGCGCATTATTCCCAACATTTATTTCAACGGTATATGGCTGAAACAAGGTGCCATCCAAATGGCAATTATAATCGGGAATAGCCGCCCCTATTCCACAGACAGATGGATTGCCAATGACAGCATCCTGAGCAGAAGCCCGAACGCAAAACAAACAGGTAAAAAGAGAAAAAACAAATATAAATCGGCTCATTAATAGGATTGACTTTGGAAAAATTCTAAAAGCAAATTTAACCAAAGTTTTCTAAAATTGCCAATAAAAAACAAAAAGCAACAAGTTATTTTCTAACACTCATTAATATAAACTACTTCCGAATACTCGTTCATTGCCTACAGATACTCAATTATCCGCAAAAAATCAGCAAAATTCTTGCTTTTCCAGCAGAGTATTAATAATTTGCAGCCATAAGACACAAAGAAACTTTGCACAAGTATCAAAAAGTTTTGGGTCAACACTTTTTTAAATAGGAGAATGCTTAGTGTGACAAAGGCGGGCCTCAACATACTGTCGGTATGATTCTCGCTTGAGAACGGAGGATTACTGACTCACATTAGCGCTTCTAACCATGTTTTCCAGGGCCAAAACACCCTTGGTGCTTGTGCATTTTCACTGTCACACTCTTTAATTATAGCAGAATTTTCTACTTCAACTTTTTTTTTAGTACACTTGGATACTCGAAGAATTCACCCTTTAGTATCCTGTAAAATCCAGCACTGATGATTTCGATTAGAAAAACCAACGATTGGCTTCTTATAGCCTTTTTTCTACCCATTATTTTTTTCTCCAGCTGTGGCAAAACCGACAAAGCAAAAAAAATGTCCAGCGAATATTACCAATATTTTTCTGGTTACACCACGGGAGTTATTTCGAAAAAAGGTCCTGTCAGAGTGGAGTTTTCCTTTTTGGCAGCAACAGCCGAACAGCTTGGAGAAGAGGTAAAAAAAGGAATATTCTCCATTCGCCCCAAAGTGGCAGGAATCGCTAAATGGGAGGATAGAAGAACCATCAGCTTCACCCCCGATGATGCCTTTCAGCCCGGTGAGACTTATCTGGCATCTGTTAATCTAAATAAAGCAAACCCCGCTTTAAAATTGAAAGAACCCGTCGTAGAATTTGACTTTGAAATACTACAACAAAATTTCACGCTGGATTTAACCGGTTTTGACAATACCAATGAAGACCTCGCTCATCCTATCTATAAAGGAAGTCTGCAATTCGCCGATTATGCCGCCAGTGAAAATATTGAGCAAATAATCACCGCCAAACAAAATGGTAAAACCCTCGAAATCGCCTGGAATCATGACCTTGATCGACATCGTAGTGACTTTCAGTTAAAAGGGCTGCTCCGAAATGATAAGCCCGGTTCATTTGTCATCCAATGGAATACCAAACCTATTGGTCTATCCACTGTTGACGAGAAAACAATTGAAATCCCCTCTTTAACTGATTTCAAAATCATGGATGCCAAAGTTATCAATGGGGAAGAAAAATTCATTCAAATTAACTTCTCCGACCCACTCCAGCCCAATCAAAATTTAGACGGGCTCATTTCTGTCGATAATTACTCCGGAGGTTTTAGATACATCATTGAGGGCAGCTTTCTGAAAATATACCCCACCCAGGCAATTGAAGGTACACACAAAGTAACCTTAGCCACGGGTGTCAAAAACATCCTATCCAAAAAAATGGAATCCCCTACCAGCTGGGAACTCAGCTTTGTTGGACTAAAACCAGCTGTTCAGCTAGTAAGTGATGGTAGTATTCTACCTAATTCTGATGGACTTTATTTCCCTTTTAAAGCCATTGGATTAAATGCCGTTGATGTTGAAATATTCAAAATATTCAATAATAATATCCTGCAATTTTTTCAATCCAACAGCTTACAATATACCAACTCTAACCTCCGACAGGTTGGTAGAATCGTCTGGCGTGGCAAGGTCGCTCTCACCAACCTCAAACCAGGGTCTTCTTCCGGTGAATGGACGACCTATGGTTTGGACCTCGGCAACTTCATTAAGAGCGACAAACAGGCTATTTATCAGGTAAGAATTGGCTTCAAGCCTGCTTATTCCTCCTTTTATTGCAATGACCCCTCCTTTAAGGATAAAAAAACAGAAGAGACTGACGACGAATACAATTCCAGCATTTTGGATTATTATTATGGTCCGAGCGGCTGGTATAGTGGTTATGACTGGGAGGACAGAGACAACCCATGCAAGCTCGCTTATTATAACTCCGAGCGTTTCGTCAAAAGAAATATCATCGCTTCCAACATTGGCATCATTGTCAAAAACAATAATACCAAGGATTATTTTGCAGCCATTACCGACCTTCGAACAACCAAGACGATTGCCAATGCCAAAGTTGAATTTTATGACTACCAGCAGCAATTAATTGGCGCTGCCGTTTCCAATAATGAAGGAATGGTTTTTCAACATTTAGAAAGAGAAGCCTTTATGGTGATCGCCAAAACAGAAACCGATGGTGGTTATCTAAAACTACAGGGAGAATCCCCGCTTTCCCTTTCCCAATTCAAAGTAAGCGGTGCACGAACTCAAAAGGGACTAAAAGGCTTCTTATACGGAGAACGAGGCGTTTGGCGTCCGGGAGATTCTTTATACCTCCACTTCATTCTCGAAGACAAAACCAACCAATTACCCAACGACTATCCTATTGACTTCACACTGCGAAATGCGAAAGGGCAAATCGTTCAAAACTTCTCGACCTCTCAAAATGTTAACGGCATTTATCCCCTCCACACCAAAACAGATGCAAATGCTGCTACCGGATTCTGGACAGCTATTGTCAAAGCCGGTGGAGCCACTTTCCGCAAAACATTGAGAATCGAAACCGTCAAACCCAATCGCTTAAAAATTGACCTCGACTTTGGCACCGACGAACTGGACGAAAACGACAAACCCTTTCACGCAAAACTCACCACCAAATGGCTTCATGGTGCACCTGCTGCAAACCTCAGGGCTAAGGTTGAGTATCAACTAAATGATGCTCCTACGACCTTTGAGAACTACAAAGATTATCGCTTCATCGACCGCGACATCTCGCTTAACCTAAGAAATAAAACCCTCGTAGATAAAAATCTCAATAGCGAAGGCGAACTTGACATTAGTCCCAAATTCATCCCCAACAAAGCCGGTGTCAAAGGCAAGTTGAAAATTGCCCTGACAACACGTGTTTTTGAAAAAGGTGGAGACTTTAGTACGAGCAACCGCTATCTGGATTACTCCCCTTATTATTCTTATACCGGTGTAAAAATTCCTAAAAACAAATATGGCTGGAAGGAATTACAACTCAACAAAAAAGAAACACTCAAATTTGTCGTGGTGGATGGCAAAGGCAAGCCCGTCCCAAACCGAGAGATCAGAGTAAGCTACTTCCGTGTCAACTGGCGTTGGTGGTGGGATTACAGTTATCACGCTGTTTCCAGATTTAACGCAGGCAATAACGAAAGCTATCAAGGTAATACCACGCTAAAAACCAACAATAAAGGAGAAGCCTCATGGTCTATAAAAATCGACCATTGGGGGCGTTACAAAATCAGAACCTGTGACATGGTGAGTGGGCATTGTGCCGCCGATTTTTTCTACACCGGCGCGCCTGATGAGTCAGATTCTAACTCAAAAGAAGCAACAACCATGCTTGTTTTACAGCCGGATAAAACAGAATATGCTATCGGCGAGATGGTCAACCTAACCATTCCTATGGGCAAGGCAGGTAAAGCACTGGTCTCCCTCGAAAATGGCAGCAAAATACTAGAATCTTTCTGGTTTTCTGCCAAAGATGGCGAAAATAAAATCTCCTTCCTTACAACTCCAGACATGGCACCTACTGTTTATGCCAATGTGACGCTCATTCAACCGCATGCCCAAACAGAAAACGACCTGCCCATGAGACTATATGGTGTTGTCCCGATAAAAGTAGTGGACAAGCAAACTCAATTAAAACCAATCCTGAACATCAGGGACGAATTGCGGCCTGAACAATTATTTGCCGTCAAGGTCAGTGAAAAAAATGGACAGGCTATGGCATATACCATAGATATTGTGGACGATGGCCTCTTGGATTTGACCAATTTCTCTACCCCCGCCCCATGGAAACACTTCTATGCCAAAGAAGCCTTAGGTGTTAACACCTGGGATCTATACAAATACGTCATCGGTGCCCAAAGTGATAAATTACAAAATATTATTAGCGTTGGTGGAGATGGTGTTGCGAAAAAGAAAGGCAAGACTAAAAAGGCCAATAACCGGTTCAAGCCGGTTGTGCTCCACCTCGGGCCCTTTCAGCTCAAAAAAGGACAGACCGCTACACACCAGCTAAAAATGCCAAATTACGTCGGCTCCGTCCGGGCGATGGTCGTTGCCGCTGCCAATAACAAAGCTTATGGGCACGCTCAAAAGACCATTGCCGTCAAAAAACCACTCATGGTTTTAGCTACCTTGCCAAGGGTTTTAAGCCCGGGTGAAACGGTGAAATTACCCGTTGATGTCTTTGCCATGAAAAAAAATATCAAAGATGTGAAAATCACCGTTGAGGACAAAAATGGACTCGTCTCCTTCCCGAAAGGAAAAAAACAAAACCTCCATTTCAACAAAACAGGTGATCAGGTAGCCAATTTTGAATTCACAGTTGGAGAAAATGTGGGGGAAACCCATTTCGTCATCAATACAGCATCTGGTAACGAATCTTCCTCCGCTGAAATTAAAGTAGAAATTCGCAACCCAAATCCATACACCACAAAAGTCTATCCCGGTATCATCCAACCCGGAGAAACGTGGACACAGGACTTCACCCCCATTGGCATGAAAGGTACCAATGAAGGTATTTTGGAGGTTTCCGGTATCCCGCCCATCGCTCTCAAAAAACGGTTACGTTACCTCCTACATTATCCCTATGGCTGTATCGAGCAGACCACTTCCTCCGGTTTCCCGCAATTATACCTGCACAAACTGGTAAAACTTACGGATGCCCAGAAAAAAAGTATCCCACAAAGCATTCAGGCCAGTATCCATAGGATCCAATTATTCCAAACCAACGAAGGTGGTTTCTCTTATTGGCCGGGAGGAACCAAAAACAATCAATGGGCGACCAATTACGCCGGGCACTTCCTGCTTGAGGCTCAAAAATTAGGCTATACCGTACCGCGGAGCTTACTACACAATTGGGCTAAATTCCAGAAAAAAACCGCCAATATGTGGAGTGATGATTATGCAAAATACGGCTTTTACAATAATTATAGTAATCAGTTAGACCAGGCTTATCGACTATTCACGCTGGCACTGATGGGCAAACCTGAGATGGGCGCCATGAATAAATTACGCGCAGTCAAAAATCTAAGCAAACAGGCAAAATGGCGATTAGCCGCTGCCTATGCGATTATCGGTCAGCCCCAACAAGCCAAAAAACTGGTAGGTACGGACACGCCCGAAATTCCATATTATCGGGAATTAGCCTACACTTATGGCTCCAATGTCAGGGATATGGCCATGATTCTGGAGACACAATTACTCATCAAAGACGAAAGTGGCGCAGCCAAAACGGTACAATTCCTTTCCAGAGAACTCAATAATAATTCATGGCATAGTACCCAGACTTTGGCCTATTCTCTCATGGCAATTGGTAAATTGGTTGGAGATGGAACCGCTGGCAAAAAATTGCAGTTTGCCGTTAAAATAGGCAATAGCAAATTCGAAAATACCGGCACGGATAAACCTATCATGCAAATGGATGTGGACATCGAAAAGGGTACAAAATCAGTCGCTGTTAAGAATACCTCCGAAGCCCCAATTTTCGTGCAACTTATTAATTCAGGGCAACCTTTAACCGGCATGGAAGAGGCGAATGACAATGATATTAAACTATCCGTCAGGTTCTTATCCATGAATGGAAGACCGATCAATATCAATGAAATTCCACAGGGTACGGATTTTATCGCACAGGCGAAGATCACCCATAAAAAACAACGTCCCGGCACCTTTTACGAGATGGCGCTATCGCAGATATTTCCTTCCGGCTGGGAAATTATCAACAGCCGGATGACGGCCATCAAAGGCTTCAAAAAAGGGAGTTATGCCGAGTATATCGACGTCAAAGACGACCGGGTCAATACTTTTTTTAACCTGCCTAGAACAAACTCCCGCACCTATAATGTACATTTAAATGCGGCTTATCAGGGTCGATTTTACCTTCCCGCTGCTTCTTGCGAAGCCATGTACGACAACTCAATTAGTGCCAATAATGTTGGCCAATGGGTAGAGGTAGTCGCACCCAAATAAACAAAAAATGAGCGGTGGTACTGGAATTAACCATCGCTCATTTTTTTACAATCTTCAGGGGCTTCCGACCCATCCAAAAATGGGTCGGCGGGTCATCCGTGACTCCACTTCGTTTCGGTCCTTTGGACACCTTCCCTACGGTCGGTTCACTACTACCCCTAAGCCAAAAAACGCTTCAGATATTTAACAAAAAACGCTCTATACCCTACTCTCCCAAGATATACCGAATACCCAGTGCCCCCTGTCTTCCTATAAATCCACCACCAATAACAAAAGTAGGAACAAAATCTACAGTGATATTAAGGGGCAAATTGCCAAACATATAATCCAGACCCAAATAACCAGAAACACCAAAGCCAATATTGCCCCCGTCTCCGGCAAAGCCCGTTTTATAACTATTCAAATACACAGATGCACCTCCACCATAATACCAGGATAAACCTTCAGCATTGGCAAAATCATTGTGTAACAAATAGGCGGCATTCACACCAATAGTGGTAAAAGAAGATGAAAACACAAAAGAGCCATAAGCTTCAACTGCCGCTTTTTCAGATAAAAACATTTTATAAGAAACAGAATTGGGGTAACCAAATCTAAGTCCAATAGCTGAGGAATACTTTTGCGCCACCAAATTTGAAGACAAACCAATACCCAAAATCAACAATGTCAATAATAATAGTTTTTTCATAATAATAAAGATTTTATATTAAACTCATTCCTTAATCTACCAGATTAAGTTATAATGCATTCAAAAATTTTCAAATACCTCTCCGAGAACGGCTCGCCCCCTATCATTCCTTTTCAAAGAAATCAGGGCAGTTTTGGGATCATGCTCCAAAAAAAGCCGTAAATCCTGCGTAGTAGCCTCTTCAATCATTCTTCTCCGTTCCTCAATGGTCACCAGTGGACGAATATCATAAGCCATCACATAAGGCAGTCCAATGTGTCCGGTTGAAGGCATCAAATCGGCGCAATACAATATTTTTTGCCCATTATAATTAATAATTGGCAGCATCATCGCCTCCGTATGCCCGTAAACAAACCTCAAATCAATATTGGGCAACCAGTTTAGGTCCTCTTTTTGGACATCGATATATTTTAGTTTTCCCGACTTTAAAATAGGGACAAAATTTTCCTTCAAAAAAGAAGCCCGCTCCCTTGGATTAGGGTCAAAAGCCCACTTATAATGTAGTTCATTTGTCCAATGAGTCGCATTGGGAAAAGTCAATTCGTAATCCCCCTTTTCTCCAATTTTTACAGCACCTCCAACATGGTCAAAATGAAAATGCGTGAGTAAGACATCGGTTATTTCCCCGGGTGCAAGCCCGGCATCTGCCAAAGATTCTACCAGCGTCTTTTCACCAAAAGGCGAAAAATGGGAGCGAAATTTAGCATCCTGTTTATCTCCCATTCCCGTATCAATCAAAATTTTTCGATCCCCCTGCTCAATTAACAGACAACGCATAGCCCAGGTGCACATATTTTGCTCATCAGGTGGGTTTAGTTTTTGCCACATCTTCTTGGGAACGACCCCAAACATGGCCCCTCCATCCAACTTAAAATAACCAGATTCTATGATTGTAATTTTCATTTTTATAATATTAATTCCTTTTTCAAATATTAAACGACATTACCGACTCGATCAAAAACCGATAGTGCCCCCACTATCCCCCACGGCTTCCTTCAATCGAGCCATTCTCAATGCCGTCACAGCTGCTTCCACCCCCTTATTTCCATACTTTCCACCGGACCTGTCCAATGCCTGCTGCTCATCATTGGGTGTTAAAACGCCGTAAATAACCGGCAATCCGGCAGCCAAACTCAGTTGTGTCAACCCGGAAGCAACCGCATGATTGATATAATCATTGTGTTTGGTCTCCCCCTGGATAACACAACCCAGACAAACAATCGCGTCCAGTTTTAATTTAGAAGCCAATACTTTGGCACCATAGGGTAATTCAAAAGCACCTGGCACCTGAATGGTCTCTATATCAGAAAGTTTAACCCCATTTTGTTCCAGGGTATCAAAACAGCCCTGATACAAATTATGCGTAATTTTTCGATGCCAGTCAGCAACGACAATTCCAATTTTCAACCCAGCACCGGAAGGTAATTTTGATGGATCGTAAGCGGATAAATTTTTTAGTGCACTTGCCATAATTTTTCTTATTTTGTAAGTATTCAACAACCTCCCTTTATAGGCAGAAAATAGTTGGTTTGGTTGCTGTCAAAGTTGTTTTTTTTGCAGTTATGCCTAGCTTAACACCTCGAATTTAACAAAGACAGATGCAAAAGCAAATTTGGCAGCAAAAAGTGTGGGGGTACTGAGTAGTTACCTTATTCTTAGCAAATCTTTTTCCGTGGTTTTGGGTATTACAAAGCCGTAAATGTATAAAAAAAGAGGTAAACTTAATAAGTTCACCTCTTTTTGTTTAATTGAATACTTAAATACAAGTCCCTCTATTATGAGCCAACTCGCACCAAATACTTATCAATTTCTGTTGCAAAAGGTGTCTTAGGAAACTCCTTCTTAATTCTTTCGTACATTGTTTTTGCTTCAGCTTTATTTCCCTGAGACTCGTAAAACATGCCCAATTTCTTCAAAGAATAAGCCGTAACAATATCATTGGTACTATTACTTAATGCCTTTTTGTAAAAAGAAAGCGCCTGATCCATCTGACCCAACTCTGAATAAGCATCCCCCATGGCATTATACTTCATAGACAAAGTAACTTCGCCATCTGCACTATACGACTTCAAATAATCAATGGCTGCTTCAAACTGACCAAGGTTCAAATAACTAATTCCGGCATAATAATTCGCCAAATTAGCTGCTTTGGTCCCACTATATTGATCGATAATGTCCAAAAAGCCTAAATAACCAGCTCCGGGCTCAGTCAATGCCAATCTAAAAGAGTCCTTTTCAAATTGCTCCTGTGCTTTATACATTTGAGCAACTGCATTTTGTTGCTTTGGCTTCACCACATATTGTTGGTATAAAAAATACCCCAGTCCGATTAGACAAATCACAGCCAAAATACCAAAAAGCACTTTTTGATTTTTTTCTGCGGACATCCCGGTTGATTCCAATATTTCTTCTGCTTCCACCATCATATCATCCGCCATATCTCTCTGTTTATTCTTTTTCTTTGCCATTATACTCTATTAATAATTAACTATAAAAAATTTTCTTAAAAAAAGCGCTGCAAAAGTACGTCTTTTTCTGAATAAAATCTCTTTTTTTTAAATAAATATAGGTAAAGTTTTTCTACCGGGCTTGTCTGCTACTTAAAATCACCCCCACTAATCCCGAATATAGGGATAATCATCCTCCACATAATTATCCGTATATAATTCTGAAGCATCCGGCAATGGGGAAGCATCTGCGAATCTAACAGCTTCTTCCACTTCTGCTTTAACGGCGACCTTGATGTCTTTCAACTCTTCCGCCGATAATAATTTATCCTTTAATAATTTAAGCTCTAATAATTTCACTGGGTCTCGCTCTTTATAAGAAGCGACCTCCTCCTTTGTCCGGTACTTTGCCGGGTCAGAAACGGAGTGTCCTTTATAACGGTAAGTCCGGATCTCCAGGAAATAAGGTCCTTTGCCGGCACGGATATGCTCAACGGCTTTAGTCACGGCTTCGTGTACCGCCACAGGATCCATCCCGTCAACAGGCTCACTTGGAATATCAAAAGCATGCCCAATTTTAAACATTTCCGTTATATTACTGGTACGTGCAACAGAGGTCCCCATTGCATAACCGTTGTTTTCCAGGATAAAAAGCACCGGCAATTTCCAATTCATTGCCATATTGAAGGTTTCGTATAAAGCCCCTTGTCTCGCTGCTCCATCACCAAACATGGTCACACTCACATTTTTAGTTTCATTGTACTTTTCCGCAAAAGCTATTCCTGCTCCAATCGGTATTTGGGCTCCAACTATACCATTGCCTCCAAAAAAACGGTGCTCCCTGGAAAAGAAGTGCATGGAGCCACCTTTACCATTGACGACTCCGGTCGAGCGTCCATACAACTCCGCCATCGCTTCCTTCATCGGGATACCGCGCCCAATTGAAATACCGTGTTGACGATAGGCCGTAATGACCGCATCTTCCTTAGTAATCGCAGACTCAAGCCCCGCGACAACCGCTTCCTGTCCGATATAGACGTGACAAAAGCCCCTGATTTTTTGCTGACCATAAGCCATTAGCGCTCTTTCCTCAAATCTCCTAACGCGTAACATCAAGCGATACCAAAAGATGTATTGCTCCTTGGTCGGTGTGAATGTTGAGGCTGTTTTTTTTACCGTTCGTTTCTTCTTAATATTTGCCAAGTGTTCGATTTTTTATATTTAAAGGCTCAAAGAAAAGGCTTTTTCTCTGTTTTAGAAAATATTGGCGTACTTTTGTGTGAATTTAGTGGGGAGGCTTCAGTTGGCAGTTGGCAGTCTTCAGTTGGCAGTCTTCAGTGGGCAGTCTTCAGTTGGCAGTGGGCAGTGGGCCGCATAAGGTGACATCTTTTTGGGGAGGGGGAAAGAGACGGGCAAAAGGTGTTATCTTATGAGGGAGTGGGCAGGCTTCAGGCTTCAGTTGGCAGT
>CAZNCI010000025.1:0-23811 GCA_964571475.1 uncultured Saprospiraceae bacterium | reverse complement strand
CGTAGGCCTGCCCCGTAATTATAGTGAAAGGTGGATTGAAAAAGTTGATCCAATTTAGAATCGACTCTGCCAGCACTAACAAAGGCAACACCGGCAAAACGCTTGTAAATGGGAAAGCGATATTCTATTTGTCCCAAAATTCTATTTTTATCGCGAAAACGCCCTTCGATGATTCCACGATTCATTTTGGGTCCACCCAAATTCATTAATTTATAGAATGGCACCTCTCCATACTGGAGACCCAAAACCACCTGATAGGCAAGAATATGCTTCTTTTTCAGTAAATAATATCCTGCGATATTTAGATTTAGTTCCCGGTAGGGAAATTTGTTACCCAAGGCTTTTGAAGTACTCAATAATTCGAGTGTCGCATACAATCCCTTTGTGGGTTGAAAAATATGATCCCGGCTGTCATATCGAAGTACGGCACCGGTATTTAACACCATACCGCCCGTTCGAGCTATTGGATTCTCCAAAGCTAACAGACCTCCGTCCTCAATTTTGGAAATATTAAAATTGTCAAATTTCACTAATAAACCTGCGCGAAAATATTTATTCAATCGCTCTAAATAAGTGATATTTATCCTGGGGAAACTAGCATAATATTTTTCTTCCTTTTCAAAAATAGTGTTATTGCCTAGTCCGTAATAAGGATATACGTAATCATAATAACCAATCTCACCGGACAACTCTGTTCGGTTCTGCCTCAAAAAAAGCTGATAAGAAGCGTATAGCAGTATTTGTTTATTGAGGGTATAAGCTGCGCCTAATTGCCATAAAGAAGCTCGATCACTTTTCTGTTTACCGGGAAAATAGGTATAAACACCAGCCCCACCGAATCCAAGCCGGGTTTCAGGTAAATAAAAAATAAACGGATAAGCTGCCAGAAAAGATTTTTTTTCCTTAATGGTGTCTTTATTCACTGTTTGTCCATTTACAATAAAAGGATTTAACGCCAATAAAAGCAAAAACACCAAGCAGTCTTTTTGAAAAGTCATAGAATATTTTTCAAAAATCAATGCAATTACAACTGGAAAGTCAATATTGGCTGATATAGGTGATTAACGACGTCTTCTGCAATACTTCCTCCTTTCAAAACACGACTCACACCCGTGCGTTGATGGGTGCCAATCGCAACAAAGTCAATTCCTGTTTCAACAGAAAAATCAGCAATTCCCTTTTCGACACTTCGATCAGAATAGACGTGGAGTTTTACATGCTCTAATTGATTCAACGCTGCGAAGCGTTCCATTTGAGCTTTACCTTCCAGTGTTGTGACAAAATGTTTAGGAGTACTTACGGTCAGCAGATGAACTGTTAGATTCATACAATTGACTAATTCATGAATAAGCCCCAGATTTAATTTTTCTGGTTTGGAGAAATCACTAACAAGCAATAAATCTGTTAATTCATAGCCGGATCTATCACATTTAAGGGTCAAAACAGGCATGGGAGCACTTCTGACCAGCCTTTGCGCATTGGAATCAATCAAATTTCCGCCAACGCCGTGCATATCAGGAATCCCCAATGCAATCATATCAACATCATACTCATTGGCATATCGAACGACAACATTTTCAAAATGCCCCACTTTGACGATAACCTCCTCAACAATAGAATGTTGTTTTGCCCACTTTTCCAGCTTCTGCTGCAATTCATTTTTTGCGACAGCTAAATCCGTATAATCCAGACCTTCGCCCATCTTAATATCGCCTTTCGTATCGAATTTTGCATTTAGAGGTGCAGGAACAACGCCTACCACTATAATTTTTGCACTACATTGTGTGGCAATTCGACTGGCAATTTCAAAAGAATACAGGGAAAGGTCAGAAAGATCATTGTGCACTAAAATCCTATTCATAATTAACTTATTTATTAACAAGGTCAAGCCAAAATATTATAAAGAACAACAAAGCTAAAAAAATATTCAAAATTTCAGCAAAGATTCAACCACTAATTTCGGTTGTATCAATTTACCGGTTTGGTTTGTGTTTTTAGTATCCTTACCGGTTTGCTCAAGAATATCAAAGGCTTGCTTCGTTGTCAGATCAGGTTTTAGGCTTTTCATAATCCCCAATAATCCGGCAACATAAGGTGTTGCCATGGAGGTTCCACTCAGGGAAGCGTATTTGTTATTGGGTAATGTAGAGTAAATTTCAACTCCCGGGGCAGCAACCCCCATTGGAATATCGGAAATATAATTGGAAAAAGAGGCCCGATTCAATTCCTTATCCACCGCACTTACTCCAATTACTCCCTTGGAATTAACAGGGGCAAAATCTTTGGCATTTCTGTTAGAATTACCGGCAGCAGCTACCACAATCACCCCTTTTTTATTGGCGTAATCAATCGCTCTTTGGTAGGCTTTTTGACTGCGTTGGTTGGAACGTCCACCCAATGACATGGAGATGACATCCACGCCATTATCGGAAGCTTCCAGGATTCCATTGATGATTTTCTGCTGCGTTCCCATTCCGTTTCTATCCAAAACCTGAACGCTGGTCACACGGGTGAATTGATTATTCCAAGAAAGGGAAGCAACCCCTTTTCCATTATTTGTCACTGCCGCAGCAATGCCCGCGCAATGGGTTCCGTGCCCCTGCTGATCCGTATCGTACTTACGATTGGTGGACTTGAAATTGGATTGAATATCTTCGTGTTTTGAATCAACACCGGTGTCTAAAATGGCAATGACAGCCTTTTTCTTCGCTTTGATTTTATTTTTTTTCAAAAAAGCATAAAAAGAAGAGACCTCCATAACATCCAGTCCCCATTGGGCACGAATATCAGGATCATTCACTCCATACCTTTTATTCGCATCCGGTGTTTTTCTTTCGGGCGAAATTGGCGCTACAGAAATTTCTTCATTTCCCTCCAACCATTCCACCGCATCATTACGCTTCAAGTCATGTATAATTTCGGCGTAATGCTGCATTCTATCCGCAGGAATATTCAAGGTATAATAATCATCTAAATCCGTTGAATTAACATCCTTCATCTTAAATGCCTTATCAAACTCAAGCTCGTATTTTCCAATAATATCCTGAATGGATTTAATGGAGTATGTTTCTTTAATTTCAACCAATAGTTCAGCATCCGGAGCTAGATCAAGTGGGTAGTGGTATTGTTTTTTGTCAAAAATATTTTGATAAACAAATAGAAGAAAAAGAACAGAGACCACTACAATAGGGATCGTTGAATTAGTTCGATATTTCCACGATAATTTTTCAAAAATAGTTCCAAGCAAACCCATTCCAATCAAGTCCATAATTAAAAACTGAAACTTATTATCCCCCGACATAGAGGCCGTGTATAAGCCAAGTCCTGCGGTCAATATACCCAAGCCGATAAGCATTGGGAATACGCCGCTATTCACCATTGAATTTTTCTTGATTTGCCAAAATAAAAGTGCAAAAATGGCTATGGAAAGTCCGATAATATGTATCATAATTTTGGTTTTAACTTCAGTTTTAACGTCAATAGATTACCAATAAAACCAGTCTGTTGGGTATTTTGTTGCAATTGCTTGAAAAAGAATCGTTTTCAATTGGCATTTTCAGTACTTTTGTTCTATATAGCCCCTGTCACTAAAGTAGTATAATTAGCTTTAGCTTTTAGGCAAAAAAAGGTAACTATAAAAATAAAATAATATGAAATCAGTAATTGGTATCTTTCTAGTATTTACCCTCTTCGCTTCCAGTTGTACGAACCAAGGCAAGGAGGAAGCCTGCGCTACTCTTGCGCCAATTAACCCCAATGGAGATAGCGAGCTCGCTCTATTAATGAGAGAAATGTTCGACAATGCCATGGAGATCAAAAAACAGGTTAAAAATGGAGAAAAACCAAGGTTTCAGGTCAAATTTGAAGCAATTCATTCTGCCACCTCTACCGACCCGAAAGATGCCCAATCGGAAAAATATGCCATTTTTGCCCAGTCATTTTCTGCGGCACTCGAACAACTAAAAAATTCATCCCCGGATGATTTAGAACAAAAGTACCGAGGATTCGTAGAAAGCTGTATGAATTGTCATCAGGTTATGTGTCCCGGGCCGATGGTCAGGATAAAAAAACTATATTTACCCAAGACAAAAGAGACAAATTAGGCTGCATTCAACTAATTTACTACTTAAACGTTTTCTCTTTTGTAATCAATCTTACAGAAAAAGAAACAACACTGCATTACCTTTGCAGCCACAATAAAAATTACAAATTCATGAGTGAAGAAACAAAAGTCGAAAAATGTGTCATTATCGGTTCGGGACCTGCTGGTTATACGGCAGCCATATATGCAGCGAGAGCCAATTTAAAACCTGTTGTCTTTACAGGTAGAGATCCAGGTGGTCAATTAGTCCAAACGACAGAGGTCGATAACTTCCCCGGATACCCGGATGGTGTTATTGGTCCTGACATGATGCAGGATTTACAGAAACAAGCCGAGCGATTTGGCACTAGAGTTGAATACGAATTGATAGGAAAGGTTGATTTTGACAGTTACCCACATAAACTATGGACAGAGGGCGGGCGTGAAATCGTTGCGGAGACGGTTATCGTTTCTACCGGTGCAACAGCCAAATGGCTGGGTATTGAAGGAGAGCAACGCCTAATGAATAAAGGCGTATCAGCCTGTGCCGTTTGTGATGGTTTTTTCTTCAAAGGAATGGAGGTCGTCGTCGTAGGTGGTGGTGACACTGCGGTAGAAGAAGCAACCTACCTTGCTAAGCTTTGCCCCAAGGTTCATTTATTGGTCAGAAGGGATGAATTAAGAGCTTCTAAAATCATGCGCGCCAGATTAAAGGCCGCAGAAAATATTGAAATTCATTGGAACACAGAAGCCAGAGAAGTTCAGGGAAAAGACGAAGTGGAGGCAATTTTGGTAGAGAACAACAAAACCAATACAAAGTCAACCATTAAAGCACAGGGATTCTTTGTTGCCATTGGGCATAAGCCAAATACAGATATATTTAAAGGTATTTTGGACATGCACCCAACGGGTTATTTAATTACCAAGCCCGACTCTACGCTCACAAATGTAGAAGGTGTATTTGCAGCAGGAGACGTACAGGACAGCAAATACAGACAAGCAGTTACCGCTGCAGGAACCGGCTGTATGGCGGCTTTGGATGCCGAAATGTTTTTGGCGGAAAAAGAAGTGGGTTAAACCATTTTAAAAAAAAATACTCCAGGCAGAAATCGTTTTAACCTTCGATTTCTGCTTTTTCTTTTCAGGAATAGTTACCTTTGTGCAAAATATAAAAAATATGTCAACAAAATTCAGAACAGGTGTATTATTTGGTGATGAAGTGACCGAATTATTCAAATACGCCAACGATAATAATTTCGCCATCCCGGCCGTCAATGTAGTCGGGACAAACACGATTAATGCCGTACTGGAGACTGCCAAAAAGGTCAACTCCCCGGTTATTATCCAATTCTCAAATGGGGGCGGTATTTTTAATGCGGGAAAATCATTAGATAATAAGGATCAAAAAGCAGCAATTCTTGGTTCCATTTCAGGTGCAGCACATGTACATACCATGGCAAAGGCCTATGGAGTAACCGTCGTTTTACACACGGATCACTGTGCCAAAAAATTATTGCCGTGGATCGACGGACTTGTTGAAGCAGGAGAGAAATATTACGCTCAAAGAGGTATGCCCCTTTATAGCTCCCACATGATTGATTTATCAGAAGAGTCATTAGAAGAAAATGTCAAAACCTGTGCCAAATACCTCAAACGAATGGACAAAATCGGCATGACACTTGAGATTGAACTAGGTGTAACAGGCGGTGAGGAAGATGGTGTTGACAATACAGACATTGATAGCTCCAGATTATATACTCAACCTTCAGAGGTAGCCTATGCCTATGAAGAACTTTCAAAAATAAGCAATCGCTTTACGATCGCTGCCGCATTTGGAAATGTACACGGTGTTTACAAACCGGGGAATGTTGAATTAAAACCAATCATCTTGAAAAATTCGCAGGAGTTTGTTCAGGAGAAATTCAAAACAGCTTCAAATCCAATTAACTATGTCTTTCACGGTGGCTCCGGTTCATCAAGAAAGGACATTCGGGAAGCGATTGAATATGGCGTCGTCAAAATGAATATCGACACCGATATGCAGTGGGCATTTTGGGATGGAGTCAGGCATTTTGTAGAGAAAAATAAAGATTACTTACAAGGACAAATCGGCAATCCGGAAGGAGCTGAAAAGCCCAATAAGAAATTCTACGATCCGAGAAAATGGCTAAGAGCCGGTGAGGAAAGTTTTGTAGCGCGATTGACACAGGCTTTTGAGGATTTAAACTGTATGAATAGAAACTAATCGTTTCGTTTTACCAAAGACAATAATCACTTTTACCTCGGATACACGAATTGTGGTGCATGATTCGCGTATTCGCGGTAAATAGAAGCCTATCCTTATTTAACAATAACTGTTCCTAATTTATGCGCTAGTTCATTACGAACAGTCAACAATTTCTGTTGTACTTTCATAAAAGTAATGACCTCATCCATTTCGCCTTTCTTCGTCAGTTCTTTTATTTTTTCTTTATTGTTTTCACAAATTTTGGTCACTTTCTGAAGGCGAAAACGCATTAACGAAGCTTCGGAATCTTTCATGAAGTTCTCTGAAGGATCTTTTTGATCCAAAAACACCTCTTTTTTCGCCCAATTCTCACTATATTCATGCGGGGAGGTTAATAGATTAATCGCGAGCGTTCCAATTTTTTCATTGGGGTGATTGATAAAATAAGAAGAATCAAAGGGTTTTGCTTCTTTAAGCATACGCTGAACATCCTTTATAATGGATAAATAAAGCGCATTATCAAAATCGTCAATAACATCTTCAATATTACTCAATATATAATGAGCGACCGTTGGAGTTTCTTCATTTGAAAGCTCTTTATCTCCAAAATCAATCAAAATACGGACAATATCTTTCTCCTGAAACTCATTGCCAACCACCACGTTTCTTTCCTGAATAAAATCATCCTGCGGGAAGCCTTCTGCGGGCTGACCATCGATCAATGGCGGTTCCGACACCGGAAAACCATCCTCAGTGAGTGGTGGTTCGCTATCGGGAAAACTACCATCTGCCGTAGCTGGTGGAGTAGTTGGAAAGTCGTTATTTGTTTGCTGCCTGATTTTTTCTCTTTGAATACGCCTCGCCTCCACCTCCGCTCGTTTTCTTTCAGTTTTGATGCGCGTACTGACTGATTTATTCGTCTCATTGATCAATAATTTTTCATCAACATTGAATAATTGAGCACATTCTTTCAAAAAGACACTTCGTTTGATGGGATCGGGTATCAAACCAATGCTCGCAACGATTTCCCGAATAACACCCGAGCGACCAACAGGGTCATTCTCCGTTTGTTCTAATAGCCACTTCGCCTTGAATAGGATAAAATCCTTCGCCTGAGAAGTAATATATTCCTTAAAAGCGGTTACCCCAACTTTATTGAGATAGGAATCGGGGTCTTCCCCATCTGGCAGGATAACAATTTTGATATTAAGATCATCCTTCAATAACATATCAACACCTCTCAATGCCGCTTTTATCCCTGCATTATCCCCATCAAATAATATCTTCACATTGGGAGTATATCGCTTAATCAAACGGATCTGATCCGTTGTCAGGGAAGTACCTGATGAAGCGACAACATTTTCTATTCCTTCCTGATGAAGGGAAATGACATCGGTATAACCTTCTACCAAAATACATTCATCCAACTTCCGTATGGAAGCTTTCGCGAAATTGGCGGCGTAAAGAATCTTACTTTTGTGATAAACCTCCGTTTCAGGCGAATTGACATATTTGGGTGCCTTGACATCTTTGGCCATGATTCTACCGGCGAAGGCAATTACTTTTCCCGATAAATTATGAATGGGAAACATTACCCGGTTGCGAAAGAAATCACTCCCATAACGGGAAGTCAAGCCAAGCCGTTTCATCAATTCTATATCATAAGACTGCTGCTGCGCGGTCAAAGTCAATCTATCTTTAGCGTCCGGGGCATATCCCAGTCCAAATTTCTTAATGGTCTCTTCTCTAAATCCACGTTTCTTGAAATAACTAAGCCCCACAGATTTTCCAATATCCGTATTCAGTAATTGATTCTGAAAAAATTCCAGTGCAAACTGATTGACCAAAAACAAACTATCCGCTACTTGAAGCCTGGCTCGCATCTCCGGCGAGACCTCTTTTTCTTCAATTTGAATTCCATATTTAGCAGCCAGATGGCGCAGCGCCTCCGGATAGGTGAAATGATCGTGCTCCATCAAAAATTTAACGGGATCACCAGCCTGTCCACAGCCAAAACACTTATATATATTCTTAGTAGGAGAAACAACAAAGGAAGGAGTCTTTTCATTGTGAAACGGACATAAACCAATCAGGTTAACCCCTCTTCTTTTCAAGTTAACATATTCCGATATGACATCCTCCACTCGTGCCGTATCTTTAATTTCCTGTATGGTTTTTTCTAAAATCAATTTTCCAAGTGCATTTAAAGATCTTTTTATTTGATAAGGAATGAGCTAAAAATAACTATCCATTCTTAACTGTTTCTTTATCCAAAAGAATTGTATCCTTCTTAATATAAAAAAAACGAGCCGATTTAGGAGAAATAGTAACATTTTCTACTCCTTCTGGAATTTTTTTTAATAAAATGGGTGCTGTCGTTCTGTCACTCTCCGTTTTCATGCCATTTAAATCTACGACCACTTCAAAATCGGCTTCAGAAATGGCATTATACTCACTTAGCCCAAGTACAAAAGCGATATTCACCCGTCGGGGAAAAACCACCAGGCTGTCTGTGGACAAAGAATCAACCGGAGGATTAATAACCTTCAAAGGCACATAAATGGTCTTTTCCGTTTCGGCTTCGATAAAAATGCTAACCCTCGAAGTTGGCGGACTGATATGAATCGTTGAAACGGGCTGAATAAAAGAAATTTTTTCTTCTATTGACTCTTTTAGCCCCACGTGTTTAATCTTATTGGTACGAATATAAAAAACGGTATCCAATAAAACCTTAGGTCCAAGGATCCAAACAGAATCGACTTCTATTTCCGGTTTCGATTTTATACGAAACTGCTCAGCCGGCAGTATATTATAATCAAAAAGTACAGGTACTCTTTTTCGCGCAAGCGAATCAAAAGTAAGAGAAAACCCCTCTGTGGAAATTTTATCAATCGTTATTTTCTTATTGACTAACTCCTGCTCCAGTCCCTTAATAATAAGATATTTAGAAAGGGTAAGCGTCCCCTCAACGGGCTGATCAAACTGAATGGATAAATTTTTCTTACCAAGTGCCAAAAACATCAAATCCCACCCATGCCCTTCTAAATCAGCAGTAATATGTGATGGAATCGACGTCACCAGGTCAATCTCCGGCGGATGATTAATAGAAATCGCAACAGGCCAGGTAGTCCGGTAAGTATTGGACATCTTTTTCATAAACCAAAAAAAACCAGCTAAGCCTAAGCATATCAAAAACACCCTTCTGTCAACGGGGGAATACTTCTCAATATAACTAATTATCTTATCAGGAAGGATAAACCGCATTGGTCAAATCTTTAGAAATGGATCCCTGTGTAAATTTCATATAAACTTTCGGTGCTACTTCCAAAGTAATAATACCCTCTTCAATTTTTGTTATTTTTCCTAGAATCCCGGAGCTGGTAACAACTTCCATCCCTTTTTCGATACTGGATTCAAAATTCTTCTGTTCTTTTTGTGCCTTCATTTGAGGACGGATCATAAAGTACCAGAAAATAATAATCAAAACGAGCATAAAGCCCATATTTCCAAGTCCTCCTCCTGCTCCTGCAGCTTGTAATAATATCATATTTTAATGAATTTTAATATTTTAATAAAGAAATGGTACAACCCAAATAAGTAATCAAAAAAAAACAAAGTAAGGTTCTTATTTATCTAAAACAATCCCCCGCAAATAAATTTTCGTTTCCGGCGGAAAAGTGTTAGCGGAAATCGTAATGGGCTTACTAATCTTATGATGCTTGCCTTTACTATCAAATTTGACATCAATATAGTTAGATTCACCCGGAGCAATTACTTCCTGCGGCCATTTGGGAATTGTACATCCACAAGTTGACCTCGCATTTGAAATCAAAAGAGGTTTTACGCCGGTATTGGTGAATTTAAATTTGTGATGAACAACATCCCCCTCTACTATTTCCCCAAAATCAAAGAAAGCCTCCTCGAAAGTCAGTTTTGCTACATTAACGGTATCGTCAGGAGTATCCAAAGAAATTGGATTTCGATAGATCTCCGCTAACTTTCCCGAAGGGATCTCTTCCACTTTTTCATCATCATCATCTTCCGCTCTACTATTGTTACAAGCCTGTGGAACAATTGCCAATAACAAACAAAATATCAATCCTAAATTTAATTGCTTCAACTGAATAATTTTTAAATTTAAATCAAACTTTTCCGTAAACTACAACAAAATTACTAAAAGTCTGTTCAAAATGGTAATTACTTGGTAAATAAACAAAATGAGACTTTATCTTCTTGGATTTATGGGTAGTGGAAAAAGCCATGTTGGCAAAAAGTTATCAGCCCGACTGAATATTCCATTTATTGATCTTGATGATTACATTGTCAGGCAGGAACAGAAAAGTATTAATCAAATATTTCAAGAAAAAGGAGAAGCCGGCTTTCGCCAAATAGAAAAGCAATGTCTGATAAATACCGGTAAAATGCCCAATGTTATTATTGGCTGTGGAGGTGGTACGCCCTGTTTTTTCAATAATATGGAGTGGATGAATGAAAATGGAGCGACTTATTACCTCAATTATCCGGTTGAAATACTTTTCCATCGGTTAAAGACCAGAAAATCAAGGAGACCATTAATAAAAGATATGGATGATTCCACTCTTTTTTCTTTTATTAATCAAAAGCTAAACGAACGGTCAAAATACTATTTAAAGGCTCAATATCAATTCACCCCGGATAAAAATGGGAAAGAAGCAGTGGATGTAATCGAGGCGTGGGTATTAAACTCGCAGAAATAATTCAGGTGCAAATCACACCCTTAAATTCCGCCACCGTGGAGAACGTAGATATAAAACAGAAACAATCAAAATAACGCCCCAATAAAGAATTTCAGCGCCCCATGCCCAAGGTACGCCTCCTTCCGTCAGATTGACAATAAAATAAATATAGGCAATATAACCTACCGCGCAATAAAATTGCAGTTTCATCGCGAAATAAGTCGCACCCGTTCCCGTCAATCCATTTAAAAAAATGGCACCCACAGAGAAGACTAATAAAATGGCACCAACTACCCAAAATACGGGTTTGGCCTGTTCAATTAGGTAGAAAGTCGCTTCTCCCATGAGTGGACCAAGGAAAAAATGTGGCGCTGTCAAAAATATAGCCACTATAATCGCTGTAATAAAAAGAGAAAACTTAGCCGTCTTCCAGACGATAGGATACACGGCATCCCGCCTGCGCATCCCGATAAAATTACTAACGAGGGTATTAATCCCCGTAGCAAAACCCCAAATGGGAATAGAAAGGATCAAATAAACCATCTGAACCAAATTGGTCACTGCCAAAGCATTGGGGTGCTTTTCTGCATCTAAATTGCCAATCAAACCAAAAAAGATAAACCAGCTCCCCAGCCCAATAATTGCCTGCAAAACAATGGGAGCCGATATGCGAAATTGCCTTTTGATTAAATCAAAATCAATTTTGGGCAACCTAAATAAACGATACCCTCGATTTCCTTTTTCTAAAATAATATAAATGACAAAAATAATAAAGGCAGACGCTTCGGCAATGGCACTCGCCAATCCAACTCCTTTTATGCCCATCTGCTCAAATCCATTGGCACCAAAAACAAAATTATAATCTAAAATGATATTAACGGCTGCAAGAACAAAGGCATCGATCATTATGAATAAAGTACGGTTTATCCCCGTATAAAGCGCAATAATCGCCACACCCATATAAGAAAAGAAAACACCCCAAGAGCGGTAATGAATATAATCCACTGCCTTATTTAAAACACTTTCTGACTCAATAAAATAATAGAAGATATGCTCAATCCCGAATTGCATGATTATAAACATGAAAAATGCCAGGCCCAACTCATAGTATAACATGGAATAGAATGTCCGCCCGACCTCTTCCCGTCTTGTCTCCCCTACTCTACGCGCGATCATTATTTGCCCCCCTTTGGAAAATCCAAAACCTATCGCAGCCACAATCAAATAAAATACACTGGCGATGCCAACCGCTGCAAAATCATCACTGCTGAGGTAGGACATAAATACCCGATCGGTAAATGTAATAACATTCTGTACGGCGCTGCCTAACATAATAGGAGCCGATATTAAAAAAATCTTCGAATATGTGGTCATTCGTGGCATTGTTTGCAAATGTAACTGATTATTCAATATATTTGCGATTTAGCAACAAAAACCTTCTTGTTTTGTTGCCATATCATATTTTATCCCTGATAAAATCCAATGTATCTACTAAATTAAAAATCAGACACCATGTCTATGAAATTTCCAATTGCACAGAAAAAAAATAAATCTCTAAAGATTCACAACGATATCCGAATTGACCCCTATTACTGGATGAATGACCGGGAAAACCCCGAAGTCATTAAATACTTAGAGGAAGAAAATAATTATTTAGAGGAGCAATTAAAAGGCATCAAACCTCTCAGAAAGCAACTTTTTGAAGAGATGAAAGGAAGAATCAAGGAAGACGATACGTCTGTTCCTTATTTTTACAATGGTTATTTCTATATCACCCGCCATGAAAAAGGTAGGGAATACCCCATTTACAGTCGAAAGAAAGGCAGTTTAGAGGCAGAGGAGGAAATTCTTTTGGATGTTAACAAAATGGCAGAGGGACACTCCTTTTATCATTTAGGTAACCTCGAAATTAGTCCCAACAATCAAATACTCGCCTATGCAGAGGATACGAAGGGACGTAGGATTTACACCATCAAATTTATAGACCTCAACACCCGTAAATCCCTAACGGATGTCATCCCAAATACAACTGGAAATTTTGAATGGGCCAATGATAATCACACTTTTTTTTATACCATTAAAGATGAAGCATTACGACCTTATAAAATTTTAAAACACCAGTTAGGTAAAGACGTTACTGATGACAAGCTTATTTATCATGAAAAAGACGATACCTTTCGGACGTATATTTACAAAACAAAATCGGAGCAATTTCTCGTAATTGGCTCCAGCCAAACGGTATCATCTGAATATAGAATCCTCAATGCCAATACACCAGATAAACCTTTTCAACTTTTTCAAAAGAGAGAGAGAACACACGAATTTGAAATTTTCCACCACGGAGAATATTGGTATATTTTAACAAATTGGGATGCTGAGAATTTCAGACTCATGAAAACCTCCATTCACCACACCGCTCAGGATAATTGGACCGAAGTTATTGCCCACAATCCCGATGTATTACTTGAAGACATAGAGATATTTGAAAATTTTTTGGTCGTAGCTGAACGAAAAGCAGGCCTTGCCCAACTAAAGGTCATTCCAAATGATGGTCAGCCCTATTACCTTCCTTTTGAAGAATCAGCTTATGTGGTTGCATTCAGTGACAATTTTCAATTTGATACCAAACTTTTGAGAATTGAATATCAATCCATGACTACGCCCCCCTCCGTTTATGATTTCAATATGCAGCAAAAAACCTTCAATTTATTAAAAGAAACTCCGATTTTAGGTGGTTTTGACAAAAATGATTATCAGTCAGAAAGGTTTTATGTCCCCAGTAGAGATGGCGTTAAAATTCCCGTTTCTTTTGTTGCCAAAAAAGGATTTAAGTCCAATTCAAACAGGCCGATTCTATTATACGCTTATGGCTCGTATGGTCATAGTACGGAGCCCTACTTTAGTTCGGTTAGGCTGAGCTTATTAAATCGTGGTTTTGGTTTCGCCATTGCACATATCAGAGGAGGGGAAGAAATGGGCAGAAGCTGGTATGAAGACGGAAAACTGTTAAACAAAAAAAACACTTTCAATGATTTTATTGATTGTGCCCAATATCTTATTGATAAAAAATACAGCTCCTACCCACAGGTCTATGCAATGGGAGGTAGTGCCGGCGGTTTATTAATGGGTGCCGTTATTAATCAACGACCATCTTTATGGAAAGGGGTTGTGGCAGCCGTTCCGTTTGTCGATGTCGTAACGACCATGCTGGATGATAGCATCCCACTTACGACCGGAGAATACGATGAATGGGGTAATCCCAATGAAAAAAAATACTACGATTATATCAAATCCTACTCACCTTATGACAATATAGTAAAGAAAGCCTACCCGCCCATATTAGTCACAAGCGGATTACACGACTCGCAGGTACAATACTGGGAACCAACCAAATGGGTCGCCAAATTGAGGGATTTCAAAACAGATAATAATCTTTTATTACTACATACAAATATGGAAGCCGGACACGGTGGCGCCTCCGGTCGTTTTGAACAATTAAAAGAAATAGCACTGGAATATGCGTTTTTTTTGAAATTAGAAGACATCCAAAAGTAAGGAGGTGGTGATATTTTGGTCTGCTGCCTAACATTTCCTATTTAAGTATTTGCTTAAATAGTTAAATAGCCTTATATTTGTGACATGAAAAAAATAATAGACCAAAATGTCTGTATTCGGGTAGATCGGGATGAGATACAAATTAACAGGTGTAAAGAACGAATAGCTCTACAACAGCGGTCTTTACAAAAGATGGCACAAATTCTTTCCCTTTCGGGTAATGAAGTTCGGCTGAAAATTCTGATATTATTACAAGAAGAGGAAAAGTTATGCGTTTGTGATCTAAGTGAAATTTTGGAGATGAAAATCCCCGCCATTTCACAACATCTCCGAAAATTAAAAGATGCCAATTTGGTTTTTACCCAAAGGGATGGCACCATTATATTTTATCGATTAAGCCCTCCCTTGCAACCTATTTTGGAAACCATTCTCCGCCTAACCCCCAAAACCACACAAATAAATTTATATGAAAAATAAAAAATCCATCATCGGAATTGGGCTGCTAACAGCCATTGCCTCCTCTCTGTGTTGCATTGCGCCCCTATTGGCGATATTAGCCGGAACGGCCGGTTTTGCAACGACCTTCTCCTGGCTTGAGCCATTGCGACCTTACCTCATTGGTTTGACGGTTCTCACGCTGGGTTATGCCTGGTATCAGCAGCTCAAACCTGTCCAAAAAGATGATTGTGGTTGTGATATTAGCCAGCCTTCTTTTTTCAAAGGGAAAAAATTCTTAACTATTATTACTGTGTTTGCGGGACTCATGTTAGCTTTTCCACACTACGCCAAAACGCTATATCCACAACACAACATGTCAGAAAATTTGATTTCCGACGCTGATCATGTAAAAATAGTTAATTTTGCCATCAAAGGCATGACCTGCGAAGGCTGTGAAGCCCACATTGAACATGTAGTTGGCGATTTAGAAGGTATTTTTTCCGTAGAATCGTCCTATCAGGATGAAAATACGATTGTAAAATTTGATCCTGACCAAACCAGTCTTAACAAAATCACCGAAGCCATTCAGTCCACTAATTATATCGTAGCGGATTCAAAAATTATAAAATAAAAACATGACAACTATTCAATTAAAATCCACCATCACCTGCCCAAAATGCGGCCATCAAAAAGAAGAAACCATGCCAACCGATGCCTGCGAATACTTCTACGAATGTGAAAATTGCAAAACCGTTCTAAAACCCATCAATAATGATTGTTGTGTTTATTGTTCCTACGGCTCTGTCCCCTGCCCTCCAATTCAGGAAAGTGGAAGCTGTGGGGATTCGGACTGTTGCTCGTAAACGAATGGCACAAACCTGATTTTGGCATCATTTTTGCTTTTTTTTGCAAAAATGGTGCCAAAATCAGGAGCTAATTCCTACTTTTAACTACCATAATATAAGTCAAAACAGATGTGTTCTAACGACCGTCTTTTAAGATTAGGAAAGTGATCAACTAAAATGCCTTTATTGAAAGGAAACTTTCAACTATCAATTATTTCCCTTATCTTCGCGTTTCATGAAAATAATTTCATTCATATTGTCCATCATTATTTTTGCTATGGCGCTCATGCCATGTGTGGATATTATAGCTGATTTTCATGCAAGTGACTCCTATTCCATTTCAATTCCGGTTGATTCGCACAATCACCCCCATAGTGGCAAAGATGATTGCAGTCCCTTTTGTGTGTGCCAATGTTGCGGTAATTTTCTCTCCATAGGAGAAACACCCCTATTAAGTGCAAGAAAAGTAAAAATTTATTTTGCTTATTCCGCTCCTTATTCTTTCAATTACTACCACGATTATTTGGGCGAAATTTGGCGCCCTCCAACCCATAGTTAAACCTATCTCACAGGGCTTCTCATGCCCATTTTTATTTTTTTTGGTTTAACAAAATTCTCTATCAAATTCTTTGATGCACGAATTAGCAGAGGTAAAAACCTTTGGTTTGTCGTTTATGAATTGCTTCAAAGTTTGACAGAGAACCACTAAATTCAACACATATATGTTTGATAAAATAATCGCTTATTCGATACAGAATAAGTTTGTCATAGGGCTATTGGTTGCAGCCCTAGTCGTATGGGGTGTTTATTCCCTTCGTCAGCTACCTATTGATGCAGTCCCTGACATCACTAATAATCAGGTACAGGTCATCACCATCTCCCCTACGCTAGCCACGCAGGAAGTAGAACAATTTATCACTACACCTGTAGAATTATCTCTACAAAACATTCAACAATTGGTCGAAATTCGCTCTATTTCCCGATTTGGATTATCGGTTGTCACCGTTGTTTTTGAGGAAAATATGGATATTTATCTTGCCCGACAATTGGTGTCTGAGTATTTAAAGGAAGCAGAGGAAAATATCCCCTCCGGAGTAGGTACGCCTAAGATGGCCCCCATTTCCACAGGACTAGGCGAGATTTACCAATATGTCGTACATCCAAAAGAAGGATATGAAGACCAATATTCTCCTTCAGATTTAAGAACGATACAGGACTGGATTGTCAAACGGCAACTATCGGGAATAAAGGGAGTAGTTGAAGTCAATACAATGGGCGGTTTTTTAAAACAATACGAGGTTGCCGTCAACCCTAATTTGCTAAAATCAATGGCAATTAGTATTACAGATGTTTTTGATGCATTGCAAAACAGCAATGAAAATACAGGAGGTGCTTATATTGAAAAAAATGCCAGCACCTATTATATCCGCACCAATGGAATCGCAAAAACACTAGCGGACATTGGCAACATTGTTGTCACAAAAAGAGACGGAAGATCCATTTTAGTTAAGGATGTAGCCAAAATTCAATATGGAAAAGCTCCGAGATATGGTGCATTGACCCGAGACGGAAAGGAGGCGGTCGGCGGTCGAGTCATGATGCTAAAAGGCGCCAACTCTGCTGCGGTGACTGAAAGGGTGAAGGAACGCGTCATTCAAATTCAAAAAACGCTACCGGAAGGCGTTGTCATTGAGCCTTATTTAGTCAGGGACAAATTAGTCTCTACCGCCATGGGTACGGTCAAAAAGAACCTATTGGAAGGAGGGCTTATTGTGATTTTCATCCTTGTATTGATGCTTGGAAACTGGCGGGCGGGATTAATCGTCGCCTCTGTCATCCCACTTGCGATGTTATTTGCAGTAGGAATGATGAACCAATTGGGTATCTCTGCCAATTTAATGAGTCTTGGAGCGATTGATTTTGGACTGATTGTCGATGGAGCCGTTATTATTGTTGAAGCCATTATCCATCGGCTGCAGGTCAGGCATGGCGGAAAACAACTAAGTGCAGCTCAAATGGACGAAGAAGTATTGGAATCCTCTCTTCAAATCAGAAGTTCAGCAGCCTTTGGGGAAATCATCATTCTCATGGTTTATATTCCCATTTTAGCATTGGTTGGTATTGAGGGAAAAATGTTCAAGCCCATGGCAGAGACCGTTATGCTTGCCATTACGGGCGCCTTGATACTTTCGTTAACTTATGTACCAATGATGTCTGCCCTTTTCTTGAGCAAAAAAATCAACAATAAAAGAACAATTGCCGATAAGATCATTACTTTTTTTCAAAAGCTGTACAGTCCTGTATTGGCTATTGCCCTTCGGTTCAAAAAGACAATGGTAACGGCAACATTCCTGCTTTTTGCAATTAGTTTTTTTGTGTTTACACAAATGGGAGGCGAATTTATCCCCACACTTGAAGAAGGAGATTTAGCGATGCAGCAAATATCACCTCCGGGAACTTCTCTGACTCAAAGTATCGAAATGTCAAAAATTATCCATCAAAAACTAATGGATGAATTTCCCGAGATTCAGGATGTTGTCACCAATATTGGAGCAGCAGAAATACCAACAGACCCTATGCCGGTCGAAATTGGAGATGGCACCTTGATTATGAAGCCAAAAGCCGAATGGACCTCGGCTTCCAATAGAAAAGACATGTTTGAAAAAATCGAAAAAACCATGTCGGGTATTCCCGGGGTAGGTTTTGAATTTTCCCAACCTATTCAATTGCGATTTAATGAATTGATGACGGGCTCTAAAGCAGATATTGCCGTAAAAATTTATGGGGATGACCTGGATTTGCTTTACGCAAAAGCGAAAGAAGCGGAAAAAGTCATCAAACAATTAGATGGAGTTGGTACAGTTAACGTCGAACAAACCATTGGAATGCCTCAAATCATTATCAATTACAAATACGACAAAATGGCGCAATACGGACTACAGGTCAAGGAAGTCAATCAAGTCGTACGTACAGCCTTTGCCGGAGAAAAAGCCGGCACCATTTACGAAGGAGAAAAAAGATTTGATTTGATTATTCGATTGGATGAAAGCTACCGAAAAAGCATTGATAACGTCCAAAATTTATTCATTACACTGGATAATGGGACTCAGGTTCCGCTAGGAGAAGTGACAGATATACAACTAAAAGATGCTCCTATGCAAATATCCCGTGATAATACCAATCGCAGGATCGTGATCGGGGTCAATGTAGGGGATACCGATGTAGAATCCCTTGTTGAAAAAATTCAGGCTACCCTTGACCGTCAAGTAGAATTGCCAACTGGGTATTATTTCACTTATGGAGGGCAGTTTGAACATTTAAAAGCAGCAAATGCCCGTTTGTCGGTAGCCGTTCCGATTGCGCTGGCACTTATTTTCATTTTACTATTTTTTACATTTGGCTCGATCATGCAGGCACTACTCATCTTCACCGCCATTCCATTATCCGCCATCGGTGGAATTTGGGCTTTAGAATTAAGGGGAATGCCATTTAGTATTTCTGCCGGTATCGGTTTTATCGCATTATTTGGCGTAGCCGTATTGAACGGAATCGTGCTCATTGGTTATTTCAACCAATTAAAAAAAGAGGGCGTGACGAATATTAAAGAACGGATCATTAAGGGAACGAGTGTTAGGTTACGCCCGGTATTGATGACAGCAGCGGTGGCTTCCCTAGGTTTTTTGCCCATGGCATTATCCCATTCGGGCGGAGCAGAAGTGCAAAGACCCTTGGCAACAGTCGTGATTGGAGGATTGATTTCAGCTACCTTTTTAACCTTAGTGGTACTCCCCATTCTCTATAGTTGGTTAGCTAATTGGCAGGAAGGCAAAACAAAAAACCACTCCGTATCCAAGGTAACTCTTACATTATTAATGCTCGTATTTTTTGGATGGTCTGCACAGGCACAGCAAAGAGAAATATCCGTGGATAAGGCCATCGAGATTGCATTACTGAATCACCCGAGTATCCGAGCGGCAAATTTGCAAATTGAGAAAGAACAATCCCTTCAAGGTATTCGATATAGCCCCGGCTCAACGAATATCTCCTATACAGGTGATGGTCTATTCAAAAACAATGACAATAAGGTACAGGAAATTGGCATTCTTCAAAGCTTCCCTCATCCCGGCATCAATAAAGCTAATAATGCCCTTCAGGATGAGCTCGTTGAAATGAGTGTACTTGAAAAAGCAGAAGCGGAGAATAAACTAAGGTGGAATATCAGAAACACCTATTATCAGTTACAACAGAAAAAAGAATTGCGAAAGCTCTATCAAAAATTGATTCAAACTTATGCCACCTACCTTAAAAAAGCGCAGGCACGGGTAAATACCGGGGCTGCCAATAATATCGAGGTACTAACAATTCAATCAGAACTGAATCAATATCAACTGTTAGACAGGCAACGAAAGATGGAAATCATCAACTTAGAACAACAGTTAAAAAGTTGGTTAAATACAACGGAGGATATCACCACGAAAGATAGTTTAGTCATGCTAAAATACAATGACAAACAAGATTTCAACAGTATTGCCGTACAGATGGCACAACAGAACATATTAAAACAGCAAGCCAAAACGGCTATGATCAAAGCAGGTTCAAAACCCAGCTTTAATTTGGGATATTCGGCACAAAACTACCTATTAGGAGGATGGCTGACCGGACTAAATGCCGGTATTCAAATACCCCTATTTAACAAACCCAACAAGCGTAAGGTGGCAGCGCAAAAGGTGCAGATCGAAGTAGCTACAGCCCAATATGAAGCCATTCAGCTGAACAGAAATCAGCAAATTTTATCCACAGAAAATGCGATTCAATCATACGCTGAAGGAGCCAAATATTATCGGGATCAACTAGAAAATATCAATCCTGAAATTGAGCGTATTTCACAACTCAATTATCAAGCTGGTGAGATTTCGTATTTGGAATTACTCAATACTTTAAGTCTTTCGGCAAGCAATTACAAAAACTATTGGGAACAGGTGCTCGATTATAATCAAGCCGTCATCTTTCACCTCTATTTAATTAACAAATAAAAGTAACTAAAACAATAAAATAATGAGAATTATAAATATTTCAATCATAGCCTTATTGGCACTATTTATTACCTTTTCTGCCAGTTCTTGTGGCAGCTCACACTCCGAAGAAGACGGACACGATCACTCAGAAGCGCCCAGTGGGGCACATGAGGAATCAGAACACGGACACGGAGAAGAAGAGCATGGGGAAGGCGAAATTCACCTCTCCAAAGAACAGATAAAAACCGTAGGAATTACACTTGGGGATATTTCATCCATCAAAATAAATGACTATATCGCAGCAACAGGCACCTTGGGACTCCCCCCGCAATCCTATGCAAGTGTAAGTGCAAAATCCTCCGGGTTTATCAAAAACAGCAATAAATACGTCGAGGGAAGTTATGTCAAAAAAGGAGCAATCATCGCCTATTTGGAAAATCCGGCATTCATCCAGCAACAACAAAAATATCTGGAAGAAATGGCTGAGTTGTTTTTTCTTCAGCAGGAATTGGAGCGCCAACAAGAACTCGTCAGTGCTGATGCCGGTGTTTTAAAAAACCTACAGAAATTACAATCGCAGGTAAAAATCAAGACTGCGACCACCAAAGGCATTGCCAAACAATTGGCCTATTTGGGTATCAACACCAGTAAGTTAACACCGGAAAGCATCAAAGACCGCATTGCCATTATTTCGCCAATGACGGGATTTGTCACTTCTATCAATATGCACAATGGCATGTATATTACACCGGATATGGCATTGATGGACATCGCTAACGACCAGCATTTACACTTGGAATTGGATGTTTTCGAAAAAGACATTGCCCACCTGAAAGAAGAACAAAAAATCAGTTATACCGTTCCTGCACTAGGAGACAAGGTCTATGACGGAGAAGTTCATATTATAGGCAAGGAGTTTAACACCAATAATAAAACTGTTAGAATACATGGTCATTTAGGAAAAGACAGACCAAAATTCATCAAAGACCTTTTTGTCGATGCTAAAATATGGCTCAACGATCAGACCGTCCAGGCTGTTCCCGAAAGGGCCATTATTAAAGATGGAGCCTCCTCTTATATATACATCACCGATAAAGGGCAGGAAAGTAAGGAAGTGCAATTTGAAAAAGTCATGGTCATTCCAGGTGCGCTAAACAAAGGATTTACTGCCATCAAATTGGTCGATAAAATCCCCGAAGGCAAAAAAATCGTCATTGATGGCGCCTATTACGTCTATGCCCAATCGAAAGCCGGAGAATTGGAGCATGAGCACTAAGGGAACAGGAAATATATAAAGTATAATGTCTAAAAAAGTGACTTGAACGCATAGAAACATAGAAACAAAGTTTATTTTTACATCGCCAAAAAGCTATGTGACTATGTTTCTGTGTGTTTTAAAAAAATAAATGGATGAAAAATACCTATCTCGACTTAATCGAACAAAGTTATACTTTCCCACAGGAAGGGTTCAAATTAGTAGATGGCTATTTGACGTTTCACGGCATATCACTAAAATACCTCATCGACAAATACGGAACTCCGTTCAGATTCATCTATTTACCAAAAATTGGCAACCAAATCAAAAAAGCGAGGAAATTATTCCAACAAGCCATCCAAAAAAATGATTATGCCGGCGGTTATCACTTTTGCTATTGTACTAAATGCAACCATTTTCATCATGTCATTGCAGAAGCACTTCAACACAAGGTAAACCTCGAAACCTCCTCTTCCTTTGATATAGATTTAATTTTGAAATTACACGAAGAAGGCAAGATAAACAAACAAGTCAAAATCATTCACAATGGTTATAAAACAGATGATTATTTGCGAAAAATTATTAGCCTCCAAGAGTCTGGGTTTGAAAATTCAATCATCATATTAGACAACCAGATAGAGCTTTCCAAAATTCAGCAACTCAAACAAAAAAACACCCTTATTAAAATTGGGCTTCGCATGGCGACGGAAGAAGAAAGTCAAGCCTATTATTATACTTCACGATTGGGCATCCGTCCATCAAAAATGGTTTATTTTTTTGATAAATTCATAAAAAACAACCCACATTTTGAGCTAAAAATGTTACATTTTTTTGTTGATTCCGGTATTAAAGATACGCTGTATTATTGGACAGAATTCAATAAGGCGACTGAGATATACGCCACCTTAAAAAAACAAAGTTCTTCCCTTGACAGCTTCAATATCGGTGGTGGATTCCCCATCCAGAACAATTTAAATTTCCAATATGATTATAAGCATATCACCCATCAAATTATCCAAAATTTAAAGGAGGTCTGTAAGCAATACCACATTCCGGAGCCCGATCTTTATACCGAATTTGGGAAATATACTGTTGGAGAATCCGGCGCTATTGTTTTTGAAGTCCTGCAGGAAAAAAAACAAAATGACAAAGAAACCTGGTACATTATTAACAATAGCCTGATGAATACCATCCCCGACGCCTGGTCAATCAAAGAGAAATTCATCCTCCTTCCCATCAATAACTGGAATCATGAATACCAAAAAGTAAATATTGGCGGCTTGAGTTGCGACCAATCCGATTATTATAATTCAGAAGATTTCAATCAGACCATTCGAATGCCTAAATTTTCAAAAAAAGATAAAAAGCCACTCTATATCGGCTTCTTCCACACAGGTGCCTACCAGGATGCCATTAGTGGTTATGGCGGCATTAAACATTGCCTCATCCCCTCCCCAAAGCATATTGTCATCGATCAGGATGAAAAGGGAAATATGATAGATTATTTATACAGAGATGAACAGTCCTCGGAGCAAATGTTTAGAATTTTGGGGTATTGAGTTTTCAGTGGGCAGTCTTCAGTTGGCAGTGGGCAGTCTTCAGTTGGCAGTCTTCAGTTGGCAGTGGGCATAAGGTGACATCTTTTTGGGGGAGGGAAAAAGAGAAGAGCAAAAGGTGTTA
>CAZNCI010000024.1:0-23837 GCA_964571475.1 uncultured Saprospiraceae bacterium | reverse complement strand
TTAGTTTTTTTTGATAAAATATGTCGGCTATTTGCCCAAAAGAAAAAAAATAGACGAAAACTAGGGGGGAGATGGCTAAACCGTGTCCCTAAATATGAATAAGAGAAGTATATTTGTGTAAATGATCTTCTTTTTTCAATTCCTTCGATATTGAAAAGAATTTATTAATACTTAATGAGAAAAAATAAAAATAATAAATGGGATGATATTCATGACCTTGAAAAGCATGAAATCGATGAATTATGGGAGATGACCGCTTCCTATAAATCTGATTTTGAGCCCAATCTTGAAGACGCTTTTACCCGCTTTCAGCAAATGACTGAAGCGCAGGAGGCAGCGCCAAAAGTGAGGCGATTATCCCGTTATACTGTATTAAGAGTTGCTGCTACGCTTTTGTTTTTACTAGGGGCTGTTGCTGTCTGGAAATATGCTTTTTCTGATAAAAATAATGAAATGAAATTGGCTGCTGCCGACCAAATAGAAGAAGTTTTATTGGCTGATGGAACATTGGTTACCTTGAATAAAGGGGCGGTGTTGACTTATCCTGAAAATTTTAAAGGGAGTCAGCGCGTGGTTAATTTGAAAGGGGAAGCCTTTTTTACTGTGGCAAAAAATGCCCATAAACCTTTTATTATCTATGCGAAAAATACAAAAGTAAGGGTCGTTGGAACGGTTTTTAATGTAAGAGCTAATCCGGAAGAAAATTTTGTAGAAGTAGCAGTAAAAGAAGGGAAAGTTGAATTTGGAACCAAAGATAATGATGCAAAACTTACCCTGACCCCCAATGAAAGGGGTACTTATTTTGAGGATAAAAATCAATTAAAGGAAGAGCTGAGCGGCTCGACCGAATGGGCATGGAACGGAGATCGTTTGTATTTTAAAAATGCCAATATTATAGAAATAAAGCATAATTTAGAACGCGTGCTTGGCGTTCAAATAATATTGGAAGGAGCATTTAATGGATGTACGCTTACCGCAAATTTAGGAAAAGAGCGTTCTATTCAGAAAATTTTGGATGCAATTGAAGGAAATATGAATGTCACCATAAAAGAAAATGAGATCAGTAATTCCTATACCATAACAGGTCGTTGTAAATAGTTTTGTCAAAATGTAATTGTTAATCTGCTTATATGGTTTGATTTGTGAAAAATTCAATTAATTTTGGTGAACGTTAACCGAAATTATGTTGAGACTTTCTATTGTTTTGTTTATTAGTGTTTGTGCTTTGACCCTTCATGCACAACTTAATCCCCTCGAACAAATCGTTAGTGTTGATGCGGATGGTATCCCTCTGGAGGAAGTCCTTTATCAATTAATTGATAAAGAAGATGTGAAATTAGTCTTTAGTAATAGTATTATTCCCCCTAAAATTATCAATCTTCATATTTCTCGAAAAAAGCTCTCTATTGTTCTCTCAAAATTATTTTACCATACTGATTTAATTTGGAAGATTTCAGGTCAATTGGTTATTATAAAAGAAGAACCTTTTCGTAAAGGTAGTCAATCATACATTATTAGTGGCTTTATTCTGGATGAGACCAACGGCGAGCCTTTGGTTGGAGCTTCTGTTTATTGCCGGTTTCTAGGTATGGGGACAATTACCAATACTTATGGCTTTTTTAGTTTGAAAATTCCAGCAGGAGAACGACAGATTGATGTCTCTTACCTCGGTTTTGAACCCAGAAAATCAATTGTAAAGCTTAGGCAGGATATTCGTTACAACTGGACACTTAATCCCTCTGTACGGCTGTCGGAAGTAATCGTTACCGCTGATGACTCCCTGCCTCAATTTGCTCCCACTGTGAGCAGTCATCAATTGTCCCTGAGTAAGATTGATCTTGGACCTACTCTGGTAGGAGAAAAAGATGTTTTAAGGAACATTCAATTATTACCCGGGATACAGACCGGAGCCGATGGCGTTGGCGGGCTCTCCGTACGGGGAGGAAATGCCAGTCAAAATTTGGTAATTATTGATGGTGTACCTGTCTTTTCTACTTCCCATGCCGCTGGTATTTTATCTATATTTGATGCACAGGTGTTGCGTTCGGCAAAGGTTATTAAAGGCGCTTTCCCAGCCAGATATGGTGGACGTATCTCGTCTGTCATTGAGCTAAGAACAAAGGAAGGGGATTCTGAAAAATGGTCAGGTTGGCTGGGCTCAAGTTTAGCAACAGTTAATTTTGGAATAGAAGGACCGATAGTGAAGGGAAAGAGCTCTATTGTACTTTCCGGTCGAAAGTCATTCGTTGGCTCCTATCTTCGACCGCAGTCAATTAAGCTAAAAAAAGCGAAAAATGACCAGGGGGTTTCTGACTATGGTTTTTCTGACTGGAATGCAAAAGTTAATTATCATTTTTCTAATAAAGATAAAGTTTACCTCAATTTTTATTATGGGAAAGATAAGTTTAAGGATGCGAGTGCTACCGATCAGGGATTTATTAGTTTTGATGGGGATAGCCTGGTCTTTTCTCAAAAATTGGTGCGGGTGGTCGATTGGGAGAATAAGGTGGGCGGGTTACGTTGGAATCATTTGTTCTCTGATCGCTTATTTGGAAATACCTCTATTTCTTATAGTGAATTGATCGCAGGCCTTGGGGTAGATTTCTTAGACTCTTTGGTGAAAGTAGATGATTTAAGGAGGTTGGAGTTTGATACCTATAATGGGGCTTTTCATTCGGGCATTACTGAATTGGGTATCAAACAGGATTTTGACTTCGTTCCGCATCCAAATACTTATATTCGCTTTGGCGCAGAGGTAAAAAGAAGACGATTTTTTTCAAAATTCTTTGGTTACGATCAGGACTATACAGGAGGCCCTGACAATATTGATCTTCGGGAAGAAGAAAATCAGGCAACGAGCTTGTCCGTCTATTGGGAAAAGGATATTGAACAGAAAAAATGGCGAATAAATTATGGTGTTCGTAGTTCTGCTCATTGGGTGAATGGCAAAAGTTATTTTAATCTGGAACCAAGGTTATCTGCCTCCTTGAATTTAGGTAAACATAGTCATGTACAAGTGGCTTATAGCAGAATGACACAGTTTGTACATCTATTATCTCCTACGAGTATTGGATTGGCAACGGATCTTTGGGTTCCCAGCACGAATCGTTATCAACCTCAGGTAGCCGATCAGGTGGTTTTGGGCTTTAATTACGATTTTTCCCAGAAGTATCATTTTTCAGTAGAGGCGTATTACAAAAAAATGCAGCACCTGCTAAATTTTTCCGAAGGGTCTGTTTTGTTTAACGATTGGAAGGAAAATGTAACTGCGGGAGAAGGGCGCTCCAAGGGGCTTGATTTTTTATTCGCAGCAAGTTGGAATAAATTAAATATTAATATGGCATATTCCTTTGCTATTGCTGACAGAAAATTTGAAAAAATAAATATCGGGCGAAGGTTTCCATTTAAGTTCGATCGTCGGCACGATTTTAAGTTGTCTCTTTTTTATAAATGGAAAAGAATAGATTTTTCTGCGAATTGGATTTATGGGACGGGACTTGGTACTACTTTGCCACGAGCCATTTATACCGTCAAATTGTTGAATTACGTCCCAATCAGGGAGCTGGATGCGCTCTATTACGGCACTAAGAATTCTTACCGAATGCCCGCTTATCATCGCCTGGATATTGGTGTCAATTATAAGTTTAAAACAGGTCGTTTTTCTCATCAGTTTGGAGTGGGGGTGTATAATTTGTATAACAATAGAAATCCATTGTATTATCAAATTCGGTCGAGATATATCGAACAGGATGTATTAGAGTATTATTTTGTTCAGGTATTAATAGCTCCAATTTTGCCTTCTATAAATTATTTAATTAAATTTTAGTAACTTTGTATAGTTGATTTTCACCATACTTAATTTGGATTTGCTCTTTTTTGAAAAATAATTAAAATAAATGCTTGGTCGATTTGCTGTACTGGTTCTGCTCTTTTCCCTGTTTATTGCTTCTACCTGCGAGCGTGAGGTCAAGTTGGATTTGGATGACCTAAATGATAAATTAGTGATCTATAGTGCTTTTTCTGCCGGTGATACCCTTAGGTTACAACTCGGAAAAAGTAAAAAAGTAATCAATAGAGACCCAGCGGAATTTTTGCCCGGAGCAGAGGTGAATCTCTATGAAGATGATATTTTTTTGGAAAAACTCGATTTTATTGTACCGGGAGGGAATAATAGAACGCCGCCATATTATAAATCTCAAACTGATGACGTTATTAAAGTTGGAAAAACTTATAGAATAGAAGCAATATTAGATGGCTTTGAAACGGTCGAGGCTAAAAGTACCATCCCATATCCTGTCACTATTCGATTTTTTGATTTTTTTGAACTTCAGATAGACTCCGAGTCCGAGCCGGGTTTTATTACTTATTCCTATTATGTTAATGCAAAAATTAATGACCCCCAAAGTCAGGAAAATTACTATCATTTAATTGCTTATCAGGAAATTTGGGCGGAGGAGTTAGTGAATGGGACCTTGGTGAGTAATCCTTACTATGTGCCTCTAAGGTTTGATGACGCCTCCAACACCAATGATGTGGTTTCTTATGATAAACAGGGCGTTTTACTTAAAGATAACCCCTTTGAGGATGGTTACCGGTTTGATTTAGAAAATTTTCGAATCAGATCGTCCAATGTGACAATAGGAAGAGTCATTATAGAGTTGAGAACAGTTTCTAAAGCGTATTATTTGTTTCATACCTCTATATCCCAGCAACAGGGTGCTACTGATTTATTGTTTACTGAGCCTGTTTTTATTTATGAAAATATAAGCAATGGGCATGGAATTTTTGCCGGCTACAGTACTCAATTTGGTGCCATTGAGTTGCAGGAGTAATTTTTTCTAAATTATTTATTATTCTCCGAAAGAATATAATTTCATAATCTGTTGTTTTTTATCTCTTTTATTTTTTTAAATATCAATTGTCATGTTACTGACGAATAATATTTTGTTTGATAAAATATTAATTGCTTTTTTATTGTTTTTGCGAAATTTTTATTCAATAAAGTAGGGGTGGAGGAATATTTTCGGGTCTATATAGGTGTAAGTATTTATTTAACGAGAGTATGGTTTTATTTTTTTTATAAAAACTGAAGCCGGTATAGAAAATATAACAATGGAAAATATTGACACACAGGTTACTTTTTTATCACAATTTCCCCTTTTTAACAGTTTAAGTGAAACCGAAAAAATTAAATTGGCTCAGACCATGGAACGAAAGACCTTTCGGCGGTATAAATTAATCTTTTCCCCAGGTGAGTCTTCCGGTAAAATATTTCTTCTCGAAAAAGGTACGGTTAAAATTAGTACACAGTCTGATGATGGAAGAGAGGTCATTAAGTCGCTTATTCACCCCATTGCCATGTTTGGCGAAATGGGTCTGGTAGGGGAGAGTAGCAGAAAAGACTATGCTCAGGTGCTAAAAGAAGATGTTCGGGTGTACGTTTTAGAAGTTGCCGAAGTGAAACGATTGATGCAAAATAACTTCGCTTTATGCAATGATGTGATGTCCTTATTTGGTAGCAGACTGATGCGTGCTGAAAATAAATTAGAAGCTTTGATTTTTAAGGATGCGCGCACGCGTATTATAGATTTTATCAAGGACTCAATCATGGATCGCGGCCGACGAATTGGCTACGAAATGTTACTAAGACACTCATTGACGCATCAGGATATTGCCAATATTACCTGTACTTCCCGCCAAACGGTGACCTTAGTGCTAAATGAATTGAAGAAAGCCAATTTGATTCACTTTAATCGTGGTAAAATTCTAGTGCGCGACATGCAGGCGCTTGCTTAAAAAAGGGGCAGTTTATAATAGATGTAGGCGTAAGGTGATATACCAGGCCAGGGCAACAAGATCTCAAGAAGCGCAGGCTTCCTATGGAATCGAGGCGCGAGTGGACTGAGCTGCCTGGCTAGCTAGCTACCTAGCCGATATTCGTCAGGCTAGGCAAGTCAGACATTCGTTAGACCAGGAGGTTAGACCTAAGGTGCGGAAAGGTAAAAGCCAACTGAAGCCTGCCAACTGAAGCCTGAAGCCTGCTAACTCTCCATAAGATAACACCTTTTGCTCTTCTCTTTTTCCCCTCCTCAAAAAGATGTCACCTTATGCTGAAGCCTGAAGCCTGAAGCCTGCTAACTCCCCATAAGATAACACCTTTTGCTCTTCTCTTTTTCCCCTCCCCCAAAAGATGTCACCTTATGCTGAAGCCTGAAGCCTGAAGCCTGCCAACTGCCAACTGCCAACTGCCAACTGTGAACTGTGAACTGCCAACTGGAGACTGCCAACTGAAGCCTGAAGCCTGCTAACTCCCCATAAGATAACACCTTTTGCTCTTCTCTTTTTCCCCTCCCCCAAAAGATGTCACCTTATGCTGCCAATATTATTTCCTTCCTCCTTATTTGAGTTTTCTTAAAAAAAAGAATACTTTTGAGTGAAATTACGAATTAATTTATGAGCAATCTGATTATTAATCTTCAAGGAGCAGATATTTACCAACAGCAGGAAAAAATACTGGGCGATGTTCATCTTCGTATCTCTAAAGGAGAATTTACTTACCTGATCGGTAAAACTGGAACGGGGAAGTCTAGTTTATTGAAGACTATTTATGGTGATTTGCCCCTACAGAAGGGTAAGGGAGAAGTTGCTGGATTCTCATTGACTGAACTCAATCGAAAAACCCTTCCAAAACTGAGGCGAAAATTAGGCATTGTTTTTCAGGATTTCAACCTATTGACAGACCGAAATGTTTGGGATAATTTACGCTTTGTGTTAAAGGCCACTAATTGGAAGGACAAAAAAAAGATGGCCAAACGAATTGAGGAAGTTTTAGCCTTTGTTGGTTTGAGTGATAAAGCGGAGATAATGCCTCATAAACTTTCCGGTGGAGAGCAGCAAAGGGTCGTCATTGCAAGAGCCTTGCTCAATAAACCTGACATCATTTTAGCGGATGAGTCAACGGGAAATTTAGATCCGGAGACGGCGGATAGCGTTCTTTTATTATTGCGGAATTTAGCCAATACTTATAATACTGCGGTATTATTTGCGACACATGATTACCGAATTTTAGAGAGTTTTCCCGCTCGTATTATTCGTTGTGTAAATGGGCGGGTTGTTGCAGAAGATGAGATTGTTATCTGATGAGAGCATTTTTATTTTTCGGACTTTTTTTATGGATTAATTCTTGTCAACGAGTTGATACTTCTCATCAATATATTTTTTTGGGGCATCCTTATGACTGGAATGCACCGGATAAGGTGGATCCTCGATTGGCTAAACTGGATTATGATTTGTTTGACCAAATTTGGTTGGGAGGAGATATTTGTAGCCATTTAACCCAAAAAAAATCGACCCTCGATTATGTCGATGATATTTTTGATCTGAGCTCGCCTAATACACTTTGGACCTTGGGTAATCATGATGTATTGGAGGGCAATACGCAGTGGATTTCTGATCATACCCATCGTCCTTTCTTTTATACTATTTGGCAGGATGGCATTTGCATAATGGTTTTAAATACCAATTTGTTTTGGTATTACGATAGTCCTCCGCCTCAGGAGAATTGCAGGGAAAAGGACAGGCAGATGGAAATGATGCAGTCTGTACTAGATACGATTCAGGATGCTTCTCATCTGGTTATTTTACACCATCTTGCTTTATTGGGGGATATACGGAAGAATGAAAAGGGGACAATTCCCGATTCTTTTAATATCAATCCGGCAATTATTCATCCATCCTGTGATAGCAATTTATTATTAAAAAACTGGTGGTACCCCCAATTGGTGAAAGTTCAGAACAGGGGGGTTGATGTTATTTTTGTAGGAGGAGATTTTGGTATGCGTGCCCGCAAATTTGAATTTCATAGTAAGGAGGGAGTGGTTTTTTTGGGGAGCGGTATCAATGGTAGTCTAAAGCGGGAGTTTGCTCCAGAATATGTGACTTCTTTTGGTAGAGATTTTGTATTGATTTTTGAACATCATCCAAATATACATAAACTTGATTGGCAATTTTGTGATTTGGATTCATTGTTAAAGGTGCAGCCATCCTCTGATTAAACCTATGGCGGTTTGGTTAAGATTTTGGATGGCCAAAGCAATATCCCAATTATTTTTATTGCGGGCTTCAACATAATTGGAGACCCCTCTAAGTTGCAGGCACTTTACTTTTTGTGAAAAACAAACATAGAAAAATGCCGCCCCTTCCATGCTTTCTATTTCCGGTTGGTAGTATTGTTCTATCGTTTTAATGGAGGCTTCGAAACCGTGGGTGGTATCTACGGTAATTCCGGCTGCTTTTTGAATTTTTTCAGCTGGAAGGGAAAAAGAATTGACTAATTTCCCATTTTTAAAGGGGAAGCTATCTTTTTTTAATAAACCTAATTCAAAAATATCCATAAATTGACCACTGGCCGTTTCTGCTCCTAATTGCGCAAATTGTTCTGAAATAATTTGGACGATACTACCCAGTGACCAATCTCGTCGAAAAGTGCCGGCTATACCCATATTTATCACTAAGTCATAGTCATTTTGGGTCAATTCACAGCCCAGATGGTAAGCGGTGGCTACCTGTCCTACTCCTGTAATAAGTAGGTTGACGGAATGCTCTCCTCTTATGAAAGTCCTCTCTTCCTTTAGCTCAAAACAGCTCGATAAAAAAGCCTTGATTGGGGCAATTTCAAAAGAAGTCGCAGCGACAATTAATAGTTTCATTTTGACCTATTGGAATTTGTAAGTGACGCTGAGAGCCGGAGTAATACCAAGGATTTGATGGTAAGATGCACCAACATCAATGATTAATTTTTTCTTGATTTTATATCCAAAGCCAAAGGAAAACTCCGTGGGTTGTGTTGTCAGTCCGAAGCGAAGTACCAATTGATTTAAAACATCGTACTCTGTGCCCCAACGTGTACGAACTCCAAATTGAATATCTTTTTCAACCTCTGCAATAATGCGGACCACTTTGGATGGGCGATAAAGTAGTCCAATTTTAATAATAGAGGGCAGGGATTCAGCTTCTGTGAGACGGACTCGCAGTGGATTGAAAATATGAGCACCCAGTGATACCTTGGAAGAGATATGAGCCATGAGCCCTATGTCAAAAGTAAATGTGCCTTTATTTCCATACTCAGGGATGACGGTGTTAGACCAGATAAAAGAAGCACCAAGGCTAAATTTATCGCCCAGTTTTTTGCCATAACCAAGGGATATTCGTTGTTCGTTATAGGCTTTGAAGCCAAAGTATTGGACGCCAAGACCAAAAGTGCCATTCTTGCCAATGGGAAAGGCTGCTGCGGCTGAAACCGCCCGGATTTCATTTAAGAGGAATCGTTGTTCTGAATTAATGGCAAAGGTCATTTTTTTGACAGCTGCCAGACCTGCCTGATTTGAAAAAATACTGTTGCTGTTTTCGTACACAACAGATGTACCTCCAAGTCCGATTGAACGTCCTCCAAGAGAAGCTGCAATTCCATTTTGGCCATAAAGAAAAGTCCCCTGGATGAAAATTAATAATATGAATGTGATTAAACGCATAGTGGAACAAAGCTAGGCAATGATTTTGCAATTATTGTAATATTCTTTATAATTTTTTGAAAAGTAATTTTACCTTCGGTTTTTTAATGGTCTTGAAGTTTATCTTTTTGGTATAAATAAGGCTTTTCTTTTCAAAGAATTATTCAAATCTATGAGTTATCGTTCTCTTCGTCAATGCGCCAATGATCTTGAACGGTCTGGTCGATTAATTCGCATTAGAAGTGAAGTAGATCCATATTTGGAAATGGCGGAAATTCAACGCAGGGTTTATGCCGAACAGGGACCTGCTTTATTGTTCGAAAAGGTAAAGAATAGCCCTTTTCAGGCAATTTCAAATTTATATGGGACCAAGGAGCGAACCCGATATATATTTCGAGATACGCTGGCGGATGCCATGAATTTGATTGCAATAAAAGCGAACCCGGAAAAAGCCTTGAAAAACCCTTTTAAATACTGGAAACTGCCATTTACTGCATTGAAAGCATTGCCTAAGAAAAAAAGACGAAGTGGACCTGTTTTTTACGGAAAGACAACAGTCGAGCAATTGCCCCAAATTGTTTCATGGCCAATGGATGGTGGAGCGTTTATTACCTTGCCACAGGTATTTACAATGCCTTTGGGCAGCAACCAAATTATGCAATCCAATTTAGGGATGTATCGTATTCAATTAAGTGGAAATGATTACCAATTGAATGAAGAAGTTGGTATGCACTATCAAATCCATAGAGGGATCGGTATCCATCACCAGCAATATTTGAAAAGTGAGGATGAATTTAAGTGTTCTATTTTTGTCGGAGGACCACCGGCGAACGCATTTTCTGCCATCATGCCATTGCCGGAAGGACTTTCGGAGCTTGCTTTTGCCGGCTTACTCAATGGTAAACGGTTTCCCTATACTAAAAGAGACGGTTACTATTATGCAACAGAGGCAGATTTTGTACTGACTGGAGTGATTCAAAAACAGGGTTTGAAACCGGAAGGTCCATTTGGCGATCATCTGGGTTATTATAGTTTGACGCATGATTTTCCCGTCATGAAAGTGGAAAATATTTACCACCGAAAGCATCCATTATGGCATTTTACAGCCGTGGGGCGTCCTCCGCAGGAAGATACCAGTTTCGGCTTTTTGATTCATGAGTTGGTGCAGGATATTTCTAAACAGGAATTTCCTGGGGTGCGGGAAATTCATGCCGTTGATGAAGCGGGTGTTCATCCTTTGTTATTGGCAATTGGCTCGGAGCGTTATATGCCATTTCGGGAGCGGGATAAGGCACCGGAAGAAATACTGATTCAGGCCAATCGCATACTTGGCAGTGGACAGACCTCTTTGGCTAAATTTTTATTGATAGTAGATGGAAGTGATGATGATCAATTGACTACATACGATGCTGAACGTTTTTTTTCTCATTTACTGCAAAGGGTAGATTGGAAAAGAGATTTACATTTTCATACCAAGACTTCGATTGACACCCTGGATTATTCCGGAAGTGGTTGGAATGCCGGGAGTAAAGTCGTCATTGCTGCAAGCGGTCGCATAAAGCGGAATTTGGCGAGTCGGTTGCCGGATGATTTTGCGCTGCCGGATGGGTTTGGAAACCCTCAATTTGTCCTGCCGGGGATATTGGCTATCACAGGACCTAAATTTAATGAGAAAAATAAAGATAAAATACTATCTTTGTTGAGCGCTTCTTTGGAAGGGCAAAAATTGGAGGAGATTCCCCTGTTTGTAGTGGTGGATGATTCTGATTTTGTATCTTTAAATTGGAATAATTTTGTTTGGGTAACGTTTACCAGGACGAATCCTGCTTCTGATATCCATGGGGTAAGTACATTTGTGAAGGATAAACATTGGGGTAGTAATGGTCCAATTATTCTTGATGCACGGGTTAAGCCTCATCATGCGCCTGAATTAATTCCAGATAAAAAGACCGTAATGAAGGTTGATAAACTATTTCGTAAAGGCGGTGATTTATATAACTATATGAAAAAGTAGAATAAACGGATGTTTTCAGAGAAACACTATCCTTCGGAGGTAAAAGGCCCTGATTTGGATGCTTACCTCGCCAAGGGGTGGTACCGAATGGGACAGAGTATATTTACAACGCACTTTCTGTGTTTTGGCAGTGAATTTTATTCCGCTCTGTGGATCAGGGCCGACCTTAGCACCTATGCTCTTCGTAAAAGTTTGCGAAAGCTTCATAACAAAAATAAAAAAGTATTCACCATTCGTTATGGGCTTGCAAGTATTACACCAGAAAAAGAGGCCTTATATCGAATTTATAAGTCTAATTTTCCTGCTCCTTTATCTCCTTCTTTAAAAGAATCTTTACTCGATTTGGAGGATAGAAATATTTTTGACACTTATGAAGTTTGTGTTTATGACGAGGATAGGTTAGTGGCTTGTAGCTTTTTTGATGTAGGGGAGGAAAGTGTTGCCAGTATATTAGGCATTTACGATGCTGCCTACTCCAAATATAGTCTGGGCCTATATACAATGGTATTGGAGCTGATTTATGCAAAGGAACAGGGGTTTAAGTATTATTATCCCGGATATGTTGTGCCGGGCTACTCCAGATTTGATTATAAGTTGAGGATAGGAGAGGTTTCCTATTATCATTTAAAAACAAATACATGGAGGCCTTTTACGGAAGAGTCAAAAACAGAAACGCCGCTTCGTGAGATGCACACGAGACTTCAACAAGTCGATGATTTATTAAAAGCGCGTCAAATCAAGGGGCAGATCAAATACTATCCCATGTTTGAAGCTAATTTGGTTTCTTTTTCATTGACAACCTATTTTGATTATCCCATATTATTGAAATTGTTGTTGAGTAATCGTCCCGATGAGCAGGAACATGATTTCTTCCTCGTTGTTTATAATAATAAGAGTGGTCTTTTTCAATTGTTACATTGTATGCCATTTGATAGTCCGTTTTTTTATTTTAAATCAGAATTTATTCAATCCTTTAATGAAAATAAAAATCACTTCTTATTAAGATTAATAACGATCAATGATCTTATTTTTGAGACTAAAGATGCGCAATTATTGGTAGATCAGATAGAGAGCAGGTTGCGCCTCAAAAACTAATTTCTTTTGCTGTGTACCTGCCCAAGAGCAGGTTTCGTGTCAGGTACTTTAATTTGTTCATGGACTTAAAGGTATATTTATTACCTTTGCGGCTTATTTGTTATACTCCAAACAACTTTTTTGATAAATAGTGGCTCTTTATATTCGGGAGATAAAAAATAAAAATCATTTAGGTGTGTATAATTGAACGTTTATACATACAAAAAAGAAAAAACATGAGTTTTAAAAAATTTACATTTACTGCCCTTATTTTAGTGATGGGTTTAATCGGAGCTTTCGCTCAAACTGTCTTTTTAGAAGAAAATTTTGACGGAGGGATGCCTGATTCCTGGACAAATTTGGAGGTGCGCGGAAACGGGACAGCTAGCGCCTCCTGGACTTATACCACCATTGGAGCGATGGGCGATGTTCCTTTGGCTGCCATTGCTTCTACAACTGCAGAAAATGGTTGGATGATTTTTGATTCTGATTTGAATTGCTCCGGTGAACAGGAAGCATGGTTGATTTCGCCGGAAATGACTATTGCCGACTTGAGTAATATTTGGTTGACTTTTGAATCTTATTATTTATCCTATAATGATCGTCCCTTAATACGTATTGGGAATGATATGAATAATTTGCAGAATTGGCAGTCGATTGAGGTCTTTCCCGGTATTCAATACAATGAATTTGAAGTAGGAGTGGATGATCCAAATTTAGCACAGAATCCGGTGAATGTACAAATGAATTTATCGGAAGCCTTTCAGGCTATTGGCGGAACTACTTTTTTTATTGCATTTGAATTCTTATCGGATGAGACGACGAATAATGGAGGTTCTGGAAATCCCGGTTGTGCTTATGCCTGGAATATTGATGACATTCTCTTGTCAGATGAAGACCCAAGACCATCTGTTGATTTGGTTATAAAACCCTTTATAGCTATTGCAAAAAATATAAATACGCCGGCTTCTCAGGTCGAGCCTATAAACTTCTTAGCTAATTTGGGTAATATGGGGCGCATGGATATTGCTGCTAGTACGGTTAAAGTGAAGGTGGTAAATGTAGATTCAGGCGAAAGCGTTTATTCAAATACAAAAGTTTATGGTACAATTGCTGCAGGTCAAATTTTAGAAAATGAGGTGATTGACGGAAGTTTTACTCCAGATGCTACTCCTGCCAATTATCTAGTGACTTATTCTATTTCACCTGATGGATTGACAGATGCAAATGTGGCTAATAATCGCCAGACTTACGCTTTTTCTGTGGGGGATACTTCCTTTCAAAAATCCAATGCACCTTATGTTGGAATCTCGGTAGGAGAGGAAGCTTCTTATAGTTTGGGTAATGTTTATCATGTGCCAAATGGAGCCGGTTTATGGGCGCGGTATATTACTTTTGGTGTGACAAATGCAAGTGATCTGGCTGGAGATTCCATTACCACAATGTTGTACGAATGGGATGGTGACCTCAATGGAGATGGGAAAATGAATATGAATGAAGTAACGACAGGAGCGCCGGTTGCTTATAATGTCTATAAATTTGATGGTTCAGAGGATGATCGAGCGTTGACCATGCCGGTTGATACCAGTATTTACGGTTATGCTTTAAGCGATGATAAGTATTATGTATTGGTGATGAAGTATATTTCACCGGATGGAGTACAGGAGTGTTTGTTGATGGGAGATGACCAAACTGATTATACTGCAACGGATGTTTTAATCAATGATCTGATGGACACACCGGAGTATTTTACTGCTTATGCTTCTGGAACGGACAATGAATTGACGGTCGGCTCTACTACTTTGATTCCATTGATGAAATTGAGTATTGGGGCGAATCCTATATTGGGAAATGACACTCCGGTTTTACCCGAAAGTGCCGTTAGTTTGTTCCCTAATCCCGTATTGAATACGGCTAATTTATTGTTTGATTTGAAACGATCATCTGATGTTTCTGTTGAGGTTTATGACCTTAGAGGGCAGTTGCTTCAAAGAGCGTATCATGACTCTATTTTAAATGAAACGATTGCTGTCGATGCGTCTTTATTGTCAAGCGGAGTTTATTTGGTGAAAGTCAAAACGAATATAGGAAATCGAACTTTAAAGATGAATGTAATGCGGTAATTTATAACAAAAAGTGAGGGGGGCTGAAGACCTCATTTGTTGGCTCGATGAGATAAAAAATAGACGGCGTTTAATATAGGAATAATTGAGTTTTTAAGACACAAGCCCCTGGAATAGTGTTTTTCTTCCGTGTTTTTTACAAATAGGACATTCACGGGGATCATGCCCCCTCGCTTTACAGTATTCTCTACCGAAAAAAATAATCTGGAGGTGTAATTTATTCCATATTTCCTTTGGGAAAATTCTTTTGAGGTCTTTTTCTGTCTTCTCGACATTTTTTCCGGTGCTTAACCCCCAGCGGTAGGCCAATCGGTGGATATGGGTATCAACCGGGAAAGCGGGTACGCCAAAAGCCTGTGACATGACAACAGAGGCCGTCTTATGCCCAACTCCCGGTAATGATTCCAGGGCTTCGAAGCTTTGAGGAACTTCTCCATTATAATCCTCAATAATAATTTTTGATAATCCCTTGATGGCTTTTGATTTTCGGGGCGATAAACCACAAGGACGGATAATTTCTTTGATGTCATCCACATCCTGAAGGTTCATGGCTTGTGGTGTGTCCGCCAATTCAAAGAGGGCGGGAGTGACCTGATTGACGCGTTTGTCCGTGCATTGTGCCGATAATAGTACGGCAACTAATAGAGTATAGGGGTCGTAATGATTCAGTGGAATGGGCGTTTTAGGATACAAATCATCCAAAATTTTGGCAATATCAGCGGCTTTTTCTTTTTTTGTCATATTCTTTTGAATTGAAATGTAGCGAATAATTATTTTTACTGCAAAAGAACGTTATTTTTGGCATTTATTTTAAAAAAAGTTATCGAACCAACCTTTTATGATACAAAAACTGTCCATCATTATTCCTGCTTACAACGAAGAGGCAACCATTCATTTTATTTTAGACAAAGTAAAAGAGGTTCAATTATTAAACGGTATTGCCAAAGAAATAATTATTGTCAATGATTGTTCTAGTGATGATACCGCAGGTGCTATTCGCAGGTATATGGATAATGAGCCCGATTTGCCTATTACTTATTATGAGCATGAAGTCAATAAAGGAAAAGGAGCGGCGCTTCATACGGGTATTCAAAAAGCAACAGGCGACTATTTAATTATTCAGGATGCTGATTTGGAATATGATCCACAGGAATATAATTTGCTGCTAAAGCCGGTTTTGGCTGGTTTTGCAGACGTGGTCTATGGCTCTCGATTTTTGGGCGGAAAACCGCACCGTATTTTGTTTTATTGGCACTCCATCGGTAATAAATTTCTGACTTCTTTGTCCAATATGCTGACCAATCTCAATTTAACGGATATGGAGACTTGTTATAAACTGTTTAATACCAAAATGATTCAAAGTCTGAATTTGAAGGAGTTTCGCTTTGGTTTTGAACCGGAAGTAACGGCCAAAATATCTCGAATCCCCGATGTGCGAATCTACGAAGTAGGCATCTCCTATTACGGACGAACTTACGACGAAGGCAAAAAGATCGGCTGGCGAGATGGAATGCGAGCTATTTATTGCATTCTGAAGTATAATGTTTTTTCTAAAAAATAGTTACAAAAAATAAAAAATTTCAAGGCCATTTGTCACTACCGTATGACAGCAAATGTACCCGTTTTTTTGATGGTTTTGGCTGCATTGCCAATTTGATAAAAATAATTACCTATCGCCCAGTCGGATACTTTAATTTTAATTTCTTTTTGAAATGAATCATTGAATACTTCCTTTCCGCTAAGGTCAAAAATGCGAATTTCAAGGTCTGTATCGGCTGTGCTATTAATGTGTAAATTGATTATTTCATTGACAGGGTTTGGAAAGAGTGTTAGACTTAAAGAGGTGGACGGATCATCTATTCCGACAATGACCACAGTTATAGGTGAGCAATTGGTATCTTCCCCCGCCGCATTAGCGCTGGTCAAACATACATTGTATTCACCACTTACTTCAAAAGCATGGATAGGATTTTGCTCTGAAGAGGTATTTCCATCTCCAAAATCCCAACTCCAGCTCGTCGGATCATTGGTAGATTGGTCGGCAAATGTTAATTCCCCATTTCCGGTAACGGTATAATCAAAAGCAGCGACGGGTGTTAGCAAAATCTCCACCTCTTTACAGATCATATTATCTCCAGCCGAATTTGTAGCTGTCAGACAGACCGTATAGGTGCCATTTTGGGTATAGTTATGAGTTGGATTTTCGGCAGTGCTATTCGCTCCGTCCCCAAAGTCCCACAAATAGGATACGGGGTTTTCGGCAGAAGTATTTATAAAGGATACCAAACCTTCTCCCTGATTGTCAATGTCAAATCCGGCAATAGGTAAATCTACGATAGGAGTGAGGTTGAGCAGGTGACTAACCCCGTCAATATGCCCATCTTCTGCAAACGAAATAGAGATTAGCGTGCCTTTACTTTCTCTGGCGATATAATTGACTTCCGTTGTATTGGAAACAGTGCTGCTCACTAGCGACCAATCGCCCAAAAAATTGAGCCAAACCGAGTCCGTCGTTTGTGTTTGTACACTCTGACGTAGTGCCTTATAAGTGTCTTGTGGGGTCGTGACCTTGCCGTATCCATCTATTTGACTTTCCTTTTGAATGATAGATTTTAGTCGTACCATTCCAAATTGAGAGTTGATTTCAATATCAAAACTCGTACTGTCTGTATCCGATGTTCCATAAGTGGCGGGAAAAGAGGTGATTTTTGACTTGGGTGAAAATGTCGCTAAGATCTGTTCTCCGGTCGATGCCGTTCCTGCAAAACCCAGGGCATAAAACGCTTCCGGCGTAGTTTCTAAATACTGAAATGCACCGCCAATTTCAGCGGCTAAATTACTTTCGGGGAAGTCCTCTTCGTTTGAAGTGCCTACCGGACTGACAAACGTTAATGTATCTATGAGGACGGTATCTAAAAAGGAGAAGTCCCACTCCTGATTTTCTCCAGCTTCGCCAATATAACTAATTAAGGTGTCTGCCTCCGCTTGATATTGAACCAGCCCAATGGAAGGCGCGTGTTCCTGTGTGATGGTAATTTGAGCAAAAATCGTGTTGACGGAAAGTAAAATTGTAACAATAGGTAAAATAAGATTTTTCATGATAATTTTTTTTAGTGTCTGCGTTTCGTTGGCTTGTTTTCTAAAAGCGGTACGAAACGGCCAAACTAGGTATAATCGGTAATTGGTTGACTCTGCTATTGGTAATTCTATTTACATAAAAAACGTTGCGCCTGTTATAGGCATTGGTGATACTGGCAACGGCTTCTATTTTCGAATATTTGCCTAATTCAAAGGTTCTTTTTAGCGAAATATCTAACCGGTGATACCAAGACAGTCGGCCACCGTTCCGTTTGCTGGACAGGATCGTACCCAGATTGTGATTGCCCGTTAATATATCGGTATAGAGTAAGTCGTCAAAATTAATATCCTGATAAAATCCCTTCGTTTTAGTGAAAGGAAAGCCCGATCCTAAATTCCATCGTGCACTTGCTTCCCACACGTGGTCATGACCAAAGGCATAGGTCGCTAAAAAATTGACATTGTGCCGCCGGTCAAATATAGTAGGATAGATTTGTTCTCCATCATTTCTGTTGACATATCCATGTGAATAGGTCATCCAAATATACCAATCAGGACTTTCGTACTTTAAGGAGAAGTCAATCCCATACGCATTTCCTGTTTCTGTTACAAAATCGGGGTCCTGACTACTGATTTTATTTCTGTTGATGGAAATAAGTTGTGTAAATTTCTTTAAATAGGGTTCAATATTTACCTGAATATGCCTGGAGAGATCAACCTCTACTCCGGCAATGGCATGAATTGATTTTTGTAAATGATCCGTCGTTGGTGTTTTTGTGCCGGGCTGGTAGATCGTTTCTTCGGGACCTGCTAAAAAGCCAACAAAGAAGTTGACAACATCCTGTTCGTTGACCGTGCTGATGAGGTTTTGTGAGTAAAGTCCTCCGGCAAATTTGAAGCGAAGAAAGTCAGTTGCATTGATTTTTAGCCCCACCCTTGGTTCAACCGATAATTTGGGTTGTGAGGCATAATAGTGTAATCGAATGCCTGGCTCGAATATGACCTTGCTACCAATTTTCTTTTTAACCTTGGCGTAGCCTGCAATTTCTGTGGTAAAATCCTTTTGCAAAAATTGAATACCAACACTGTTGGTGAAAAGGAAGTCTGTATTGAAGCCGCCAATTTCAAAACCATAGTCCGTTTGACTACTCGCTCCAAAGTAGGTGAAATTCATTTTAAAAATATAATTATTTATGCCGCTTTTCCTTGGTGCATTGCTTTGTTCTACCAGATTTATGTCGTATTTGGTATAGGCGATCAGTCCTTTCATTACAATGTCAGACCGAGAGGGTACGAGGGTGAAGTTGGCGCCACCTCCGGTTGCTTTCCAGCTTAAATCCGCCAGACCTAAGAAATTGAAGCGGTCAGAGAAGTTAAACCCAAATAAATTAAACTTGCTTCCACTTCCTCCTACAAAAGATAATTTTCCATACAAATCGCTATAACTATAGGGTAGGCCCAAATTTGTCAAGTCGGTAAGGCTGGTATCCTTTGAGGCAAATGAGTAAAACGAAGTATCTGTTGCGTAACCATATAAGACCTTGGAGGTCTCATTGAGGTAGGAATGTTTACCGGTGAGGAGGAAGGAGGTGCTGGTTCCCGTTTCGGGGTTGAACTTTTTGATGGGGCCCTCTAGTAAGACTTTAGCTTGAAATGGACTGACAGAGGCGATACCCGATAACCTTTTTTTATTACCTTCTTTGGTTTTGATATCTACCACTGCTGAAATTCTACCACCATGTTCTGCATTGAAGCCACCCGTCAGCACATCTACATTTTTTATGGCTTCTGTTTCAAATACAGAGAAAAATCCAATGGAGTGAAAGGGGTTATAAATGGTCATTCCATCCAGTAAAATTTTATTTTGAATGGGCGACCCTCCTCTAATATAGAGTTGTCCTCCCTGATCTCCCGAAACTACAACCCCGGGTAATACTGGCAGGTATTGGGCAATATCCGGTTCTCCTCCAGTTGCCGGCAGGGCTTTTATTTGTTTTGGGCTAACCTGCACAACAGATACGCGAACGTCAGACCTTGCTTTTTCTCTGTCAGCTGTAACATCTACTGTGGTTAATTCTATGGCGCTTTGCTCCAGAAAGATACGCTTATAGACGATACCTTTATTGACAACTTTTATATCAATGGCGATGCTATCGTATCCAATATAACTGGCGACCAATCGATAATTGCCAACGGGAACGCTACCCATGGAGAAAAATCCATCTAAATCAGTATTAGTACCAAAATCTGTATTTAATAGGCGGGCCGTCCCAAACATAATGGGATCTCCCGTTTCTTTGTCAAAGAGATTCCCCCTTACTGTTCCCGTTTCCTGTGCAAATATTGCACCAGCCCAAAACATTACTCCACTAATTATTAAAAGGATACGTTTATTCATAATTTCTTTATTCACTTTTAGTCAAGCGACAAAGATAATTCCCTTTTTTTAAATCCTTTATTCTTTTGATGTATTTGTCAGAGAGTTAACGATTTTTATGCCTCTGCTTCTAAAAAAAAGGTTGCGGCATCCCGTCCTTCTTTGATTAATGCATTTTTTTCTTCAATGGTTAAGTCGAATTTAGTAGCAGAAATACCCAGATCATTGATATTGATCGTTCGTTTTACGGCATCCTTGTCTTGTTCTAATGCTACTTTTTGCGTCACTAGCATGGTTTCGAATAATACTTTTGTATAGGTTTTTAAATCCTTATAACCAAAGTTATTGATTGGGGTGTTTTGGGTCATGTTTTCCAATTGCATACCGATTGTATCCTCAAGTGGGGCAAAAGCACGAATGGGGTAATTCAGCAGGACACCGCCGTCAACGTATAAGTGATCATTGGGTTGGTTATTACTGAATTTCCACGCCTTGAAAAACAGTGGAATAGACATCGAGGCTCGAATCGCTTCTGCCACGATGGCTTTTGGTGTTGTCTCATACGAAAATTCTTGCAGGCTTTGAGTGTATAAATCTGTCGCATAGACTTTTAATGTCCGATAGCCATTCTGATGCAAATCTGCAAATGTAGCCTTGGCAGCTAACCCTTTTTGGGTAATGAGATCTGTCATCCACCCTAAAAATACATCTCCGGCATATAGCCCGTATTCAGATTTGACACGGCGGTAATTTTTATCATCCTCAAAGGAGTTGAAATCCATGTCAAAGACGATTTTTTCGATTTCTTCGGCAGTATATCTCAAGGCAATTAACCCCGCAGTTATTGCACCGGCAGAATTACCGGCGACGTTTTCAATTTCGCCTAGGATGTTTTTTTCTGATAAAACATTGATGGCGCCAATGTATGCGACGCCTTTCACGCCTCCACCCTCAAAGACGAGGTTTTTAATTTTTTTTTCTAACATGAGTTTTTTATTTTCATGCAAAAAGGGGAGAATTTTTTACAACCAAAAAAATATTCAACGAATGGGGGCTATTGTTCAATTATCTGTTAAAAAAAGACTCAATTTCAATTTTTGGTCGTGTATTCTGGGCATTTTTTTAGTAATATCTTTTTTTGAGGCAGCAATAAATCGCTGATATGTTATTATTTTAAAAGATGTGTTGTTCGTGGCTATAATATTAGCATTACATTTAATGCACCATCAAAGTAGGAGTCGGATTTGCTGATGGTCTGTTTATTTTATTACATTCGCTCTGAATACACATGGAAACATTGATAAGTTAGAAAGAATTGCGTAGTTTTGCGCCATGACTTCGAACGATAGAATAGAATTAATGGCACCGGCAGGTTCTTTTGATGCCATGCAGGCTGCAATTGATAATGGGGCAGACTCCGTTTATTTTGGAATTGAGCAATTAAATATGAGGGCTCGCTCTTCCATAAATTTCACATTAGAAGATTTAAAAGAAATCGCAGAACGCTGTAATAAGGCAGGTGTTCGCACCTATATTACCTTGAATACGATCATTTACGATCATGACCTTTCCCTTGTCAAAAACATCATTAATACGGCGGTGGAAGCTGGCATTACGGCCATCATTGCTTCTGATCAGGGAGTAATCGCCTTTGCGCGTAGTGTTGGAATGGAGGTACATATCTCTACGCAATTAAATATTACAAATGTAGAGACGTTGAAATTTTATGCACTATTTGCAGATACCATTGTATTATCCCGCGAGTTAAGCCTAAGACAGGTGAAGGATATTACACGATCTGTTGAGCGGGAGCAGATAAAGGGCCCTTCCGGAAGACTAATCGAAGTGGAAATATTCGGGCATGGTGCCTTGTGTATGGCTGTTTCCGGAAAATGCTATTTAAGTCTTCATACGCAGAATTCATCCGCTAATAGAGGAGCATGTGTGCAAAATTGTAGGCGAAAATACAAGGTGATTGATATAGAGGATGGACATGAATTAGAAATTGACAACGAGTATATCATGTCGCCTAAGGATTTATGTACTCTTGATTTTTTGCCCAAAGTGATTGATGCCGGGGTCTCCGTTATCAAATTGGAGGGTAGGGGACGTGCGCCCGAATACGTCGCCACCGTAGTCAAGGCATACCGTCAGGCAATTGATGCCGTCTATGAAGGTACTTATACACCCGAACGAGTGGAAGAATGGATGGATCTTTTACGCACTGTTTATAATCGTGGATTTTGGGGTGGTTATTATTTAGGACAGGAAATGGGGGAATGGACCGACTCCTCCGGATCGAAAGCAACCCAAAAGAAGGTTTATTTGGGTAAGGGAATGCATTATTATGCAAAACCCAAAGTTGGGCACTTTAGAATGGAAGCCCACACCTTGAAAAAGGGAGATAAAATACTCATTACCGGACCTACAACGGGAGTTTGGGAGATGAATGTCCCCGAAATGCGTGTAGATGATAAGGTGGCTGATGAGGCAAAAAGGGGGGATGATGTTACCTTTATGGTGGAAACGGTCATTCGCCCATCTGACAAATTGTACAAAATTGTAGAGGCTTAATGGTGATTATTACACAACAAAGAATAAAGTGTATTGGCTGCAATTATTGCGTCGAACTGGCACCGGATAGATGGCGGATGTCGAAGAAGGACGGACGATGTACTTTGGTGGGAGGATTGGATAAAAAAGGATTTCATACCGTTAGAGTCTCTGATGCAGAATTGGAAGAAAATGAAAAGGCAGCCGCAGCCTGCCCCGTCAAAATCATCAAAGTAAAACAAGTTTGATGTTTGACCATTACTTCTGTTCAAAGCCGCCTTTTGAAACTTTTTTAAAAAAAAATAAGTTATAATTTGTAATTAATATAATTGTTAATGTATCTTTGCAGCGCTTATTTAAAGAAGGACTCTTTTAGGCTTCTTTTTTTAAGTGATTTTTCTTTGAAATGCGAATGTAGCTCAGTTGGTAGAGCACGACCTTGCCAAGGTCGGGGTCGCGGGTTCGAGTCTCGTCATTCGCTCAATTTTTTATAAGGATTTTAAGTTTAAGTACGCCCGGGTGGTGGAATTGGTAGACACGCCGGACTTAAAATCCTGTGCTCTTCGGGGCGTGCGGGTTCAAGTCCCGCTCCGGGTACAAAAGACTTGACAAAAAGCTTCCAGAAGGAGGCTTTTTTAGTTTTATATGTTTACTATTTATGCCATAGCAAGTATTAATCGAAAGTATATTTATGTAGGTTTTACAGGCGATGTTGAAGCTAGATTGAATCGGCATAATGGCGGTTATGAGCGTACGACCAAGCCCTATCTGCCTTTTATTGTAGTTTATACGGAAGAGGTAAAAACTCGACAAGAAGCGAGAGTACGAGAAAAATATTTTAAATCAAGGACAGGAAAGAGATTTTTATACGACCTAATTCAAACAAATTTCTTGGAGTTAAAGCAATATGCCGAGACTTAAAATCCTGTGCTCTTCGGGGCGTGCAGGCCTGCCTAGCAGCATTGATAGGCCTGCCTAGCAGCATTGATAGGCCTGCCTAGCACTAGCAATGCTGCTAGGTTCAAGTCCCGCCCACGCAATACTGCGTGGTAAATCCGGGTACAAAAGACTTGACAAAAAGCTTCCAGAAGGAGGCTTTTTTAGTTTTA
>CAZNCI010000023.1:0-24319 GCA_964571475.1 uncultured Saprospiraceae bacterium | reverse complement strand
AGCCCAATCCTATTACGGCGATTTTTTTCTTTTTTTCAAGTAGTTCTTTATACACTATGATACTTTTTTAACCTGATTTTTTTCTAAAATATATTTTTCCCCACTACCTCTACAAATAGCCGTATTTGTTTCATCAAATAATAATTTTTCTCCATATTCGCTCATCCATCCGATTTGTTTTGCCGGATTTCCTACCATTAATGCGTACGCAGGAACATCTTTAGTGACCACAGCTCCTGCACCAATGAAGGCGTATTCCCCAATGTCATGTCCACAAACAATCGTAGCATTCGCCCCAATGGTTGCGCCTTGCCCGACCTTCGTTTTGGTATAAGCGCCCTGTCTATTGACGGCACTTCTTGGGTTGGTCACATTGGTAAAGACCATAGAAGGTCCTAAAAAAACATCATCGGCACATTCCACCCCTGCATAAACGGATACATTATTCTGTATTTTTACATTATTGCCCATTTTGACACCTGATGCAATAAACACATTCTGTCCAAAATTACAATTGGTGCCAATAATTACATCCGCCATAATGTGGGTAAAATGCCATACTTTTGTTCCGGCTCCAATAATGGCACCTGAATCAATAATAGCTGTGGTGTGGCAAAAGTAATCATTTTTATCAATTCTCATAATAAAATTATTTACAAAACTTCAATTACCGTATTTGAGATGTATTGTAATAGCTCCTCCGTCATTTCGGTATGAATGGGCAAAGAGACCACTTCCCTACACAAACTATCCGTCACCGGCAAAAAATCCACCCCACCGGAAAACACCCCCGCATAGGCTTTTTGCTCATACAAAGGTACAGGATAGTAAATCATACTGGGCACTCCTTTTGCTGAAAGTGCTTTTTGAAATTCAGCGCGATCCTTGCCTTTTAACAATAAAGTGTATTGGTGAAAAACGTGGGTAGAGTTATACTGCCTTTTGGGTGTAATGATTCCCGCTATCCCTTCAAATGCCCGATCGTAAAAAGCGGCAGCAGACTGACGAGCCCTGGCGTACTCATCCAAATGTTTTAATTTAATATCTAAAATAGCAGCCTGAATAGCGTCTAGCCTCGAATTAACCCCAATTTCATCGTGATAATAGCGTACACTTTGCCCATGATTAGCCATCATTCGCAGCTTCTTAGCCAATGCTTCATCCTGAGTAAATATAGCGCCTCCATCACCAAAGGCACCTAAATTTTTGGAAGGATAAAAGGAGGTACAACCGATATGCCCAATTACACCCGTCTTTTTCACAGATCCATCACTGAATGTATAATCTGCCCCTATCGCCTGTGCATTGTCCTCTACAACAAATAGCCCATGTTTTTCAGCTACCTGCATGATGCCCTCCATATCGCAGGATTGCCCGAATAAGTGAACGGGAACAACCGCCTTTGTTTTGGGTGTAATCGCCGCTTCCAAAATGTCCGGTGTCAAATTAAATGTCCCCGGATCTACATCTACCATGACAGGAATCAGGTGCAATAAAGCAATTACCTCTGCAGTTGCCACATAAGTAAAGGCCGGTACAATTACCTCATCCCCCGGCTGCAACCCCAATGCCATTAAGGCTATCTGTAAAGCATCTGTTCCATTACCACAGGGAATAACGTACTTTGCACCTAAGTATTTTTCTAAATTATGTTGAAAAGACTTTACCGCAGGTCCATTAATAAAAGCACCGGATTGAATGACTTCAAGCACCGATGTATTTACCTCCTCCTTAATTTTTGAATATTGGCCTTTGACATCGACCATCTGAATATTTTTCATAGGATTCTCTTTAAAGACGACAAAGGTAGCCATCTTTCTGATACTGAAAAATAGTTCAGCTTTTTTTTGGAAACAATTTTTCGTTACATCACAGACACCAAAATTGATTCCCTGCGAAATATTCGACGGTGGTGCACCAATTTCAATACTCTTTCCCAAATGAATTAAACAATTTGACTTCGATATCGGGTCTGTCATTTCTGAATCCATCAATTTCTGTTGTCAAAGTTGCCCAATTGCCCGTAAAGTCCATTGATAGGGGAATAATGGTGAGTGGGTTGGCTATAATTTCCGTTTCAAATCCAACTAATTGACCGCTTGGAAAAACATTGAAATAACCGTAATCCCCTTCTTTTAATAATTTGGGCGTTCCATAGGTCAGAATATGCGCCGCAAAAGCATCCGCAGCATCTCTTTGATTAAAATGACTAATGGCAATGTAACCCCAGACCAGATCAGACGGGATTTTATACAGGGTCGTATTAGGTATCTCCAAACCATACAGTGTATTTAAGTTGATGGTGTATTTTTCATCATCCACGGAAAGGAAGCCATGATTTTCAATGACATCCTGTAATCGAACCGTTAAATTATACACTTTTCCAGCATCCAGGGCGCCTAATGAAACATCGGAATGATAATGACCTATTCCCACAGAACAATCAAGGGGATCGACTATTTTTTTGATACTCAAATCCAGATTTTCATCTTGATTAATGAGGGAGTAACTGACCGTCCCATTCAAGCAATTCGTTTCAACGATGGATGCTAAATCAAAATATAAATCGCGCCCATTTTGTCCTAATTTTTCATACATTCGAATGGAAAATTCTGTGTCAATATTTGGAATCACAATAGGATCAACTGATGTTTCCTGAAAATCACAACCCGTCATTAAAACCAAGATAAATATACCCAATATTTCTCTGCTACTTCTAATTTTCATCATAATTATTATGTCTATAAATGTACAACGCTTTTATAACCGTAATGCTGCCCCCTTGAGTCATTTATTTTAATTCTCCCACCTTCATTGCCCAGTCAGGAAATTCCTGGACATCAATTCCCAGTACAAATTGTCCTATCAATATAAAAACCAAGGTAACTAAAATAACCCCCAATACATTAAACCAGATACCAATACGCATCATTTCCCGTATTGGTACGTGACCGGAGGCAAATACAATCGCCTGCGTAGGAGATGCAATGGGCATCATGAAGGCGCAACTTGCCGATAGCGTTGCCGGAATCATAATCAACCTAGGGTCGATATGCATCACAACTGAAGCTTCGCCTAAGATGGGTAAAACCAAATTCGTCATTGCGGTATTGGATGTTATTTCTGTCAAAAAAGTGAGGAGTGTATTGATGAATGCGACGACAAATATCGGAGAAGACACCTCTATTTGCGCAAAGCCCTGTCCTATAATATCCGACAACCCGCTCTTTGTAAAGCCCCCGGCAATAGCAAAACCTCCACCAAATAACAATAAAATACCCCAGGGAATTTGGCTGGCATCCGCCCATACGAGTAAAGGCTCTTCTTTCCTTTCCTTTGAGGGAATCACAAATAATATGGATGCCATCAGGATTGCAACCCCGGCATCAGACAAGCCTGCAAGCCCCAATTGGCTTCTCCAACCATGAATAATTCCCCACTCCCCCATTCTCAAGTCAGAACCACTCATCCAAAGCAAGGCAGTTAGCGCAAAAATAAAACCCGCTATTTTTTCATCCCCTTTCAATTTGCCCAGTTCTTTTAATTGTTGTCTAATAATATTTCTTCCACCCAATAGGGATGCTTTGGGCAACCTCAGCAATACTTTTGTCAATAATAACCAGCCCGATATAATAAAAAGAATACTAATGGGCAAGCCGATCATCATCCAGTCCACAAAGGAAATTTCAGGTGCTAAAGGAAACATATCTTTGTACATCTCCTGAAAGACCAAATTAGGGGGCGTTCCTACCGGTGTCGCCATTCCTCCTATATCAGCGCCATAAGCCATTGCCAACATAATGCCCAGTCCTATTTTTGCCAATACAGCCGGAGGTACATCTTTACTTTTTAACTGATTAAGAATGGACAAACCAACCGGCAGCATCACCATGACCGATGCCGTATTGGATATCCACATACTCAACAAACTCCCTGCCAGGAAAAAACCAAGTACTATTCCCGCTGGTTTGTCACCAATAAATGCTAATATTTTTAAAGCAATTCTTTTGTGTAAGCCGGATTTCTGCAAGGCAATCGCCAATAAAAATCCTCCCAAAAAAAGAAATATAATCGGCTTGCCATAAAAAACAGATACTTCCTTGACGGGTAATACGCCCAAAATTGGCAGTAAAAAGAGCGGAAACAAGGAGGTGACCGGAATAGGAATCACTTCCGTAATCCATAAAACAGCCATCAATACCACCATGGCACCAACATAGGGCGCTTGAGGAAAATCCCCTCCAGGAATTAAAAAATAACTCAGAATAGAAAGCCCCAATGCAATACTAATTGTTATTCCCTTTTTTACCTTCACTGTTAATTCTATTTTATTTTAATTTCTACTCTTCTGTTTGCATGCCTTCCTTTTTCAGTCTCATTCGTTGCCACGGGGCTATTTTCTCCTTTTCCTTCTGTGAATATTTTCGATGCATCTGCACCATGAGCCTCTAAATAATCTTTAACCGCCCGGGCTCTGTTTTGCGAAAGCACTAAGTTAGCCTGATTATCTCCCACATTATCTGTATGTCCAATGATTGTGATGGACAAATTATTTTCAGTTATCCAGTCTTTCAAACGATTCAAATCGGGAAAGGATGCCTTTTTAATGATATATTTTCCTGTATCAAAAAACAAATTATTAAGTGGCAAACTAAGATTTTCCTTTTTACTTTCAGCAATGGTTACAAGTACCAATTCTTGATCTAAAACAAAATTCATACTTTCCTCCTTTACTTCAATATTACCCGAAAGGGGAAAATATCCCTTTTTCTCAATGGTATAACCATACATTCCTTTATCTGGCAAAGTGGCATAAAACGAGCCATCCGTTGGATCTGACGAGGTAATTTGTACTTCTTTTCCGGTTTCCAATTGCGTCCACACAATTTCAGCTCCTATACCTGCCCCTTGTCTATTTTTAACAAAGCCCGAAATACTGGTTATTTTTGCTGCCTGAAATTCTTCTTTCAAAGGGATAGAATAAAAATCACTCTCACCCGTTGATTGTTTGTTAAAATAACCAGTAGCACCATCCGTAGTCACCTTAAACCCCCAATCCGTTTTTGATGAATTCACGGCTTCTCCCAGATTTTCCGGTTCCGTCCATTTATCCCAGCCCTCTCCTATCCTCGTAGAGACGTAAACATCCAAACTTCCAAAACCACCAGGACGTTCAGAACTAAAGTAAAGCGTCCGCATATCCGGATGCAAAAAGGCACTACGCTCATCGGAGTCCGTATTGATAGGCGCCGGCAATTTGGTGGCATGACTCCATGTCCCATCCTTTTGCAAATGCGAAATATAAAGATTCATATCTGACAAAAAAAGTTGTCTGGTGAAAATAATCACCTTACCATCAGCAGAATAAATAGCATCCGCCTGCCAACTTGCCGTATTAAAAGTATCGGGTAATTTTTTAGGAGGTGCCCATCCGGCTGCTGTTTTATGCGTTTCAGAAATACTGCCATCCACAAAAATTAACATTTTATTGCCATCAGAAGACAGGGTCAAAGGTGCGACATTGGTATAGGTCAAATTATTTAATTCAAAAATTGGAACAGCTTCCTGCCACTGACCATTTTTCATTTCTGAAACATAAATATCCTCATTATTTGTCTTTCGACAAAAATATAACCGCTGGCCATCTGTCGTCATAACAGGCAGGTACTCCGAATAAGAAGTATTAACCAAGCCCCATAACCCCTTACGAGACTTTGGTCTCATCTTTACATCATCTTTAGCCTTTTTAAAATAATCAACCCGCTCCTCCTGAATCTTTTTTTCAATCTCACTCATAAAAGGACAGTTTGGGTACTTATTCTGTGCTTTTTTGAGTTGTAGGACTGTAGGGTTTGACTCCATCAGGCGATCGACGCCAGTCCTCCACAAAGTCCTCACCTTAGCGTGCGTTGAATGCTCATTCGCCATATCCATACAATCTCTCCACGTGCCATTTTCAATAGCCATATCAATGGCATCATTGGTTATTTTTTTTTTGTCCTGAACGATCAATTCAGGATAAGGAAAATCAGGATGGTGTGATAAAAATTTATCTAAGGTCTCTTCATCGTCGCCGACCTCTTCTTTGTACCTCGAATAAAAGGCCTCCCAGGCCGATTTGACCCCTTTGTGACTGGGATATTTTTTGATGGCTTCCAATATTTCATTTCGATCCTCCACTTCACCTATTCTCTCGAAGTACTGATCCAGTGCTTTTTGTTTCATTCCTGCCCACTTAGGCTGCTTCACAACGGAGGGGTTTTCCGCTTCAAATGATATAAATCTCGACAATAACTCTCCTTCGAAATTTTCCAATATTTGGCCGTAATAAAGATCCTCTATTTGCTTCACTTTCGGATAATCCGGAAATTTTTTAATAAAGTCTTTATAAGCCCTGGGGTCGGCTTTCTCCATGACAATTTCAAATCGTTTATCTGCGAAATGCATTTTATCCTCTTTGATAATATCCGATATTGGGTTTTTAGGGTATTTTTTTTCAAAGGCGATAATATCCTGGAATCTTGGATTTTTCTTTCTGTAAAGTTTATAAAAACGTGTCCATACGGGAACTCCATCAGGATGATCAGGGAATAGCATTACAAATTGTTCGCATTGCTCAACGCTTCCGTTGGTGGGAAGGCTTGCCGCCAAATAATCAGCAATCACATTAGAGAAGGACGATTTTTTGTATTTTGCCAATAAGGCGAACATACCATCAATATCATTGTCCTCGTCAAGGTAAGTCAATTGGTAATAAACACTGTCTTTAACAAATGAATGATAGGGATACTCGGCTGAAAATTGCTCAAAATTCTCCCAACTATTTTCCTTCATATAAAGCTCCAGCAAATCCCACTCCACTTTTTTCAAAATAGCCGGGGATTTTGAAGCCAGACTTTTACGGTATTTTTTCAATACCTCGCCATAAGCTTCGTAAGTTCCGACTTTTTTAGCTGCTTCATAAGCCAGTTTATTCCTTTCTATTTTTGCCTTTTTTTCAATTTTATAACCCGGCTTTTTATAATTATCAAGAAAATAATCCCAGCCCTCTACGGTATTGGTCTCTTCATATTTCGTAAAAGCCAGATTGGCTATCTCTTTCTTTTCCTTTCGGATATCAGCCAAGGTCATTTTTTTACTCAATTTACCTTTCAACTTATAATCCAGCTTGCGAAAGGTTTTCTCCGCCCGCAATACATTGACATAAGCCGTATCAATATTGTAACCTTTATAAGTGGCAGATGCATACAATTTTGAAAAACCATAATAAGCCATTGGGACCTCCCCCGGCTTATTCATTGCGGCGGTGAACGCCTGAGCTGCTTCTTCGTATTTATTCTTAGATAAATACTTTAACCCTTTTGAAGCTTGCGCATAAGAAGACACTGATAAAACAAAACACAGCATCCCCAATAGGAGACGAAAGATAATTTTCTTATTCATCGGTTGTATGTTTTAGATAGCTAAGCAATGCTCAAATATACCAAAGAAGTAGCAGAAATGTATATTATTTTGCTTTTTTTATTAGAAAAATTTTCATTTTGCCGGAAAGCTCCTATTATTCCGCCCTTTTATTATCTGCCCAATCAAAAACAAAAAGATACCTAAAGGCATTAAAGAGGAAAATATCGCTAACCATAAAAAGAAAGACTCAAATCCCGTATAAGTCAACCATTGGAATAGTCCCCGTAGAAACAACAATGCTTCCGTCGCCAGAAATCCAGACAAAAATAGAGACAGACCAAGACGGGCAATCCTTGATTTCATAGAAAAAGACGAACTCAACAACAACCAGCTTAATAAAAAAAGACTGATAAGGCCCAATGTTACCAAATGAATATATCCCACAACCACAAAACTTTTAGCTTCATAAACCATTACAGACAATGAAGGTATTGCCGATAATAACTGAAAAACTAATTTTACGACATAAACACTCAATACGGTCTTCAACAATCCTTTTACCCAAAAATCCAACCCCAACTCGATTCCCTTCACTAAAGAAATCAAATAAACAATCGAAATAATTTGCAATAAAGCCGCTAGAAAAGCTATCGCCACTACTAAAAAAGGTACTTCAATCCATAAGGTTGAAAGCGCATAGGCAGGCAGGCAGGCGCTGGCTGACAACCAAAAGAAATACTTTGCTTTTTTTACAGAATATGCGACCCCACGCTGCTCTAGCAACCTGAAAAATAAAGCCCCTATTCCAAAAACAAAAAAACCATTGTATAAAAAATGTAAATAATAATATACTGCCAAATGATAGAGGTCACCCTTCCCGTAAAATACAACAATCGGACCTAAAGCAAAGGGACCAACCCCTGACAAAAGATACCAGACAAAGGCAGCTGCAAGGAAATAATGACTAATACCCCTTTTTTCGACCTTACTATAATCTTTCAAGAAATACACCACAAATACAACCGACGTCACCAAAAAAAGACTTAACAAAACAATCGAAATCGTCTTATAACCCAAAAGTGGAAAAGAAAAAATCATCCCGGCAATAAAAATAGTGGTAAAAATCAAATTCCACTGATAGCGGGGACATAAAATGCGCTCCTTCGGCAAAAACTGCTCTATCATCAACACAATAATCGCTAAATAACCCCAGCCCAAAAATGCAACATGGGAATGCCCCTGCCTGAAAAAAGAATAAGTGACCCCGGGAATTGATTGTACACCATACCACCGCATCACCAAGCCCATGCTACCTGAAATTATAAAAAACACAAGGGCAACCATTAGCCATATTCGCGTCGGGAATGAGAATTTCAATATGATGTTTTTTTTTGAAACGGCGAAGATACAAGGATGAAATTATAAATCCCCAATTACATAGATCATTTTTTTTGAGTCGTAATAAATTTAGTGCCTCAGGCATTAAGGAATGAGTTAAAAATAAGGTAGTATATCAAATGTAATGCTGCCTCAAAAGAGGAAGTCACTAAAAGTTCCTTTTAAATTGCCACAAATGCACGAATGTCCTCGGCGAGGACATTCGTGCATTTGTGGCAATAATATTAGCATTACATTTAGTACACCACCCATTTTTTGAGTCATAATAAATTAGTGCCTCAGGCATTAAGGTTCAATTGAAACAAAATACATATCAACAACCCCTCTGTTTTTGATGGCAATCTTACCCCTGTATTCACATTTAAAGTCACTATTTAGAGCCTCATATGTCGTTTTGGAAATATTGACTTTCCCTGGCACGCTATTACTTTCCATTCGGGAGGCGACATTGACCGTATCTCCCCAAATATCATAGGCAAATTTACGATTACCGACAACCCCGGCCACCACCGGTCCGGTATGAATCCCAATTCTCATCTTCCAATAGGCCTGTCCCTCCTTCTTTTTCATCGCCCGCCTTTTGTCAATAAAATCCATCATTTCCAAAGCGGCATTAACGGTCTTTTGCTCGTGTTGATCGAAGGAGACGGGAATACCGCCGGCACACATATAAGCATCGCCAATTGTTTTAATTTTTTCCAAACCGTGGCGACTGGTAATTTCGTCAAAAGCGACAAAACAAATATTGAGTTCTTCAATCAGCTGGGCGGGAGACATCTTTTCGGATAATCGGGTGAAATTTTCAAAATCGGCAAATAATACACTCACTTCATCATAATGCCGTGGCTCAGCGAATCCTTTAGTCATCAGTTCTTTGGCCGTTTCCTGTGGCAGTATATTGAGTAACAGTTGTTCAGATTGCTCATTGGCCGCTTCGATTTCTATTTTTTGGGCTTCAATTTCTCTATTTTGCTTCTCCAGTTTTTTATTAGTCCTTCGCGCAAAGAGATAACCATATAAAATGAGCAGTAAAATAATAGCCAAAGCACCCAATATCCAAAAAACAAAATTCCTAAACTCCTGCTGCTTTTGCAATTCAACTGCTTGTAATTTTTTCTCATTATTAAGGGTCAAAATTTCCTTTTCGCGCTCTTTTTGAACGGCTTCATTTTGTGCCAGTTTCAAGGCTTGTTGTGTCTCCTTGTCTTTTAAGCTTAGTATTTCTTTATCCTTATCAGCCGCTTCTAATCTTTGTTTGGTCAAGGATAATTCCTGCCTGGCTTTTACCGCACTTAGCGCTTCAAACCTAAGTTTTTCCTCCCGAATCACCTGCTCTCCTCTCAATAATGCCAATTCCTTTTCCTTTTGATCGGAAAGCAATGCCAAATTATTGGTTTCCAATTCTAACTTTTGTTTTTCCAGCTCCAATTGCTCAAAGGCTAAATCCTGTACTTTTTGATTGACCAGGCGCAATTTCATTTCCTTTTCAGATTGCTCTAAATTAAATTGGTGTTGCAGTAATTTCTCCTGACGCAAGCGCTCTACCAATAATAAAGAATCTCTCAACCCCAAATGCTTCTGATAAAATCCCAATGCTTTATCATATTCATAAAGGCGCTCATAAATATTGGCCTCTGTCAGGTAAATGTCCTTCAACAACTCATTCTCTTTGGCTTTTCGGGAGGTTGAAAGCGCATCATTATTCATCTGTAATGCTTCATATAATTCATTTTGCTCCAAGTGAGTGGTCGCTAATAAGTGCTGTATATTCGCAATTTTCACCATATCTCCCTCCTGCTGTGCCAGCGATAATCCCTTTCGTAAAAAATCAAATCCCAATTGAGACTGATGATTATTAAAATAAGCAATTCCAATATTGGTAAAAAGCGTAATTTGGTCGATAGAACACCCGGACTGGCAATAATTAATCGTTTTTTTAAAATTGTCAATCGCCTCCTGATACGCCCCCATACAGTGATATTGACAGCCCAAATTATTGTAAACAACCGGCAACTCCTTAGCGTCTGATTGATCATTGACCAACCGCTCAATATCCCGATAATACTGCAAAGAAGTATTGCAGTCCTTTTTCAATTCGTACACCCTGGCCAGTCTTTGAAGACTGCTCAACTCTTTTGGATAATCGTCATTGTCATGCGCCCAGCGCCATATCTTTTGAAAATAAACCGCAGCACTATCCAATTGGTGATTATCATAAAATGCAGCACCTATTTTCTGAACCAATAGAGCAGATTCTTTTTTGCCTTTAACAGAAAATGCCTTTAAATAATAATTCAAAGCGGCACCATAAATACCTTCTGAATAATAAATATCACCAATTTGTTCATTCACAAAACGGTAATCACTTCCCCGCTCCGCACCCAATAAATTTAACCACTCCAAATTATACCGTAAAGCCTGCACGGAATTCCCCTGTGCGACATACAAAGCAGCTAATTGTTTTAATCCTGCAAAAATACTACGTTTACTTCCCCGGCTTTTAGCCAATAATAAAACATCATTGGTATGGGCTATCATCGAATCGGAAGAAGGCGACTTTTTTGCTTCCTGTAATTGCCTCATAATAAGCGAATCAGGAAGCACCTGCGCACCAAGAGTGGTCAGAAAGAAGCTTCCGGCCAATAGCAGCAAAATTGAATTTTTATTTCCCATAATTTATTTTCGTGCTGTTCCTTATTCCATTCGATAACTAAATCCAAGCACCAGCGTTCTTAATGACTGAGGATTCCAAATTAAGTCATCGCTTGTTCGCGTAGCAGCCAATCCACTATATTCCGCATTAAAGATGTTTTTCCAGTTAAAATTAACCTGAAAATGATCCGTTAACCTTGCCACGATAGACACATCTGCCGAGTAATAAGCTGGTAAAACACTATATTTTTTATTATTTTCCGTTAATCCTGCTCCATTTTGTGTCTTGGATAAATAATTCTGGTTCAAATGTATAGAAATTCGCTTCCAGGGAGCAAAGGACAACTTTAATTGCCCCAATACTTTAGGTTGCTCCTTTAATTCAAAATCATTCCCCCCCTTTTTGTGTTCTAAGCCATTTGCTAAAGTTAAAAACAAACTTGCATTCAGTTTATATTTGGATGCATTATTACGCCATACAAAAGCTGATTGAAGTCCGAAAATATTCGAAGAAGAAGCATCTTCCCCTTCATTAAAATAGCCCAATGTAATACTTTCCAGATCGCCGGAAAGATCGTTTCTTTCATACTTAGTATCAGCCGTAATAATATTCGTTGTCTCAGAATTAAAAAAAGAAATATCTGCATAAAAATGCGCTCCCTTAGACAGGCGCAACCCCAATTCAAAGGACTTTGTAATCTCCGGTTTAAGTCTATAGTCTCCTAAAAGCACCCAATTGTATTCTCCTACGTTGATGGTGTATGAATTTTTAGAAAAATAAGTGGAAGGCGTCCGAAAAGCAGTCCCGTAAAAAGCCCGTAAACTAAAACTGGACGTCAGTTTATACAACACCCCCAATCGGGGAAATAGCCGCCCTTCATTGAGTGGTATTTTGGTGGAATAGGTAGATTGAATACCCGCCATCACCTTCATTTTAATTCCATTATAGAAAAACTGCGTAAAACCTCCTACGACAAATTCATCTGTATGCCCGCCACTTGTCACTGTATGGTCATTATAAAAATCAGGATAAGGGGTTTTGAGAAAATGTTCACTTGTAGATAGTAAAGCCCTTGGAGTCACACCGAACATCCACTCTAATTTATCCAACAATTTAAGATTCCAGGTGGCTTCCAGTGATACATCTATCTTTTGCTCAAAGATGTATCTATCACCGGTAATAAAGTTATCATAATAAAGTGCCAGACGCTCTGACAAAGGAGGTAATCCCGGTCGATTATCAGATTCAGCGGCAAGCACTAATGCCCGATTAAACTCGCTATTGAGAAAGCGGTAGGAAGAGTTTTCATCCGACTCAAATACAATGGCATTCAAGGCTATATTGAAAGCGTGTTTTTTCTTTTTTCGGCTATAGCCTAAATGAAAATGATTGATATTTTCTCCAACATAATTAAGTGGATTCTCATAGGAAAAGGCAGCCGGATTAAGACCAATAGAACTATGATCCCGCCGGTACATTTTCATAACGGTCAAATCAAAGGCTCTATAACGCAACTGCATCCCAAATAGCCGGCTTTGGTGTGGAATATTCCCCAAAACAGGGTATTCCTCCGAAGCCAATTGTTGATTGAAGTTTGGATGATTGATGTAATTGGTATCCGGGTCGTAGGCTTTATACTGGTACAAATCACCATAACCCATTGCCAGCAACCGATTATCCAGCGTAGTGAAATTTCCAAAAACATTGTATTTAAGTATTTTTTTGCCCTTGCCTGCCTTGCCTCCGAAAAGTATATTCATGGCAGAATAACCTTCAGTCCCTACACTAATATCTGCCTTGGTATAAAGGGGGCGTTCTGATTCTTTTAAAATAATATTAATCACACCGGCTGAAGCATCTGCACCGTATAAAGTTGCTGCCGGTCCAAAAATCACTTCGATGCGTTCTGCCTGCCGAATGGGTAATTGAGCGCCTATTGGCATGCCCTTTACTCCAATGGGTTTGACGGCTACGTTGTTAACCAGTATTTTGGTGTAGGAGTTCCCCCTTAATCCACGCATCATAAAGGTCTCGCCATCTGTCCCTGACCCCGGCTGTGACACCCGAATCCCAGGCACCATTTTCAAAGCATCGACGAGTGTATTATACCCATTATTCCGTATATCCTCCTTCGTAATCACATAAATAGTAAAAGGTAAATCCTCAATTGCCTGAAGGGATCGGCTGGCAGAAACAACCTTTTGGGACGCGACATCAAAGGAACCTTTACGGATATCCTCTGCCTTCAACTTTTCAACCAATAAAGTCGTCGAATCTCCCTGGGCATACGTATTATATGGCACAATACCAAGCCCCAAAAAGCATAAAACCAAGCCAAAAACTTTCCTCATAGTTCACAAAGATAATCAGAAGATAGAAAGCGCATCGCCCCCTGCTTTAAATTTTAATAAAAATTCCCTTCCTGTACATCGCCCAGGCGATCAGAAAAAACACGAACAAATGCGCTAAGGCAAACATTAATGATCCGTTCATCTGCCCAAAAGCAGGCAACATTAGGTCATGGTATAAATAACTATACATATTCCGTTCCTGTCCATCATTACTCATCAAATGGATTCTAAAGTAGGTTTTCACTACTACGCCCGATAGTATAAAAATAAAAAGCGGGTTGCTACCCAAAATAATAAATGGTTTCATCACCTTATTGAACAAATCTCCCCTGGACAAAGCATGAATAACACCCAAACTGATAACAGCCCAACCCGTTGTAAACACAACATAACTACTTGTCCAAAGACTTTTATTGATGGGAAAAAACTGCCCCCAAATCCAGCCTAAAATTAATAAGCCTATTCCAAAAACAAGGGTCTTCATCCACGTAAATTCCTTATTCAAAATCAAACGAATACTTAAAAATCCGGCAATTACACTCACAATGGAGGGCATCGTACTCAATAATCCCTCTGGGTCAAATGCCATTCCCTTACCATGCCACAGATGATTTGCGCCCAAGACCTTCAAATCAATTTGTCTGCCAAAATTAGTCTCCAATCCATAAGGATCACCCGGTGCCCCCACATACATCAACCCCCAATATCCCAATAATAACACCACTGAAAACACAAGTAAATGCTTTACATCTTTCAATAGTAAAATAGCAAATGCAGCCAGTCCATAAGCGATTCCTATGCGCTGTAAAACCCCCATAATTCTCAATTTTTCATAATCCTTACCTATAAAAGGAAAGGCATTCAAAGCTAAACCGATAAAAAATATCAACAACATTCGCTTCACTACTTTTTTGGCTACAGCCGAATTCATCTGGTAATCATATTTCTTAAAAGAAAAATAAATGGCCGCCCCTACTATAAATAAAAAGAAGGGAAATACCAGATCTGTCAGGGTGCAACCATTCCACTCTGCGTGAAGAAATGGTGGGTAAACATGTGCCCAACTACCCGGTGTATTGACCGTTATCATCAGTGCTATCGTAATACCTCGTAGAATGTCAAGTGGGATAAATCGTTTGTTCATAATTTTAATTCTTATAGCATCAGGTAAAATAATCTCACGCAATATATTGTTTTTTGAACAGACCAGCCTACATTTGTTCGGAAAATTATTAACATGGACTATATTTTCATCACGGGAGTCTCTTCCGGAATTGGTTACGACCTCACCAGATTTTTGCTTCAAAAAGATATTTTTGTGATTGGTTCTGTCCGAAAAAAATCAGATGCTGACCGGCTAAAAAATGAATTCCCCCGTAATTTTGCCACTGTTTTCCTTGATGTCACCCGGGAGGCTGATTTCGCACCAGCACTGGAGGCTGTACAAAAAATAACACAAAACAAAGGTCTCATCGCTATTGTCAATAATGCAGGAATTGCTATTGCGGGCCCATTACAACATTTAAAAATAGATAGCCTACGGCTTCAATTGGAAGTCAATGTCATCGGTTTAGTCCGCACCACACAGGTCTTTTTCCCTTTATTGCTTGCCGCAAACAAACCAGGCAGAATCATCAATATTAGTTCCGTATCCGGTCGTGTCGCTCTTCCCTTTGTGGGTGCTTATGCCGCCTCCAAACACGCCGTAGAAGCAATATCCGACGCGCTTCGCCGCGAGGTCTTTATTCACGGTATTAAAGTTATTAATATCCAGCCCGCTTCCGCTCATTCTGAAATTTGGAACAAAGCCATCGATCAAAAAGATGAATATGTCAATACCGAGTACAAACCCATTCTTCAGAAAATGGAAGAAAATATTCAACAAACAATTCGCAATGCCATTCCCACCCGAATGGTAAGTGAAGCTATCTGGAAGGCCATCTCACACCCCAGCCCAAAGACAAGATATATCGTCGCTCCATCTAAGTGGAAATTTAAATTATTCAACCTACTCCCCGACAAATGGCTGGACTTCTTAATCACCAAAAACATCAAAAAATATTGGAAAAAATGACAAAAAGAATGCCGGCAGAATGGGAGTATCAAAGCCTCATTCAACTCACATTCCCTTCTCTCCATTCAGACTGGAAAGATAATTTCCCGGAGGTAATACAGTGCTATATCGACATCATTGCAGCCATCACCCCCTTCCAAAAAATTTTACTTTTGTGCCAACAAATAAAAACGGTAAAAAAAATAATCCCATTCGGGCTTCACCAACAAATAATATGGCAGGAAATTCCCACCAACGATACTTGGTGTAGAGACTATGGTGGCATCACAGTACTTATTAACCAAAAAAGAACACTCTTAGACTTCACCTTCAACGGATGGGGCAACAAATTCACATCAACACTTGACAATCAATCAAATATAAAGATATTCAAAACCAATACTTTAAACAAATACGCTTATAAAAAAATAGACTTTGTACTAGAAGGAGGCAGTATCGAATCCAATGGAAATGGCATCCTCCTCACCACAAGCCAATGCCTGCTCCATCCCAATCGAAATCCTCATTATTCCAAAAAACAAATCACCAGCTTACTTCAATCAGAGCTTGGCGCACAAAAGGTTTTATGGCTCAACTCAAAACAATTGCATGGCGATGATACCGATGGGCACATCGACACCCTCGCCAGATTTCTCTCCCCCAACGCTATTCTTTGCCAACAGAGCAAAGATTCGACTAATCCAAACTATGACAACCTCCTTTTGACACAAAAAGAGCTGGCCACTTTCAAAAATAATGCCGGCAAACCGTTTTCCATCCATACCATTCCTCTTCCTGACCCCATTTACAACGAAGCCAGTCAAAGTCTTCCCGCTACCTACCTCAATTTTTTATTTATCAATAAAGCCATCCTTGTCCCCCAGTACAATCAAGTACATGATAAAAAAGTAATCCAATTTTTTACTGCTTTTTTTCCAAAAAAAGAAATTATTGGTATAAATTGCGTCCCATTAATTCAACAGGGAGGTGCAATTCACTGTGCCTCTATGCAATATTATTAAAAATGAGCACCGTAAAAGTAGGAATCATACAACAACAATGCACTGCCGATCAGGCAGATAATATCACTAATAGTCTCGCGGGAATCAGTGTATGTGCCGAAGCCGGTGCCCAATTAGTGGTACTTCAGGAACTCCATACCTCTTTGTATTTTTGCCAAACCCAAAAGATAGCTAATTATGATTTAGCCATCCCCATTCCCGGTCCAACAACGGATCAATTTGCCAAAGCTGCACAAGAACATGAAGTCGTTATTGTCGCTTCCTTCTATGAAAAAAGAGCCCCAGGTCTATACCATAATACAGCCGTTGTTTTTGAAAAAGATGGTAGTATTGCCGGTATTTACCGTAAGATGCATATCCCTGACGACCCTAATTACTATGAAAAATTCCACTTTGCACCGGGTGATACAGGCTTCAAACCCATAGACACCTCCATTGGTAAATTGGGTGTTCTGGTTTGTTGGGATCAATGGTTTCCGGAGGCCGCCAGAATAATGGCACTAAATGGTGCCGATGTCCTCATTTACCCTACTGCGATTGGTTGGGACTTCAATGATTCAATCAATGAACAAGACATTCAAATTGATGCTTGGAAAACAACAATAAGAAGCCATGCCATCACCAATGGCATTCCCGTCATCGCTGTCAACAGGGTCGGTCACGAAGCTGACCCAAGTGTCCAGACAAAAGGTATCCAATTTTGGGGAAACAGCCTTATCACCGAAGCTAATGGAAAAACAATCTTTGAAGCAAGTAGCGAACAGGAAGCCATCACCGTCATCGAAATTGATGCCCATAAAGCTGAAAAAGTACGAAAAATATGGCCTTTCTTCCGAGATAGAAGAGTAGATGCCTATGGCGATATCATGAAGCGATTTGTAGATTAAAATCATGTAAATTCACCACCCAGGCGTCTCCGCTCCCAAGGGCGCCCTGTCCACATCTAAATCTTCACCTCCTGATAAGGGATCACCTCGTCTGTTAATGAAATAAGAAAATTTTCCAAATCCACCTTTTCCTGCTCCGTCAGGTGAAGTGGTTTTTCAATTAAGGAATCGATATTAATAGGGTTTTTCACAAAAGGTCTAAAATCATCATAAAAGTCAATTACTTCACGTAATGTCTGAAAGCGGCCATCGTGCATATAAGGAGGCGTGAGCGCGATATTCCTCATGCCCGGCACTTTAAACTTCCCCAAATCGGCAGAGTCTTTTGTCACATCAAACCGCCCTCTGTCCGTCAATGTCACTCCATCATATAATCCAATATTCCGAAATTCGTCTCCCGTAAAATCCGGACTAAAGTGACACTCAAAGCACAGCCCTTTTTCAAGAAAAATTTTATGCCCCCGCTTAGCCGATTCGGTCATAGCTGCTTCATTGCCGGCCATCCATTGATCGAAAGGGGAAGAACCTCCACTCTCCAGGCTACGTTCAAAATCAGCAATTGCCCCAATGATATTGGCAGAATCAGGTGCGGTGCCGTATATTTTATTAAACAATAATTGGTATTCCTTATTTTGCTGCACCCGCTCTACTGCAGAGGCATAAGACAAATGCATCTCCACGGGATTTTCAATGGGCCCCATTGCCTGTTCTTCTAATGTTGCCGCTCTTCCATCATAAAAAAAGTAAGGTCGAGAAGCCATATTCATCACAGAGGGTGCATTTCGACTTCCCAGACTATCCCCTACACCTTCAGACAATGCGGTACTGTCTGCAAATGCAAATTTCGGATTGTGACAACTCGCACAGGAAATGCTTTGATCCAGAGAAAGAATTTTGTCAAAAAAGAGTTTCGCTCCAAGTTCGACCGGTGTATTTACCTCCCTGAGTGGGAATCCAACATCCTGTGTAGAAAATGATAAAAACAATAAAGCTAACCCGGCCAAAAAAGTTAATAATACCTTCATTTTTACTTGCAATTTAAGTATAACAAATCTGAAAACATCCCCTATTTTTCAAGGAAACACAAAAAATTATGCCACTTTTCGGAGTGGACTCAACTTCAAAAAGGTATATATTGCTTCAATTTATCGGAAGCACAAAGGTAGCAAAAAAAACAGGTAAAATCAAACACATTTCTCCCGAACAGTATGGCAATCGCATAAAAAAATGGCAAAGCTTTGCCATTCGACTTCTTAGCCCTGTCGTAAAGATATTCCTTTGTATGTGATGCCCGTCCCCCTCTGGATTTAAATACTCACTCCACAATCTTAAAAGTAGTCCGTCTATTTCGTTGATGATCCTGCTCGGTACACTGACTACATTTACAATTTACAGCAGGATTGGATTCTCCATATCCTTTGGCAAACAAACGCGCATTAGCGATCCCTTTTGATTGCAAATAATCTACAACTGATTGCGCTCTTTGTTGAGATAAATTGGCATTATATTCATCATTTCCCCGACAATCCGTATGGGAGCCCAATTCAATTTTTATGGAGGGGTTGAGTTTTAATATTTTAGCCAACTCATTAAGGGTTGGTTCTGCATCTTTTCGGATATTTGCCCGGTTAAAATCATAATAAATATCCTCCAATACAATTTCCTGATCATGAAAAATTTTACCTAAAATCACCTCAACCTCAAAACGTTGCTCCGGTTGTTGGGGATCCCGACCGATACCTTTGGTGGAAAAAACGACCTTATTTTTCAAATACCCCTCTTTAGAGGCCGTAATTATATAATCCATTTCCTCCTGTAATTCTATAGAAAAAGCGCCCTCCTTTCCGACCTTTATTTTTTTTATTTGGCCATCAAATGCAATATCCACCATTGCCCCGTCAATGGGCTTTCGCCCGAGGTATTTACTATTGGGATCGTCTGGATTTTCAAATATTTTCTCCACTATAAAGCCATCCAGCATCCATTTGTATTCAAGGGGAATCGTATCCAGTTCTTTCCTCCTTTTCGCAACCATTTTAGTGTACATTAGCACATCATCACTACCATTCCTATTAGAAGAAAAATACCCTTCATAGGTAACTCCCGGCAACAATCGATCCTGTGGCATTAAAACCAGACCAAAATCGTCGGCACCGGAATTAAGCGGAGATTTAACATTAACCGCCGATGACCATTTTCCACTCGCCAATTTATACGTTTTAAAAATATCCAATCCGCCCATACCCGGGAAATAATCCGAAGAAAAATACATTGTATCATGATCCATGGTTGGAAATTTCTCGTTGCCGGTACTATTAATGGTTCTCCCTAATATCTTGGGTTCTGACCAACCATTTAATCCTTCTTTTTCGACATAATAAATATCATAACCACCCCAGCCATCCGGGTGATCTGCCGCGAAATACAATTCGTTTCCAGAAGGAGAAAGACAGGGTTGCACCTCATTGACATAGCCTTCAAAAAAACTAAGCTGTCTGGGTTCTGTCCAGTTTCCGGCTTCTTTTTTGCTATACATGATGTGACAAAAAGCATCCCCCTCTTCTGCTGCAAAACATCGGGTAAAATACGCCTCATCAAAGGTCGAATTAAAAGTGATCGTCCCTTCGTTATATTCAGAATTAAGAACTGAAGAAAAAGAAGAAACCTCCCCTGTCGTCAAGTCCTTCACAAATAAATCAGAGAAAGAACGCCCCGTCCACATATAGGGTTTATCTCCTTCACTTTCGGCACGATCAGAAGTAAACACCAATTGATTATCTCCATAAAAAGCGGGGGAATACTCCGCTGTTTTATCATTTCCGGCAAAGGCTTCGACCCTGGCTTCTGTCTGTTCCTTTTGTACCCATTTTCGGGCGACCTGACAGGCTTTAATCTCCCGTCGATATTCATAAGGACTACCAATTTCATTACCCAAATCCTTAAAGGCCTGAATAGCGTCATCGTATCGCTCCACTTCCTTCAGGGAAAAGGCATATCGTTCTAATGCTTCAATTCCATATTGATTGTCATAGGCAATTGCATACCAGGGAATAGCATTATTCGGCTTTCCCAATCGGCTGTATGCCTGACCGAGTAAAAAAGCCTTTTTCCCCTTCTCCACCCTACTTTTTTCCTTGTCGTATTCCTTTTTTAACAAAATAACAGCCACAGAATACTGTTTTCTGTCCATGGCAGTATTGCCATCTTTAATCTTTTGCGTATATTTGCAGGAACTGAGTAAAAGAAGCGAAAATAATGGCAATAATAATAGGATTTTTTTCATAGCTGATAATTATATGATTTAAACGTCCTGATATATAAATTGTTGTCATTTTTTTAGACAAACAAGACACCATACTTTTCTTTTGGTTACTTGAAACTTTTTAACACTCAAAAGAGTATAAATTACACCGAATCCCTATTTTTTTATTTAAACTGAAAATCGATACTATGAGAAAAATTCTCTTTTTGGCGATTATTGCCTTATCTGCAACAATTTCCTTATCTGCACAGGAATCAACTTCAACATTATCTCCCGAAGCAACCTCCTCTTCCAATATTAGAGGAATCGGAGCAAGGGTTTTATTCATCGACCATGGTCGCCCTAATGGGATCGACTCCTTAAATATCACCAACGGATTGGAAATATCTTATCTTCATGGCTTTTCAAAAGCATTGGCATTGGAAGTTCCTTTGAAAATCGGAGTCATCAACGTTCCCAATGACATCAATAACCGAAATTTACTGAGTATTGATGCCCTTTTAAGATACGAATTTAATACTGGTAAAAAATTACTGCCCAATGTATTCGCAGGAGCCGGTTATTCCATCGAAAAATTTAAGGAAGGAAATGTACAAATCCCCCTCGGGTTAGGATTGAATTATATGCTGGGGCAAAATTCCTACCTCTCCCTCAAGGGCGAATACCGGATCTCAATGACGGAAAATCGCAATAACCTCCAATTGGGGCTGGGCTATATTTACAACCTTAATCGGGCTGATGCCGATAAGGATGGAATCGCCGATGAAGACGATGAATGCCCGTTCGTCTTTGGTATAAAAGCACTAAATGGCTGCCCGGACGCCGACATGGACGGTATCCCTGACAAAGACGATAAATGCCCGGATGAAGCAGGTGACAAAAAAATGATGGGCTGCCCCGACAGAGATGGAGACGGTGTTGTGGATAATTTAGATCAATGCCCAGACACACCCGGCACCATTGAAGGCTGTCCGGATAAAGACGGCGATGGCTTCATAGACAGCATAGATAAATGCCCGGATGTAGCCGGCATGCTGGACGGATGCCCGGATAAAGACGGTGATGGTATCGCTGATATGGATGATAAATGCCCGGATGTAGCAGGTACTGTCGATGGATGCCCGGACAAAGATGGTGATGGCGTCCCTGATATGAATGACAAATGCCCGGATGTAGCAGGCACAATGGATGGATGCCCAGACACAGATGGTGACGGTCTGGCGGACAATGTGGATAGTTGCCCAACTCAGGCGGGTCCTGCCACCAATAAGGGATGTCCTGAAATCAAACAAGAAGTGAAAGAAGTCTTAGAGTTTGCGATGAGTGCCGTACAGTTTGAAACAGGAACTGCCAATCTCAAACTGGAATCACAAACGATTCTGGATCAAATCGTGGACATCATGACCCAATACCCCGGCTACAAACTTAGCATTGCCGGTCATACCGACGACAGAGGCGCCGCAGAGGCGAATCAAATTCTGTCAGAAGACAGAGCCAAATCCTGCTATCAATACCTCGTTTCAAAAGGCATCTCCCCTACAAGATTAACCCATTCAGGATATGGTGAGACCCTGCCTATTGGTGATAATAATACCGTCGCAGGAAGAAAGAGAAACAGACGCGTAGAGTTTAATTTGTTTATTGAGTAAATATAACTATTCAGCACCCCACACTTTTTGTCATAAAATGCTGCTTTTGGATCTGTCTTTGTTAAATTTTTCTCATTATGCTGTGCATAACCGCAAAAAATTTAACTTCGACAGCTACTAAATCAACTATTTTCTGCCTAAAAAGAGGGAGTACTGAATAGTTACGAATAAATAAAATCAAAAAGCTTATAAAAATAAAGAGGTCGGGCAGAAATGTTCGACCTTTTTGCTTCAGCCTCAAAAATATGGTAGCGTATTAAATGTAATGCTCCCTCAAAAGAGGAAGTCTCTAAAAGTTCCTTTTTTAAATTGCCACGAAGTAACGCCTCCTGCGTCATAGGCTTGTACTGCAGCCATGAGGCATGAGGGATACACGAATTTTCCTTGGCTCGCCAAGAAAATTCGTGCATTCGTGGCTATCATATTAAATGATATTAGCATTACATTTAGTACACCACCAAAAATATTAGTAGATTTGTAATCAAAACACAAATATCTTGAAGATACTCGTCATTAGTGATTATAGGGAAACAGTCTCTGTCCGCCCGGAAGCTGAATTATATATTCGACTGGCTCAACAAAAAGGAGTGGAGATTGACATTATGACTTTCGGAGAGGCCGAATATGTCAAAACATTTCGGCAGTCCGGCATCAAAGTGATTGATTTTTATCCCACAAAAAAAAGGGACAAGCACAGTATCCAACGGATAAAAGATACATTAATTGAAGGCAAACACGATATTTTACACCTCTATACCGGCATTGCCATCACCAACGGCATTCCCGCCGCAAAAAGACTACCGGTCAAAATTGTACTCTACCGGGGATATACCGGAAATATTCACTGGTATGACCCAAGTGCCTACTTCAAATACCTTTCCCGCCATGTAGATAGTGTGTGGTGCATTGCCGATGCAACCCGGGATTTAATTAAAAGAAACCTAATCTTCTTTCAAAAAAACAAACCCGTCAGCATTACCAAAGGGCATGATCCTAAATGGTATCAGGGCGTCAAAAAAGCAGACCTTTCGGACTTAAACCTACCTTCCAATGCCTTCATTGCTGCCCATGTCTCCAATGTCCGTCCCATGAAGGGTATTCCGTACCTCATCAAAGCCACCTATTATTTACCGACAGATTTGCCGATTTATTTTCTTTTTGCCGGAAAAGGCATGGACACAGAAGGCATCCCTGAACTAATCAAAAACAGCCCCAATAAAGATAAAATCATACTGCTTGGCTATCGAAAAGATGCCAAAAATATCGTTAAAGCCAGTCATACCTTCCTCCTCGCTTCGATCAAAGGAGAAGCTATTTGTAAAGCAGTCATTGAAGCGATGAGCCTCGGTATTTGTCCCATTATCACCGATATCCCCGGCAACCGAAAACTCGTCGTCCACCAGGAAAGTGGCCTGGTCGTCCCGGCTAAGAATCCCAAAGCACTGGCTGATGCCATCCTATATGCCTACCATCAACCGGAAGCAGTAACCCTTATGGCTAAAAATGCCCAAAAACGAATGCAGCAGGAATTCCACATTGATGATACCGTAGAGCAAATTTTTGAATGGTATGGTTCTCTGCGCTTAACTTAGCAATCTTCTCTTCGCTATGGATTCGTTCAGCTTTGGATTCCGCTCAAC
>CAZNCI010000022.1:0-24709 GCA_964571475.1 uncultured Saprospiraceae bacterium | reverse complement strand
GAGCCCCGGTACGAAAAATATTTCCTTGACGGTTACTGAAAATGGATGTAGTGCCACTTTTTCCTTGCCGGTGACAGTTGAAGCACCTTTTTCTATTCCTCAGGTGATTTGTGGTAATGCGACTACAAGCTCGGTTGTCTTTAGCTGGCCGCCTGTTGTTGGAGCGACCAATTATACGGTGTCGGTATCGACAGGCCAGTCTGGTGTATTGGATAGTAGTGGCGACCCGGTTACCTATACCGTAAATGGATTGAATCCGGGGGAAGATGTGACAATTGTTGTAACGACGACCGGAGCAGGTGTCTGTGGAAATACGTCTTCTGCGCCTATAACCTGTCCTGCCTTGGATTGCCCATCAATTACCGTCGATGTGGTAAGTCCTGTCACAGGAGTTTGTCTGGATGGCAATGAAACCAATGTGGATTTGAGTGCGACCATCAGTAACGGTGGAAGTGGTACAGTTGTCTGGAGTGGAACGGGTATAATTGATGCTGCTCAGGGGATATTTGATCCGACGAATGCAGGCGTGGGGCAGCATTTGATTACCGCTACTTATTCGGAGGGAAATTGTTCTTATACCGGAACCATTACCATTAATGTAACCAATGCTCCGTCGGCGACCTTTACGATTGATGATGATGCTATTTGTCTGAGCGAAACCGCTACCATTACTTATACCGGATCCGCAATGGCGGCAGCTACTTATGATTGGGATTTCGGAGTGGATGGTGCGATCGTTTCCGGAAGTGGACAGGGACCTTATATGATTAACTGGACAACTGCCGGAACGAAGACGATTTCATTAACAGTAACGGAGAACGGATGTACGGCATCTTTTTCAGCTACGATTACACTGGATGAACCACTGTCGCCACCTATTGTAAATTGTGGAATACCGACCACTACTTCCGTTTCTTTTAATTGGTTGGATGTTGCAGGAGCAGGTAGTTATACTGTAAACGTTCTTTCCGGTCAGACCGGAACAATGAATGGCAATGTTTTTACGGTTGAAAATCTACAACCGGAGGAGGAAGTCATGGTAGAAGTTATCGCCAACTCTTCCAATAATTGTCCGAATGCTTCTACAATGCTTACTTGTACGGCTGCGACTTGTCCCGTATTTGGCTTGACCTTGTCGAGTACTGATAATAATATTTGTTTGGAGTCGGATACGGGCGTAGTGGATTTAACCGTTGCCGTAACCGGTGGTTCTGGCAATGGTACTTTTGAATGGACGGGAACGGGAATAGTGGATGCACAAAATGGAACTTTTAATCCGGTTATTGCCGGAGCCGGAGATCATGTGATTACACTTACTTATACGGACGGTCCGTGTGTTCAATCCAATACAATGATTTTGACCGTTTATGATAAACCATTGGCTGATTTTAATTTAGCTCCAGCCAGTGTTTGTATCAATGAACCGGTAACCGCCAATTATACCGGTGGCGCATCTCTTACTGACGCCACTTTTACCTGGACTTTTGGTGGAGGAATGGCTACTCCAGGTACAGGAGGAGGTCCACAGGAAATTAGTTGGGCAACAGCCGGGGAACAGACGGTCACCCTGGTGGTGGAGGAAAATGGATGTGTATCTCTACCCGTATCACAAACGGTCATGGTGGAAGCTCCTTTGGCTTTACCGGTAATTAACTGTAATTCATCGGTTGATGAAATTATATTTACATGGGAGGCCGTTGATGGAGCAACCGGTTATGATGTAACCGTTCTCACTGGACAGACCGGTGTGCAGGGGAATTTATCATTCACCGTGAGTAATTTGACTTTGTTAGAAGAAGTAGAAATAAGTGTTATTGCACTAGGTGATGGGGCATGTGGCGATAGTGAAGCTTCCAGCTTACTTTGTGTGGCAGAAGATTGTCCTGATGTGATGATTGAGATTACCAATCCAATGCCATTTTGTCTGGATGGAAATACCCAACCGCTTGCGTTGGATGCGACAATAACAGGAGGAGCGGGGAATGGTGTTTTATTTTGGACAGGAGATGGCGTTGATGAGGTAAATGCAACTTTCGATCCTGTTGTAGCAGGAGCGGGAACCCATATTTTAAACTTAAAATATACAGAAGGTAATTGTAATTATAATGCCTCAATGGTCATTGACGTCTTTGCTTTGCCTACGGCTGATTTTAGTATGCCGGATAGTGTTTGTGTAGATGGAATAGCCTCTGTCGTATTTGCTGGGAATGCGGGAGTAGGTGCTTCCTTTAACTGGGATTTCGATGGAGGTGTAATTGTTTCAGGAGTGGATGAAGGACCCTATGAGATAAGTTGGGCTTCTTCGGGCATGAAAACTGTTTCTTTGGTCGTTACAGAAAATGGATGTAATTCTGAACCATTTACAAGGGATATTTTAGTAGAAGATCCTATTGCTGCACCTATTATTACTTGTGAGACCACTGAAAATTCAATTACTTTTTCCTGGGATGATGTGCCCGGAGCTTACGATTATAATGTGATTGGCCCTCCTGGTGATTTATCTGGGAATTTTTATGCCGTTACCGGTTTGGCCCCGGGAACTTCCATTTCGATTACGGTGGAGGCATTGACCAATAACTCCTGTGGTTTAGTTGCTGCCAGTCAGGAATGTTTCGCGAGTGATTGCCCGGAAATGAGTGTTAATCTGACGGGACCAACAGCATTATGTCAGGGTGAATCTGCCAGTATTGTTATGAATTTTACAGATGTTAGTACGGGACCTTTCCAGGTGGAGTACTCGTTGAATGGTGAGAATGGAACTGTTTTGTTATCATCTGGAGAACCTGTAGTTTTCGATAATTTAATGACGGATGTTGATTTTGTTGTACTTAGTTTTAATGATTTGAGCAATCCGCTATGTACCTATACCGCTACTGCCAATTGGCAAATAGCCGTTAATGAAGAAATGACTTCGGGTATAGCACTTGATCCCCTTAATTATTGTCAGGGCGAAGGAGAATTAGTTAATCTAATCGAATTACTGAATGGTAACGACCCCGGTGGTTCATGGATAGAGGCGTCCGGTCAGTCTGCATCTGGTTTTAATGCAGCCAATGGAACGTTAAGTACAGAAAACTTAGCAGCGGGAAGTTATAGTTTTATTTATCAAATTGATAACGCAGCACCGTGTCCCGATCAGGAGACAATGGTGACGGTGATGGTTGATCCACTACCTAATGTAGATGCCGGTGAAGATCAAAGTTTGTTTTGTAATATCGGTATGATTACATTGGGTAGCTCTAATACCGATGCAGGAACTTATCAATGGACGGTTGATAATCCGGAAGTAGTGATTTCTGATCCAACGGCCTTATTGATTGATGCTAGTTTGGCAGGGACATATACTTTAGAAGTAACCAATGAGTTTGGTTGTAAATCAGAAGATATGGTGACGGTGACGGTTCAGGATGATGTACCGGTTGCAGATGTTTCTGTGACGGATGTAAGCTGCTTTGGTGACAATAATGGCGTTATTATTTTGAACAATGTAACAGGCGGTACTCCTCCTTATCAATATTCATTGAATGGAGAAACTGCTGTTAATACCGGTGTGTTTTCTAACTTAGCTCCCGGTGATTATATTGTGAAAATTGAAGATGCTAATGGGTGTTTTTCTGAACTTGAATTTAATGTAACGGAGTCCGAAGAATTAACGGTTCGCTTATTGCCACAAATCACCGGAAGTGAGCCTTATGTTATTGAAAGTGGAGATAGCATTCGTTTGGATGTGGTTGTGCCGGCTACCACTGTTATTGATACGATTATCTGGGGACCAAAGGAGTTAGCTCCAAAAGATAATAATGCGATGGTCAATGTAGTATCACCCGAAGAAACAACGACCTTTAGCGTTGCGGTAATAGATATTAATGGGTGTTCTAATTCAGATCAGATTACTATTTTTGTAAAGAAAAATAGAGATGTTTATATTCCTAATGCCTTTTCTCCAAATGGAGATGGCGTCAATGATGTACTCTATATTCAATCGGGGACGAATGTCGCCAAAATTAAAAATTTCTCCATCTACAATCGTTGGGGAGAATCTGTCTTTTCCAGATCGGATTTTCCAACAAATGACAGGACTTTTGGATGGGATGGGAAACACAGAGGAAAATTGATGAATAATGCCGTCTTTGTCTATGAAGTAGAGGTGGAGTTTCAGGATGGAAAAGTTGAAATAATATCAGGAGAGACCGTTTTAGTGCGTTAGAAAGGCGTATTTATTAATAAAAAAGGCATTCTGAGGAGATTTGGGATGCCTTTTTTTGTTTAAAAATGCGCTTGATTTATTTTTTATCATTCTTAGGGTAGAATAATATAATTAATGAATTACCTTTGGGCATTATTGACAAAAATGGTAGCATGTTAAGCAGGCGCAACGTAAGAATAAAGGTCATGCAGATTTTATATGCAATGGCGAGAGATGAGACAGTAAGTGATACTGGGGCTTTACAGAGATACGAAAGAATGATTTCTGTCTCTTATCAGACCTTTTTATTGACACTATCTACCTTTCTGCGAGTTGCTCGGTACGCTATGGATGATGCTGAAAAGAGAAAGGGGAAATTGAGACCTACTCCGGAAGATTTGAATTTTAAACCAAAATTGGGGGATAATCCTCTGATCAATTCATTATTGGAGAATGATGGATTAAATAGGTTGTTTGTTCAAAACAAAACAAAAGAATGGACGGCTAAAGATAAAATTCGGGACCTTTATTTGTCTTTCCTTAAAACAGATGCCTATAAGGCGTATTTAAGCCAACCTTCCAGTGACAATGAACACCTGCAGATTTTATTGGTATTGTATAAACATCTAACAGGGAGCGAAAATTTCAATGAAATAATAGAAGATTTTAATGCACTTTGGCAGGATGATAAATCGCTCATAAGTGGTGCCATTAAAAAGATTATTAAATCTTTGCCGGCAAAAGCAGATTTTTATGAAAAATTCACCTTAGATAAAGATACGGTTGAGGAGTTTGGGCAGGAATTATTATTGGATGTTGTTAAAAAAAATCAGCAATATTTGGATATCATCGAGCCGGCATTAAACAACTGGGATATTGAGCGAGTTGCCATTATTGATATGATTTTGATTAAAATGGGTCTTAGTGAATTTTTGAATTTTGAAAGCATTCCGACCAAGGTTACTTTAAACGAGTTTGTTGATCTTGCCAAAATTTACAGCACGGATAAAAGTAAAGAATTTGTAAATGGTATTTTGGATCGCCTTATGAAAAAATTGGATAAAGAGGGCATGATTATTAAAGAAGGGCGAGGATTAATTGGATAGCTTTTAGTTTTTGGCTATCTTGGAGCTTAATATTGGTTGTTTTAACAAAAATTGAATCGTATGAAAAAGCTATTGCTAATTGTTTTTTTTAGTGCTATGTTAGGTGCTTTCTCCTACGCGCAGTCATCTGAAATAAAAGATGGATTTGCGGCAAGGATGTATTTTGCCAATTATCAGTATCAAATTGATGATGCTTTTAGATGGCCCGATTTTACCAATGGCATTGAGTTTGAGTACAATCGCAAATTTAATGATTTATTAAGTCTGGCTATTCCTTTTAGAATGTATCGGGCGACCCTGCCTATTAATGCTGCCGGAGATACCCGATCCGCGGTATCTAGCGGAATTGATGCCTTATTGACCTTGTACCCGTTGAATAAAAGGAGGCTTGTGAATCCTTTTGTTTTCGCCGGTCTGGGGCTGGTGGGAGATGATTTTGTATCCAATTTTCATGGGAGTGCACCTGTTGGACTGGGTTTTAATTTTTACCTTGGCAAAAATACCTTTTTATCAACAAAAGCAGGCTATCGCTTTGGGTTTGAAGATCTCCGAAATGCACTGGAGTTAGGCGTTGGTTTTTTTGTTACTTTCGGTGATGATAAAGTGGTTAAAAAGACTAAAGGGCTCGATACCGATGGCGATGGCATTAGAGATAGTGAGGATCTTTGTCCTACGGTTGCCGGTCTTGTTGTATTAAATGGTTGTCCTGATACAGATGGTGATGGCGTGACGGATGGAGATGATAATTGCCCAAATGTTGCCGGCCTGGCAAAGTATATGGGGTGCCCGGATAGAGATGGTGATGGCGTACCGGATAATAAAGACGATTGCCCTGATGATGATGGAATGGGAGCGGCCAATGGATGTCCGGTGTCGGTAAACGAAATAAAAGATAAAGATAATGATGGTGTCGAAGATGATAAGGATGCCTGTCCTGATGTTGCCGGAAAACCTGAATTGATGGGCTGCCCCGATTCAGATGGAGACGGCTTGTCCGATAAAAATGATGATTGTCCAAATGTAGCAGGACCCAGGGAGACAAGAGGCTGTCCTGATACCGATGGGGACTCCATAGTGGATAAAGATGATAACTGTCCAACCGTTTCCGGACTGGCTGCTAATCATGGTTGCCCTGGCATTAGCGATGAGGATAAAGCTACCTTAGACTTAGCGGTTAAGGCGGTTCAATTTGAAACGGGTAGTGCAACACTAAAATCTTCTTCCAATGAAATATTGGACAAGGTCGCCGATATTATGAAACGATACCCTGACCATAGATTAGCTATTGGTGGACATACGGATAGTGTCGGAAGCAGAAGCAAAAACCAAGAGTTATCCGAGAAAAGAGCGAAGGCCTGTTACGATTATTTAAGTAGCAAAGGTATTAGTGAGCAACGAATGACTTATAAAGGTTATGGGGAGGCTGTCCCTATCGCTGATAATATGAATAAAGCAGGAAGAGAAAAGAATAGAAGGGTGGAGTTTTTGCTCTTTGTTCGATAATACAATAAAAACAAAATAAGCGATTGAGACTTCAGTCGCTTATTTTATGCTTTAAAGTAGTAGTTTAGTACAATGACAGAGAAAGTAATTATTTTTGATTTTGGGTCTCAATATACCCAGTTGATCGCAAGAAGAGTCCGTGAAACAGGGGTTTATTGTGAGATCTTTCCCTTTGATAAAGAGGTGACATTGGATGAAACCGTCAAGGCTGTTATCCTTTCGGGAAGCCCGGCATCGGTGCGTGACCCTAAATCCCCTAAATTTGATTTAACGAAGGTTTTGGGGCAAAAACCCGTATTGGCTGTTTGTTATGGCGCTCAGTATATCGCACAACATATTGGCGGTGAGGTAGAGCCCTCTGACAATAGAGAATATGGGAAGTCAAAATTGATTATCTCTGCTGTAAATAACCCCCTCTTTGAAGGGATTGATACGGATGAAGAACAACAGGTTTGGATGTCGCATGCCGATACAATTAAGAAAATTCCAAAGGGATTTGAACTAATTGCAGGAACGGATAATGTTGAAGTTGCCGCCTATAAATCAAAGGAGGAGACTTATGCGCAGCCAGTATATTGTGTTCAGTTTCATCCGGAAGTAACTCATTCTCTGGGCGGGCAAAGAATGATTGATAATTTTTTGAAAAACATAGCCGGCTGCCATGCACAATGGACACCTGCTGCTTTTGTAGATGATACCGTTCGTCGCCTGAAAGAGCAGATCGGAAGAGATAAGGTATTATTAGGACTTTCAGGAGGCGTTGATTCAAGTGTTGCCGCCATGTTATTGAAAAAAGCTATTGGTGACCAATTATTGTGTTTTTTTATTGATAATGGTTTGTTGAGGAAAGGGGAATTTGAGGAGGTATTAGAATCCTACCATGGTATGGGACTGAATGTCGTTGGCATAGATGCTAAAGAGCAATTTTGGACAGCATTGGAAGGATTGACTGATCCCGAAAAAAAGAGAAAAGCAATCGGTCGGGTCTTTATTGAGGTATTTGAAGAAGCATCTATCAAACACCCGGAAATAAAGTGGTTGGCTCAAGGGACAATTTACCCGGATGTCATCGAGTCTGTATCAGTTACAGGTCCTTCTGTTACCATCAAATCACATCATAATGTAGGAGGTTTGCCGGATAAATTGCGGTTAAAGATCGTAGAACCCCTTCGGATGTTATTTAAGGATGAGGTGCGTAAAGTTGGGCGAGAAGTCGAGGTGCCAGCCCACATTTTGGAGCGTCATCCTTTTCCTGGTCCTGGACTCGGAATACGTATTTTGGGAGAAGTAACCGCCGAAAAAGTGAAAATTTTGCAAGAAGCTGATTATATTTTTATAGATAATCTAAAAAAAGCCGATATTTACCACGATGTTTGGCAGGCTTTAACCGTTTTGCTCCCCGTTCAGTCGGTTGGAGTGATGGGGGATGAACGAACTTACGAACAGACAGTAGTGCTGAGAGCCGTGACTTCAGTAGATGGAATGACTGCCGAATGGAGTCATTTACCCTATGATTTTTTGGCTAAAGTATCGACAGAAATAATAAATAATGTTAAAGGAATAAATCGCGTAGTATATGATATTAGTACCAAACCACCGTCAACTATCGAATGGGAGTAAAGCTTTGTTTTTATTGCTCTTGTTTTTAACTTCACTTTCTTCCTGTGAGTTATTTAAAAAAATTCAGGATAAGGAAGAACCTGTGACGACCAAGGATGTATTAACTCCCATTCCGGGACGGCGCGTGCTCGATCCGGAGACCGGGGAGTATGTGGTTATCGAGGATTTTCCAGTGGAAAAAATGGACACCATTGTTTGGAGGGAAGTCTCCACTTCCAAATCTCCTCCAATTACTTCCGAAATAGGGATGACAGATGTTGTTAATGCGACAGATGTCTTAAATGTCGATGATATCGGTTCTGAAATTCTATCTTCTTATAATGTCGTATTGACCTTGCCGTTCTTAGGACAAAAATTTAATGAGACATCCTCCGAATTGTACGAAAATTCCCTTTGGGCTGTTAATTATTACGCGGGGACTAAAATGGCGTTAGATGTTTTGGAGGCAGAGGGTGTTAGTATGAATGTTTCGGTTTTTGATACCCGTGCTTCCTCCTCTAATGTCGCTTCTTTATTGCGGGCTGAAAGTGATATTAGGAATGCAAATTTAATCATTGGTCCTTACCGAAAAGACAATATAGTGCAAATGGCGAAATTTGCTATGGATCAGGATATAACCATGGTTTCACCACAGGGTACCAGTTCTCAGATTACGGAAAAAAATCCTAATTATATTCAGGTGAACCCAACCTTGAAATCTCATTGCGAGGCGATCATGAATGATGTACTGGATCATTATGATCCTAAGGATATCGTTTTGGTTGCCAAGGCAAACCCGAATGAAAAGGCGCGGTTGAAGTATTTTTATGATGAATACATCAAGCGGGTTGGCAAGGAGGATACCATCATGTTGCAGGAGTTGATTATTGCGGATTCTGAATCTGCAGAATTAAAGGACATGGATTTATTGCCGTTTATTGAATTATCGGATACTACTGTATTTATCATTCCTTTGTGGTCGGAATCTTTCGTTTATTCCTTATTGAGGAAGATCGATGATTCCAGACAGGATTATAATGATATTGTTGTTTATGGTATGCCACAGTGGATGCAGTTTGATAAAATTGATTACAGTTATTACGAAAAACTAAAAGTGCATATTTCTTCTGCCGCCTTTGTCGATTTAGCTTCTGATGAGGTGAAGAAATTTAAGCGGGATTATTTTGAGAAATATGGTACATTGCCAAGGCAGGAAGCACTTTTAGGCTATGATGTGATGTTGTATTTTGGTAGGATGTTATATAAATATGGAACTAAATTTCAATATTATCTGCCTCAGAATCCAGCGCAACACTTATTGACCAAATATGATTTCAAACAGGTGTTGTATAATAATTCTGCTGGGGTTGATTTCTATCAAATTGATCATTTTGAAAATAAATTTTTGAATATCCTGAAGTTTGAAGATTATCAATTTCAAAAAGCGAATAAATAGATGTTGACTCCGGAAAGGGAAGCTAAATTTCGCGAAGTGGCTGCTAGAAGGCAACCGAATTTGACGGTTATTTTGGAAAATGTCCATGATCCTCATAATATTGGTGCCGTGTTGCGAACCTGTGATTCTGTTGGCATAAAGGAGGTCTTTGTTTTGTACTCTGAAGCGGGGCTTTCTGTTAAGAATATTCACCTTGGAGTGAAATCAGCTTCAGGTGCTCATCGTTGGGTGGATGTGCATTTATACGATAACGTGGAAGCGTGTTTTAAGCACGTGAGGCAGCATTATGACGTAGTATTAGCCACTCACCTTGATGCAGCGGCAAAGTCTATTTATGACATTGATATGACCCAATCCATTGCTTTGCTTTTTGGTAATGAGCACGCAGGTGTTTCCAGTGAAGCGTTGGCACATTCTGATGGTAATTTTATTATTCCTCAAATGGGAATGGTGCAGAGTTTGAATATATCGGTCGCTTGTGCTGTTACCCTGTATGAGGCACTTAGGCAACGACTTTCCAAGGATATGTACACAACGCAATGTCCTATGAATGCAGAGGAGCAAGCAGCCTTATACCAATCGTATTATCAAAGGCATATAGATAAGGATAAGCGAAAAAAAGCATTCCTTAAAGAATAGCTCCTCTTCTGCCCAGTTCGATTACTTCTACCTGGCTTATTTTTTTTTCATGGATGTTAAACCGTAATAAGGTTCTTACTGAATGGAAACCATGATGCCCGGCGGCACCTGGATTCATGTGTAATAAGTCTAATTTTTTATCGGGCATTACTTTTAGAATATGAGAATGACCTGTGATGAATAAATTGGGGGGATTGGAGCGGATTTCTGAGCGGACCCTTTTGTCATATCTGCCTGGATAACCACCAATATGAGTTATCCATACCTCCAAACCCTCGCAATTAAACCTTAAATGCTCCGGAATGCGGTGTCTTAATACGGCTTCATCAATATTGCCATAAACGGACTTAGTTGGTTTGAATGCTTCCAATTGATCGAGTACCTTTGGATCGCCAATATCTCCAGCATGCCAAATTTCGTCACAATCTTTAAAGGCTTCAAGGATTTGTGCATCCAAATGGCTATGCGTATCAGAAATCAAACCAATTTTTATCATTAAGGTATATTTTTTTAGCAACAGCCACCACCATCATAGAAGAAGGTTGATTCTGAAATGAAAATATCGTTTCTGTTTAAAGCTGCCAGGTCTCCTGCCGTTTTGTCACAGATCGCCAGTGGTTGGTTTTGAAGCATGACGTGCCCTTTTTGATCATCAAAATATTCTTCACTGCCATAATAAATCGCTGTTTTTCCAGTGAAAATACATGGTCCATCATCCGGTATTGGATCTTTGATGGCACAGACTTCGACACTTTCAATGAATAAGTTTTCATCCGTAGCGTAGTGGGCTGTGTCAAGGATGCGGTAAGGACGTCTTGCTCTGATCTCGATAGTGCCAAATCCTGCATCTGTAATCATTTTAAGGTATTGCCTGAGTGGAAGTGAGCCCGTTAGGCACAAGGCTCTAAGTCGTTCATCTTCTTTTAACTCTTCGGACATTATTTGTTCGCAGGTTGGGTCTGACATAACCAGTCTTCCATGTGGTTTTAAGACCCTGAAAACTTCAGAAAAAGCTTTTTTCAAGTCTTCAGCTTTGAAAATGTTGAACAAACAATTTTGTGCAACCACATCAATGCTATTGTCTTCAACGGGTAGGTTGAGTGCGTTCCCCTTTCTTAATTCCACGAATTCACTTTTAAACCAAGGGTTGAGTTTTTGCGCCTCTTTGAAATTTTCGCGACAAGCCGCCATCATTTCATCGACAACATCTACGCCAATCGTTTTTCCTTTTTGACGACTAAAATAGGCAAATTGAAGTAGCTCCATTCCTCCTCCAACCCCTAGGTATAAAACGGTTGGGCTGTGCGATAAGTCGCGTGGATGAACGGTACTGCCACAGCCGTAATTCATCTCTAACATCTTGGTCGGAATATCCAATTCTGGAAGTTGCCAGATGGGGGTTGTCGTGCAGCAAAGCCCTACGTCCGGTGTTAAGGCTGCCTCTTTATAAACATTTTTTGTTGTGTCCAAATAACTCATAAATAAAATTTTGTGGGTGCAAAGATACTTTTTTTTTGGTTTATAAATTGTCCTTTATAAGACGGTTTTTTTTCGCTTTGCTAAAAGAAGGCCACATGGATAGTATTTTTCGCTTTTTATTTGGTATATTTGTCTCCAAGGACTTGAGCAAGTTGTCAGACTTGTTTCTAATCATGATTAAAATATTGCAGTAGGATGGCTCAAATACCTATTTTTGATGAAAATTCAGAAGATTTAAAACGTTATTACAGTATTAGCGAAGTGGCTGATATGTTTGAAATCTCAAAATCTCAAATCCGATTTTGGGAAGGAGCGTTTGATATATTGAAACCACATAAAAATAGTAAGGGGGAAAGGCGTTTTACCAAGGATAATATTGCCCAATTAAAACAAATTTATCATTTACTCAAAGAAAGAGGTTTTACACTTGATGGAGCGAAGAAGGAAATAAAACGCCAAAAAAATGCCAATAAGGAAAAATTGTTGGTGATTGAGAAATTAGTGGAATTGAAAGGTTTTTTGGGGGACTTGAAATCTCATATTAAGTAAGTAGTATTTTGTGAAGTACCTTAATAAAAGACAAAAAAATACCGAGACATTAATTAATTAACGTTTCGGTATTATTTTAATGACCCTCATGTAATATATCTTTACTTTTACTTTTGTAAAAGCTAACTTACTGTCAGGGGGGGGGGTGTAAGTATTGGTATGTGTTTGTTACTGTGTGTAGTATTCTCTTTTGTACATTGCTTAAAAAAAATAGGGGCGGTTTTATCCGCCCCCTCTCTCTCCGTTTTCTCTGCAAAAATTAACGGTAAATAAGGCGATTAGCCAACTTCAAATTTGGCAATGTACTATTTCTTAATTTTCTATTGGTTTCAAAGTTAAACTTATATACCTTCTGTATATGCTTGTATATATGAAAAAATTGGACCAACTTTTTAGGGCAGGAGGTGTTGAAATAAAATGCCGTATAATGCGTTGATTATCAATGCTGAATCGGAACGGTAAGAAAAATCAAGTCAGAAGGAAAGGTGCTTTCGGAACGAAATATTTACGTAAATTAACGAAAAACGAAATATTTACGCTAATGGAATTGATTTTAAAAGAGAGAATATACTAACGTTTATCTGATTAAAATTATTTCACCAGTCTTAAATTCTTCCCATCCATCTATGAATTTAATCTTCACTTCATAGACAAAGACTGCGGGGTTTAATTTTTTGCCATCCAATGTGCCATCCCAGCCATATTGTGGACTGTTAGGAGGAAAATGCTCTGCATTAAATACCATATTCCCCCAGCGGTCAAAAATTTTGAAAAATAGAATTTGTTCTACTTCCTTTCCACCGAATATTTGCGCCAGGTCATTATGGCCATCGCCATTTGGGCTGAAGGCATTCGGGATGAAATATTTCCGTGGTTTGATTACATTAATGATAATAACATCTTGACTGGTACAGCCATTTGTGTCCATTACCCAAATGTGATAGGCTGTGGTGATGTCTGGGGCTACTGTCTGTTCTAAAAGACCTGTATTGATTGGGAAAAGCTCCTTGGGCGTCCATACGATTGAATCTAAATAATCTCTATTGACCTGAGCCACTAATGTGAGGCTGTCTCCCAGTTCTAAGGTAATGTCTGCGCCGAGATCAAGTATAAGTTCTTCGGCTTCATTTACGGTAAAAGTATCATTCCAGTTACAACCGTTGGCATCTTCAATCGCGATGCTGTGTGAACCGATGCTTAGGTTTTGGAAGCTGGTGTTTTCCTGAACGTCTATGTTGTCAATTTGTATCGAGAAGGGAGGTGTGCCTCCGATTACTTCCTGTAAATGAATGGTAGTGGTTTGATTGATACTCTGGCAGCTCAGGCTATCAAGTTCGAAATTAATTCCCTGAATAAGTGTTGCTTCTTCGATTACATGAGTTGTTACGGTGTCCATGCAGCCATTTAATTGATCGGTGACAATTAATTGGTAAATGCCTTCACTTCCGGCTGTGGCGAGCGCTGCTGTTTGGCTTGCGAGGATACTTCCGTTTGTGGTTGACCATAAATAATCTATCTGATTCGCAGGTAATGAAGCGCTCCCATCCAATAAAACTTCCATTTGCTCACAGTTAATAGTGGCAGGTTCTAAAATTAGGGCTGTTGGCTTTTCGGTGTTTTGGGGTATTATTATATCGTTTTCGATGGTTTTACAGCCGTTGTTGATGTTGCTTATTGCTAATTGAAACGGACCTGTTGTTCCCACCTGGAGTACTAAGTTGTCAGATTGAATCTCTACGCCATCCTGATCTAGCCACGTATTGGTAAAATCACTTCCCTGTGAGGATGCAGATGCATCAATGGTGACCTGTTCGTTTTTACAGGTGATGGAGTCTGATATATCGTAATTAATTTCAGGGTAGGTTTGATCTGTCGTCAGACTAAACAGGACGGTATCCATGCAGCCATTCTCCTGGTCGGTGATCGTCAATGTGTAATCACCTGTTTGTAAGGCAAGGATGCTTGAGTCAAACGCCGAGCCGGAAAAATACCCCCCATTTGTTGCCTGCCAATTGTAGGAAATTTCATGGTTGTCTTCGGAGAAAGAAAGAGCGCCATCCAGCAAAGCCTCCTGTTTGATGCAATTTAATTGAATGGTATCGCTTCCTGCTATGAGTGCCGTAGGAGGAGCGAGGTCTTTTGTGACCAAAACGGTGTCAATACTCGAACAATTATTGTCTAAATTGATGACTTTAAAAGTGTAGTTTCCTTCATTTTGAATAAGGGGCGAAAGTATATTCGGGGTCGAAATGGGGTTGTTTTCGAGGCTTCCCCATTCTATGGAATAATTAGTCGTATTGATTTGGACACTCCCATTCAGGGTGATTTGCGGATGATAACAGTTGAGGAGGGTGTCTATTCCTGCACTAATTACTGGCGTAGCATCATCTGCTATCACGATTAGGCTGTCAATGCTCGTGCATCCATTTTCTGTATTTTCAATACTTAAATAATAAGTGGAGGCGTCAAAAATAGTCGGGGAGAGGGAGTTGGCATTTTCAATGGTAAAACCTTCGGAATTGCTCCATATTATGTCTGTTGTTAGATTGTTGGGTTGGTAGCCAGCTGTTAGCTGAATAGAGGTCTGGTTGCAATAGATCGTATCGTAGGCTGCCAGCACTATATCCGGGGCGAGGGTGTCCATTGTTGCATTAATGGTGATTTTATTTTGGCAGCCAGTGTTCGTATTGGTTATTTCAAATTGATAATTTCCAATATGGTCTATATTGTACTCCAGAGTGTTTTGGCAGCTGTTTGGAACGATTACATTATTTGCTATTTCGCACCATTGATAGGTGAAGCCTACATTGTCCGGGCTGTTTCCCATGACATTTATACTGGCACTGTCGCAGGTTAATTTAACATTGTCTATTGGGTTGATTACTGGTATGTCATCAGCGAGAATGACTTCAACGGAGGAGGTGTCCCGACAGCCATTTAAATTATTGGTGACGGTAAGTAAATAGTTGCCGCCGCAACCTAAAACAATGGGACTGATTGTCGTATCTCCCTGTAAACAGGTCTGACCTTGTTCGGATGTCCACTGGTAACTGATCCCGGCTCCCTGACTTGAGGCAGCGCCATCCAGAATAACAAATTGCACATCGCAGGTTTTGTATTGTTCGTTGCCTGCGTTTGCAATTGGACGCAGGGTGTCATAACTGACGATTAGTGTATCTTTTGCCAGACAACCGTTGCTTTGGTTGGTCACGGCTAATCCATAAGCTCCATCGGTATTGACCCAGATATTTGGCGCATCTGTTGGCGATAAAATATTGCCTCCATCTATAATCGACCATTGATAGGATTCATTTATATGTTCATCAATACCTATTTTAATCGAATCAACTAAGCAGGTGAGGTATTGGGGATCGGGTGTTAAATCAATGATGGGGGGGCTTACATCTTCTGTGACAATAACGGAAGCTGTTGTACTAAATCCCAATGTATCCGTTGTGATGACTTCATAAGTTCCTGCCTGATCGACGAGTGGCATTGTTGTTGTTGCACCGGAAATGATGTTGCCATCCACCGTTGACCACTGAGTGATACAGCCTTCGCATGATTCACAAAACGCCAATTCCAAATTGATGCTTTCCCGTAAACAGGTGATGGTATCCGGCGTCAAAATTTGGATACAGGGGATGCACTCCTGTCTTGAAACTGTTGTTGAGCCGGTCTGGGTGCATCCGGAACTTGTATTAGTCGCCAGTACCGTATAGGTTCCAATAGAATCAACCAGAATAGAAGCACTATCACTTGGGCTGAAAAAAGAAGGTCCCTGCCAGTCATAAGTGTAAAAATCAGAAGCCGGAGCAGCAAATACCTGCAATGGAAAGGAGTCTAATTCACATGGAATGATGTTAGAGCCAAAAGCAAGGGTTATGTCGCTATTATTTAGAAATACCTGTGCAAAGTCGAAGGTCTTGCAATGGTTACTCGTATCAATTACTTCTATTAAATAGGATCCTGGGGTAGTGATATTCGGAAGGATCAATTGGGTGCTTATCGTATCTCCCGTTGAATTATCTGTCCAGAAATATAAAATATCTGCCCCTTGAGCAGAGAGGGAAGCATCGAGTTGCGCAATTGGATGAATGCAGGTGATGGTGTCTGATAATCCGGCTTCGGCGATTGGCGTAATATCATTTTTGACGATGTTTACTTCTAAAGTATCGGCAATTTGGGTATTGGTGTTGGTGACAATGAGGGTATAGGTGCCTTCACAAAATACTTCAATTGAGGGACTTCCCTGTCCATTTAGGATACAGTCGCCCAGCCATTGGTAATCATAAAAATCACTTGCCGGTAAACTGCTTGTATGGATGGTCGTCAATGCGGTTTCACAATCTAGTGGATTGGGTGTTGCATCAAGCGTTGTTTCGATCGAACAATCAAAGATGACAAGTGTCTGGTCGCTATCAACACAGGTTCCAGGAAGGTTACTTACCGTCAGCTCATAAATGCCCGGCTCTGTTACGGTGGGTGTTAATCCCATTAGGTTAATTGGCTGTCCATCGTGTTGCCAGTCGAGGATGGCGAGGGAGGAATTACCTCCTTCAATAACTGCTTCTCCTGTTTCGCAGGAAATATAGGTCGTATCTGGTAAGATTGCAAATAAAGCAGCGGGGTTTACACCGATGATAACGGAGTCAATATTGGTACATCCATTATCTTCATTGAATGCCTCTAAATAGTAGGTGCCAGCACATTCTATGTCAACCGTTAGTTGGTCGTTTGGTGTGAGAAGGCAGGGGCCCGACCAACTGGATTGAAGATTGGGCAGTGAAATGTCAACCGCTCCCTGAAGGGTTAATTGGTTGTCACCACAGTTGAACTCCATTGGATTCCCCGCGTTGACATAGGGCGGCTCATTATCCAAAAATACCTGAACATCTGTTGTGTCCCGGCATCCGTTATTCGTGTTGATGACCTCCAGAAGGAAGGTGCCGGAGGTGTCAGTTTGTAAGGTGATTAAGTCACTTTGACCGGTGATTTGACTATCAAAAGTTGTCCATACATATTGAAACTCAGAACCGGTAGAGGTCTGTCCACCACCTATCGTGACCGTCGGTTGATAGCAGGTGATCGATTGATTGATGCCCGCATCCGAGAGGGGAGATATGGTGTCGATTTCGACGGTAATAGTTGAAGTGTCTTTGCAGAAATTTGAGTTGTTTTCAATAATGAGTTGGTAATCGCCATTGATGTTGACTTCAATGGAAGGCGTTGTTATTGTACCGGTTAAACCAGGTCCCTGCCAATTGTAAAGGGTGTTAATAGGTGAGGTGTTGGAGGCATCTATCAGGACTGACTGCCGGGAGCAGGTGAGTGTATCCGGAAGCGGAATGATAACCGAGGGTGAAATGGTATCAATCATTACTTCAATTGAGTCTATTTGGCGGCAGCCGTTTTGGCTATTATCAATGGAAAGAAAGTACTTTCCTGCACAGTTGACTTCTAAAAAGCTTTGATTTACAATGTCGATACCACAGTCCGAAGAAGTCCAATGATAACTAAAGTCAGCTCCGGAAGAAGCACCCGTTGTAAAAATGGTGTCTAATCTGTTTTGACAATTTAAGGGAAGGTTGTCCTGAAGGTGTAACGTTGGAGAAATAGTGTCTATGGCAATTTTAACGCTGTCTTGGCTAAAACATCCGCTTTTGCTATTGGTTGTTGTTAATTGATATTCTCCCGGTTCATTTACCGTAGTGAACAATATGTTTGGGTCGCCTGTGATATTACCTGAAAGTGCTATCCATTGGAATTGTATGCTATCCCCCTGGGTGGTGTTATTCCCGCCTAGTGTAAGCTCGGAGAGGGTACAGGTAATGGTGTCCTTAAGCCCGGCATCGGAAATGGGCGTATCAAAGTTATCATAAACAATAATGGTATCGCTGGCAACGCATTGGATATTATTAGCCATTGCTCCAATGGTTAGTTGGTATTGACCTGTTGCTGAGACAGGAATGGTTTCGGTAGTACCCAGGATTTCATTGAGGTTGTTTTTCCATAGGAAAGTCAAATTCGCAGGGGAAGACTCCGCAGCAGATAAGGTGATGGTTGGCTGGTTGCAATTGAGGGTGTCCGGAGTGGAAATAATAGCAACAGGATCCAGTATTTCAAGGTTTAATATAACGGTGCTATCACAGCCTTGATGGCTGGCAAGCAGAATTTCATAAGTACCTGCCGCATAATAAGTACTATCTCCTACGGAGTAACTACTTCCCTGACAAATCGTTGTGTCTGTTGTCGTGAAAATGGGTTCCAAAACGGTTAAATTCAGTTGTACGATGCTGTCGCATTGAAGATAACTCGTGTTAAGGGTATCTTGATAAATGCCACTATTGTAGTATTTATGAAGACCAATTTGTGCTGTATCTCCCCGGCAAATAGTCGAATCAAGCTGAACGAATGGAATCGGTAATAGATTGATGTTTACATTGACCAAACTATCGCAACCGATTTCAGATAATAAATGAATGGGATGTAGTCCATTTGTTGTCAATAGGCTATCTCCCATGACAATGGTGTCTCCCTGACATAAGTCAAAGGAAATATCGGTAGGGGGAATGGGAGGTGCGATGTTTACGAGGATACAGCTATCGCTTAGTTGTCCACAAAATGGGGATGTGAAGCTATTCAGCCTGTTGTAAAGTGTATCAATCCTCAGTGTTCCATCCAGAGAAGGAAGGAGTGACAGGTCTTCAATTTTATAGCTTAGTCCGCAAATCTGATATTGCCCGGAAGGATAATTGATTAAGTTGATGGAAGATTCGTAAGCGATTAGCAGGCTATCCTGTGCAATGGTGTAAGTATAGTCATAAATGGCCGTATCAGGAGCTATGGTCTCAAAGATAATTTCGGGCTCAATGAGTAAGGAAGAGTCTCCCTGACAACTGATAATTTCTTTATTTGTAAATAATCCCGGATCAGCAAAACAACAATCCACCCCCCGGTTATCACAAAAGATAAGCCGGATATAGGTGAATGCACCAAAGTAGGTCGGTTGGTTGGTAAAGTGAATCACCCAGTCACCATTAACGGGACCAGTATTGAAGGTTTCGAGACAGCCATTAAAGGGGTAGTAAGATCCACTATATTGTCCTCCATTTACGAAGTTATTGGGTTGGTTATTATTCCATTGGGCGAGGTAGCCGGGGTCGGGAAAGGCGGTTTCATTACACGGGACAAACGTTATTTTCCATTTGGCTAAAAACGTAAAAGCCGTAGGGTCGTTGGTGTTGGGACCAATCAGGTCGATGCTTTGTCCGGAAGGAGAGGTCAGGCTGATTTCCAGATTCTCACTAAAATTGTGGACAAAGTTTATTTCTACTCCGCATAATCCCTGTAATGGATCGGACAGGTCGTTGTTGAAATAGTCCGTGATTGGTATGATGATGTCTCCCTGATTACCTGCTGGAATGGGAATGGTGTCAAAAAGCCCACAACTTTGAGAGAAGATTACCGTCGGGAGTAACCAAAGGGAAAGAAGGATGAATAACCTCATGTTCAAGGATTAAATAATGTTACGGGTAGAGGTTCTGTTTGTTAGACGCCCTTTAAACGATGATTGTTGCCTGATTGGTATTATTTGGTATTCTTTTCTATGAAAAGAAAGACTTTTTTATAGCTTTATTGCAACCATTTGGGCAGGTTGTTGGGGTCAAGTGGATCATTTTGCCGCTCTTCTTTTCTTTTGGTGAAAACATCTTCCTGAAAGAAGTGTCTGGGGGGAGTTTGCTCTTCTCTGTCCCAAGAGGGAATTTCTTTTTTTTCATCGTCTTCGATGCTTGATTTGAACCAAAAAGCCGTTAGAATACCGGCAAGTGCCCCCATGAGGTGTCCTTCCCAGGAGACGCCTGTTTGCCCGGGCAGTATCCCAAAGAATAAAGAGCCGTAGAAGAATAAGACGAGCAATGCCAATGCGATGGATTTGACATTTTTTCTAAAGATGCCTGACCAAAAAATAAAGGCAACCAATCCATAAATGACACCACTTGCTCCAATGTGGTAATCATAGTGTCCAATTCGGGTAAAGATGCCGAATACCCATAATAAGGCACCTGCTAATAAATAGATGGTCCAAAAGGCCTTTTGACCTACCCTTGGGTAGAAAAAAAGCAGCATAGAGGTGAGCACAAACAAAGGCGGAGTATTGGATAAAATATGCCCCCATCCATTCTGTGAATGAAGTAGAGGCGAAAAAAGAATACCTTTTAACCCCGGGATAGAACCCGGTAAGAGTCCCAAGCTTTGACCTAAACGGATACCGGTAATAAATTGAAATAGATGAATCACCCAGATAGTTGCGATTAATTTGAGTGGAAAGGATAAACTTCGCGTTAGATGTTGTGATATTTTCAAAAGTGTAATGTCTTTTTTATAAAAACCATTCTTTCCGGGATTAGTTCATTTTGCACTGGGTGATTTTCGCTTTGTCGCGTGGGATGGCAATTTTCGAACCTATTTGTTAGGAAGTAAACTAGGTTTGATTCAGGAATAAAAGGCGCACAATGAGGAGGCACGACAAAATGAAATGCACTCTTTTTGCCGTTGATTTCTGGGAGTAAATCGTGTTTTGCGTAAGGGGTAGTAATGGCCACGCCATAGCGTGGGTCACGCTTTTGAGCGTGACGGTACCCATGAATGACCCGACCCGAAGGGGAACGCCCAAATAATTTTTAATCTGATCAATTTCCCTTCTAGCAATACCTCATTTAACTTAATACATGGACCATATCTAATAGCATAGGATTGATGGTTCTGGTGTATTTGATGGCGTGTTCAAATGGGGTGTAGCTGATTTTGTTGTGGACAATACCGATCATGACACCGCTTGTCCCTTCAATTAAGGACTCAACCGCCCCTCTGCCCATCCGACTGGCATTTACGCGTTCCATACAGGTGGGGCGACCGCCTCTTTGTACATGACCAAGTACGGTGACTCTGATCTCATAATTCTCGAAATGATCTTGTACTTCCTTGGCGACCTGATAGGCTCCTCCTGACTCATCTCCTTCCGCTACGATGATAATGCCCGAGCGCTTTTTCTTTTTTAAATTTTTCTTGAGCGTGTCGAATAATTCGGCGTAGTCCGTCTTACTTTCAGGAATCAATACGGCCTCTGACCCGGTCGCAATAGCCGTGCGTAGCGCTATAAAACCGGCATCTCGCCCCATCACCTCTACGACAAATAGACGATTATGGGCATTCGCTGTATCTTTGATTTTGTCGATAGCCTCCATGGCAGTGTTGATGGCGGTATCGTAACCAATGGTGAAGTCAGTTCCATAAAGGTCATTGTCAATAGTGCCCGGACAGCCAACAATTGGGAGGTCGCGGTATTCTTTGGTGAAAACCTGCGCTCCGGTGAATGTGCCGTCTCCGCCAATGACGACCAGCCCTTCAATTCCTTTTGATTTAAGCTGTTGGTAGGCCTTTTGCCTGCCTTCCTTTGTTTTAAATTCTTTGCTTCTTTCTGATTGGAGAATAGTGCCACCCAGTTGGATGATATTGCTGACCATGCTCGATTTCATTTTTATGAAATCACCGTCTATTGCACCCTGATAACCTCGTTTGATACCATAGACTTGAATTTTATTCCGTAGAGCTGTTCTTACAACTGCTCTGATACATGCGTTCATTCCCGGCGAGTCTCCTCCAGATGTAAGTACTGCGATTTTTTTCATAAATAATTACTTTTTGAAATAAGAAAGCAATTATACACAATTTTCGTCTAATTCCATAGAAAAACACATAAAAGATGACAATATTTTTTGAATTATTTATATCGTCTTTTTACGAGCTTGGCAAAAGAAGTGGCCGTATCAATTTTTTCTTCATCTGTCCAGTCATTTTCTTCCGCAAAGGTGCTCAAATAGGAGACGGCTTCGTCATAAGAATTTAATTGATTCAGGTGGTTGAGTGCTACAGTGAAGTTTGTTTGCTGGTTGTCAAATAATTGACTGACGTATAATAAACGGTCATTGATGGCGAGTGCTTTAGTCAAATCTTTGATGGGTGACTGGCTGAGCCGTTCCGATAACTCTTTAGGTTCTTTGAAGATAAATAATTTCTTGAATTTTGCGGCAAGAGGTTTGGTGGCAGGTGGTGGAGGCGGAGGTGTTGGTTTCGGAGCTTTTGGTGCAGGAGGCGTTTGTTTGACGATGGGGGCCGTTTTGACCTCTTTTTCCAATTCTTTAATGGATGCTGGGATTTCAACCACTCTTGGAGGGGTGTAAGGCGCTTCTTTTTTTACCTTTTTAGGAGCAGGTGGGCTAACTTTTGTTACCCTTTTAGGGGGCGTCGATATAGCTGTGGTATTATCATTAATGATGGCATCATAGAATTGTCTGGTATAACTAAGCAATAAATCCTTTTCGATAGAGGAGACGGTGTCGTCTTCGCTTAGGCTTGCCATTAAATTATTAATCTTCTTTAGTAATGTTTTTGCTCGTTGTTGATCCATATTGTCAGTCGTTATATTTTGCCTGTGTATTAATAGAAAGGGTTGCAAATTTAATAAACTATTTTGATAAGTTTTATATTGTTGATGCTTTAGTTTTTTTTAGTGTCTAATGTACTGTTCTTATTCGGCAGTAGCCTTATTTCCATTCTACGATGGTTCCACGATTTTTGTTGAGCATTTCTTTGGGAATGGCTTGGGTGATTTCGGATTTTAGTGTCTTTAAAATTTGTGTTTTTGAGAAGGAGCGGGCATAGACCAGGCTTACTTCGCGCAAGGGCATGATGTCTTGAAAATGAATGACCCTGTCCTGCATGGACGAATCGACGGCTAATGCGGGTAATAAGGTGAAGCTGCCTTCTTTGTCCACCAGATTTTTCAGTGTTTCTAATGAGCCACTTTTGTATAAGAAGGGGAGGTTGGATTGTTCTTCTTTTGTTTGGCACAAATTGAGTACCTGATGGCTGAAACAGTGTCCATGATTGAGCAACCAGACATCCGGGAGTGATATTTCAGAGGTCTGAATACTTTTTCGCTTCGCAAATGCGTGATTTTTATTGGGATAAACCAAAATTTCTTCATAAAAAATGGGTTGTTCTTCGATTTTTTTATTGCGAAGAGGGGTCACTAATATACCAATGTCTAATTGGTCGTTTAATAATTGTTCTTCGATTTTTTCTGTGATGAGCTCCTGTATTTCTACCTTGAGCAATGGGTTGTTTTGAGTCAGATTGCCGATGAATAGTGGCAAAAGGTAGGGGGCTAATGATGGGATAATGCCGATTTTAACCGTTCCTTCAATTGATTTTTTTTGTTCTTGAATGATGTCTTGTATCTTATCTCTTTGTCGGAGCAAAATTCTGGCCTGTTCGATGATTTTTGTGCCGGCTTTGGTGGGTTTTACGGGTTGTTGACTTCTGTCAAATAGCAATAAACCAAGGTCTGATTCTAGTTTTTTGACCTGCATACTAAGCGTAGGCTGGGTGACGAAACATTTATCAGCAGCAGTATGAAAATGCCGGTAAGTATCGAGTGCTATAATGTATTCTAATTGTACAAAGGTTATCATGATTATAGATTTTATTGATGCAAAGGTAAATATTATTGATTTGACTTATGATAATAATGGTGTTATTTTTGTGACGAATTATAAAAACATAATGATATGAACAATAAAGTATATTTGGAGCATGCGAACATCACCGTTTCTGATTTAGACGCAACGGTTGCATTTTATCAAACAGCCTTTCCTGCTTTTAAGATAAGAGGAGGAGGAGCGGAAGCTGTTGAGGGTGGTTTTAAAAGATGGTTGCACCTCGGTACAAAGGATACTTATGTAGCACTTTCTCAAGTACCGGAGACTTTGCAGGTTAGAAATTTAAATTACGACAAAAATGGCTTTAATCATATTGGGTTTGTCGTTGGTGATGTGAACGCTATCGCCGGGCGACTTTCAGCCAAGGGCTACAGGAAAACTTACCCCAGACAGGAAGAGCCCAGTCGAATTAGGGAATATTTTGCGGATCCTGACGGCAATGAAATTGAATTTGTCGAATACCTGACGGAAAACTGGGCAGAGCGGAATGACTATAATGACCACGCTGCTTAGCCTGACGAATGTTGGAATCAAAATCAAAATAGGAATCAAAATCAAAATAGGAATCAAAATGAAAATAGGAATCAAAATGAAAATAGGAATCAAAATGAAAATGAAAATGAAAATT
>CAZNCI010000021.1:0-25656 GCA_964571475.1 uncultured Saprospiraceae bacterium | reverse complement strand
GAAAGCATCCGCCCCCACTTCAGGAACAACCCCTTCGTAGTATTTATTGGTTAAAACCAACACTCTATTTACAAAATTACCCAAATTATCGGCGAGGTCTTTGTCGTGTGCATCCACAAAATCATCCCATTTAAAATCACTGTCTTTATTTTCGGGAAGGTTACGCAGCAACGCAAAACGAAGTGCATCTTCTTTATTTGGAAAATCTTTAAAATCCTTCAAATACTCATGCTGCTCGATTCCCCAGTTTTTTGATTTGGAAAATTTTCTTCCTTCAAAGTTCAAAAACTGATTTGCCGGTACATTTTTGGGCAACTGATAACCACCATAGGCTTTCAATATAGCAGGAAAGACGATACAGTGAAAGACGATATTATCCTTTCCAATAAAATTAATAATTTCGGTATCCTCCGACTTCCAATATACTTCCCAATCCCGATCGTTTTCCTTTGCCCATTGTCTGGTGGAAGAAATATATCCAATTGGCGCATCAAACCAAACGTATAATACCTTACCTTCTGCTCCTTCCAATGGCACGGGAATACCCCAATCCAAATCCCGGGTAATTGACCTTGGGTGCAATCCGTTATCCAACCAGGAAAGACACTGCCCAATTACGTGTTTTTTCCATTTTTTGGCATCGTGGTGTTCTACGCCTTCTAAAGTACCATATTTGATCCATTCTTTTAGCCACTTTTCGTGTTTATCCAAGCGGAAGAACCAATGTTTGGTCTCTTTCAACTCCGGTGTTTTCCCACTTAGCGTCGAAATAGGGTTGACCAACTCCAATGGAGAGAGATCCGAACCACAATTTTCGCATTGATCCCCATAGGCTTCTTCATTGCCGCATTTGGGGCAAGTTCCTATAATGTAACGATCCGCCAAAAACTGGTCAAATTCTGCATCGTAATACTGCTTAGACACCTCTTCATCAAACTCACCGCCTTTCTCATATAACTTCAGGAAAAAATCCTGCGCCGTTTCATAATGCAAAGGCGCACTCGTTCGATGATAATAATCAAAAGATATGCCCAATTTTGCAAAAGTATCCTTATTGAGATTGTGGTATTGATCAATAATTTCTCTGGGAGAAATGCCTTCTTTTTTGGCGCGAATCGTTATAGCTGCCCCGTGTTCATCGGAGCCGCACACCCATACGACATCCCTGCCCAACAATCTCAAATATCGCGTATATACATCGGCAGGTAAATAAGCCCCCGCTAAGTGCCCCAAATGCAATGCACCATTCGCATACGGCAATGCCGAAGTGATTAAATGTCTTTTTGGCTGATTCATATTTTTATTTATTCTACCATAAGGTTAATAAACCTTTGGTTCCTTTTTAATATAAGGAATAGGTAAAAAATAACCTGCCCATTTTAACAGGTACTTTATTTATTTCCTACTCTCTAAAATGCAAAATGGCTAATTTACAATTTAAAAAATTGGTAGTGCATCAAATGTAATGCTGCCTCAAAAGAGGAAGTCACTAAAAGGTCCTTTTAAATTGCCACGAATACACGAATTTTTCTTGGTAAGCCAAGGAAAATTCGTGTGTCCTTCACAAATGCGGGATAAGCCTGTGACCCAGGAGGCGTTACTTCGTGGCAATAATATTAGCACTACATTTAGTACACCACTAAAAAATTTAAAGCGCAAAGATAACGAAGTCCGCACAAAAGCAATAGATTTTTAATAGATTACCTTATCTTTGATAAAAAAATTCACTTTGGCAAAAATAAAAACAGTCTTTACCTGTACCAATTGTGGAGCAACTTCCGCAAAATGGATTGGCAAATGTAACTCCTGTGAAGAATGGAATACCTTCATCGAAGAGAAAATTGTCAAAAACACCACTCAGGAAGAAAAACATAGTAGCTGGCAGGATAGTTCCATGAAAGGGGAATCTGTTGTGCCCATTGCATTATCCGACATTCAAGAGTCACAGGTACGGCGGACGGCCACCAATGATTCAGAATTTAATCGGGTTTTAGGCGGGGGAATTGTCCCGGGCTCTGTCATTCTGCTGGGAGGTGCTCCGGGCATTGGGAAATCAACCCTTTTACTGCAACTCACACTCAACCTTTCCGGCAAGGTACTGTATGTATCCGGCGAAGAGAGTCAGGAACAAATCAAACTTCGCGCCTCCCGCCTTGGTCCACAACACGAAAATTGTTATATTTATACGGACACTAACTCCCACAAAATACTCAAACAGGCAAAAAGGCTCGTTCCTTCTTTATTGGTCATCGACTCTATACAGACGATTTCTTCCCCTCATTTGGAGTCCATGCCGGGTAGTGTGTCACAGATTCGGGAGTGTGCTTCAGAGCTCCAACGCTTTGCTAAAGAAAGTAATATTCCCGTGGTAATTATCGGGCATATCACCAAAGAAGGCACGATCGCCGGTCCAAAATTATTGGAGCATATTGTCGATGTAGTATTACAATTTGAAGGGGACAGAAACTACAGCTATCGGATATTACGCACCATCAAAAACCGTTTTGGGTCAACCGATGAAATGGGGATTTATGAGATGCAAACATCCGGATTAAGGGAAGTCAGCAATCCTTCTGAATTACTGCTTTCGCAAAAAGATGACGACCTCAGTGGTAGTGCAATTGCTGCCACCATGGAAGGTCTCCGCCCGATGTTAATCGAGACACAGGCATTAGTCAGTACGGCCGTTTATGGTACACCTCAACGCTCCGCAACGGGTTTTGACTTGCGAAGATTAAGTATGTTACTAGCCGTTTTAGAAAAACGCGGAGGGCTACCCTTTGGGCAAAATGATGTCTTCCTAAACATAGCCGGAGGCATCCGTGTCGAAGATCCGGCAATAGATTTAGCCATTGTTTCTGCACTGATTTCCTCCTTGGAAGATGTATGTATCCCACCTGATATTTGTTTTGCAGGAGAGGTTGGTCTATCCGGAGAGATTCGAGCCGTCACCCGAATCGAACAACGCATTCAGGAAGCTGACCGCCTTGGTTTTAAACAGATTTTCATTTCTAAGTACAATACAAAAGGGCTCAATCGGGAGCGATACGGAATAGAAATAATAACCATTGGAAAGATAGAAGAATTGTACCGACGATTGTTTGAATAGCACGCCCCTATAGACCTTTCGCCATGATATATTTTTGTCTAATCAAGCCAATAAATGGGGAGTCCCGCCTGGCGGTCCGACAGGTTTATCGAGATAAGTGACCCATTTATTGGTGAAGAGTAGGCGAAAAAGAGCAAGTTTAATATGTGTGTTATTTAGTTCTTAAGACACTAATCGCGAAGCCCATGCCTTCGCGCATAGACAATAAGATTAATCATCCCGTGCACTTCATTTTTTTATTTCGCCTTGCCCACCGACAACATATTCGCCAACAATCGAAATGCCCCCGGCACGGCAGCAGGCAGCTCTCTAAAAAACGAAATCCCTGTATAAATAAAATGACCCTTCCCATATTTTGCGATAAGCAAGCTCCCCTTTTTAGGTGTTTCTCCCTTGTCATTCATTGCAAAAATTGCCTGATATTGATCGGCCCATTCATTGGGAAAATAAAGCCCCCTTTCCTGTACCCAATGGTCAAAATCACGGGTGGTGATTTCATTAGGATAATGCAGTAGTCCGTGATCGGGCAGTAAGAAGGTGACAGGTGCAAACTCGTCCGTCACCCGGTCTCTGGAGAGACTTAAAGGGAAGGGACCGATATCGCCATCTTCCATTTTTAGGCGGTAGGATGTATTGTATTGAGCGATGAGTGTTCCGCCGTTTTTGACGTATTTCAAGAGCGCTTCCTGTAGGTATTTGAAATGCGTTTTGGTATTATAAGCGCGGATTCCGATCATAATCGCATCGTAGGCGTGCAGGTTGCCATGTAGTACATCATCATCTGATAACTCGGTGACCGTATAACCTACCTGACGGAGGGCTTCCGGCACCTTATCTCCGGCGCCCATGACATAACCAACTTTGTTGACACCTTTTTTAAGGTCTAATTTGACGATTTTGGCCGTTGCCTGTAGGAAGACCCGCTGGGTGGGGATGTGATCGTAGGCAATGATATCCTGCGATAAAGACCACTGTTGGCCTTGGTCTAGGGTGACGACGGGCAGTAGGCTTGCAGTCGCCTGACCTGCTGGTAAATTAATCGTAAAAACGACTGTTTCTTCCGAGTCCTTTTCCGCCATATTGAAAGGAATGGCGCTTGGTGTTACTATCCAGTTTTTGTCATTTTGTAGCGCAATATTGCCTTTGACATGATCGCTCAGAGCGGATATTTTCACCTCTATTTGTTGTGTTTTAGCAGTGGGGTCGGCAATGAGGTAGATGGGGCTGCCTGCCCGAACGGCAACAGGAGGCGTGATGTCAAAAGGACTCCACACTTCTCCCGCGACGGGGTCTCTTTTTTTAAAACTAACGACCTGTGAAAAATTAATTTTTGTCCCTAAAACAGCACAGGAATAGACGACTTCCAGCGGGCGTTTGGTCTCCGGTGTTCCCCGTAGGAGCTGATTATCTACCCGATACATCCCCAAGCTGGCTTTCTGTGTGAGCCAATAAGGAGTGGTGAGTGATAAATTCTCCGGCAGGGTGGTATTCATCCGCCATTGCTGGTCTATATTTTGTTGCAAATTGAGCTGAAGGGTGGAGTCCAGCCCGGTTGCTTTTAGGGTAATACCCAAAAGTTGAATATCAGCAGGAGAGCGATTGATTATTTCAAAATTGATGGTCATGCTTTCCCCCGGTGCCGCAGTGGGCTGAGTAGCGACCGCTTCGGTATATAAGCCGGCACATTGGCGGATGACTGCCTTGATCTCCCCGAGTTTGATGTTTTTCCAATAGCCGTCTTTTAGCCCATTGATTCGTTGGAAAGCTTTGAGTAAAAGGGGCAGGCTTTTCGATGGCTGGGCAAAGTCGTATTCCTTTTCTGCCTGCACCAAAATTTCACCAATGGGAGCACCATTAGCCACCCGTGACCAAGTGGTATTGATGCCTTCAAATATATTTTTTTGATCGGAGGGCATTTTTCCTTTTAGCAATTCCAGGTATTCATCGTATGCCCCTCGGTAGGTGATATTACCAAAGCCCTGACATTTGTGATTACTCCGTGCCAGGGAGGCAATTTCGGTATTAGACAAACCCAGGCCGGGATAATATACCCCAACATCTACGGTAATCATATTACTTTTGTCTGCTTCCGCAAATTTTTCCTCACTACCGTAAAACCACCAAGAGGTATTCATAAACAAGCGTTTGGGCGACCAGGGCTGTGTATAAGCCAATTGTTCGGGATAAATACTGGGGTCGCCTGCCAGTTCGAATGCCTGATATGATAACATGGCAGAGGCGGTATGGTGCCCATGCGTAGTGCCCGGCGTCCGGTGGTCAAAACGATTGATGATGACATCGGGTTGCACCTTACGAATAGCCCATACGACATCGGAGAGCACTTCTTTTTCGTTCCAGATTGCCAGCGTTTCATCTGGATGTTTAGAGTAACCAAAGTCATTCGCTCTGCTAAATAATTGATTGCCCCCATCCGTACGCCGTGCGGCGAGTAATTCCTGTGTCCGAAGTACGCCCAATAATTCTCGGATCTCCGTCCCTATCAGGTTTTGTCCACCATCCCCACGCGTCAAAGATAGATAAGTCGTATGTGCTTTGACATGATTGGAATAATAAGAAATAAGCCGTTGGTTCTCGTCATCAGGATGAGCCGCCAAATATAAAACGGAACCCAAAAAATTTAATTTTTTAATCCCTTCATGGATTTCTGCTGATGTCCATTTTTCGGGCTGTTGCCCAAAGTTGCTTGTCGCAAATAATAATGATAGTGTGATGATGATTAAGTAATGACGCATATTTTTTCTATTTTTTAAATTTTATCCACGGCCCACTGCCAACTGAAAACTGCCAACTGAAAACTGCCAACTCCTCATAAGATAACACCTTATGCCACTGAAGACTGAAGACTGAAGCCTGCCAACTAAAGACTGAAGCCTGAAGACTGCCAACTGAAGACTGAAGCCTAAAAAACACCGTGAAATTACATTATTTTTAAGATAGCTAACGTTTCTTCATTAACTTTGTGAGATAATCATCAAATATGCGACAAATAATATTTTTATTTTTACCTTTTATATTATCTTCCTGTGGCAATGACCCTGCAGATATATCCGCTTATATGGAAAAGCTAAAAACGGGAGAAGAACGAGCCGAGGATGTGGAGATATTATACAGTGATTCCGCTCTGGTGAAGGTGAGAATTACCGGAACGGAAATGTTGACCTCTCTGGACAAAAATAAACCGGTACAGCGTTTTACCAAGGGCGTACTGGTGGAGTTTTTTGGTCCCGGGCAAATAATCGCCAGTACGCTGTATGCGAATTATGCCATTCGGGAAGAGCGCCAAAGTAAAATATTCTTTCGGGATAGCGTCGTATGGAAGAGTGTCGGGGGCGATATGTTAGAAACCGAAGAGCTGGTATGGGATGAAAAAAAAGAAATTGTTTATTCCGATCGTTTTGTCGTCATCACCCGTCCGACCGAAAAAATTTGGGGACAGGGTTTTCAGTCCAATCAAGACTTTACCAATGCTAAAATAAATGCAGTAGGAGGAAGGGTGTTGCGATGATTATTGGGGTAATATACCGGTATTTTGAAGCTATTGATGAACGTAAATCTTTAGATTCAAAATGTCCGGCTCGGATAAAATCACATAAAGCTTCGGGAAAAAGGCGTGGAATATTTTCATGAATCAATACCTCAAAGCAAACAACTCATCATACCGCTCAATCAACGAATGCCAATCGTACTTTTGGACCAAATGCCGGGTTTTAATCGGGGAGTTCGCCTGAAAAGAGTGAATGGCACGGATAAGACTTTCTAGGAAATCCTCATCATTTTGGTAATAAAAATCGGACTGCTCCGGAAAGTGCTCCGGATAAGCGAGCCTCTTGGGTAATAATGGAATGGTATCACAATAAACCGCCTCAATAATACTGCCGCCAAAAAAATCCTGATGAGAGGTGACGGGTAAAATATCGGCCTGCCAAAGCCACCAACTATACTTCGCCCGGTCTTGGCAATACCCCCAATGGAGGATATGCTTCTTTAATCTTTCTTTAGCTTTCGCAAAAATAAGGGGCGATTGTTGTAATTGCTCCCCCAGTACGATTAATTGAAAAGCAATGCCCTGTTTTTGCAACTCGAAAAGGGCGTTAAAAAAGACATCGGGGTTTTTATCGTATTCCCAACGGTGATTCCATAAGAGCATGGGGGATTGCGTGGACGACTTTTGGACAGGTCGATTCGCATCGTGTTTTCTTAGATCCAAACCGAGGGGTAGTACCTGACTTTTCCGAATGACAGCGTCAATGGAAGAAAGATTTTTGTGATCAGGAAATTTTTTCAAAAAAAGAGGAAGTGCTTCCAAAAAGCTTTTTCGATGATAATCAGAATTAAAAAGGCATTTATCGGCGACCAAAGCCGAGGTGTAATTGATGAATTTATAGTGGTTATCCTGTTGCTTTTGGGGGTCTTGGTCGGTGGCGCTCCAAGGGTAGGTCAATTGGTTTTCGTGGAAATAAACGGCAATTGGAATGCCTGCCGTTTTACTACGAGTCAATGCCAGAAAAACAGATAAATCGAGCATATCGCTGGCGACAATCCAATCGGGGCAGAAGTCCATTCGTAGGAATTGTTGTGCCAGGGTGACGGCACCACCATGCATCCGCCATTTCCAGTGATGGCCGGATAAGGTCAGCCATTCGATTTGGTGCTGACTATATTTTTTCCATCCCTCCGCCCATTGTTGATGAGAACCTCCAAAAAAGGGCTCTATTAATAAAATTTTGGACATGATTAAGTGTTATTGATGACTGGGGTTAAGCGTGAATATACTCCCTATTTCTTTTCCTGCTGAGGAGGTTACTCCTTTGTATTTTTGATAAATAGCCGTGCAAATCGAAAAACCTGCCAATTACCGGCTACATTTGAATATCCCACAATTTAAAAAAAAATGAGATAGAAAACAAATTTTAACGGCAGTTTATAGAAGCCTTTTTTAGGGCAAACACATCAAATTGACCAATAGATTTTATGATTGCCTTGCTTTTTTTCCCGCCTTTTTTTCCGCCTTTTTTGCCCCGCCTTTTAAGGCGGGGAATTAGAATAGGAGTTTTATTTGATTTTGGCGTTATTTTTGCTTTTTTTGCAAAAATCATGACAAAATCAGTCCTTCCTCCCGTAATTATTTCCTATTTTACAAGGCATCAATTTTGATGCGATTGCTCTGGTGGCTCAAGAACTAAATAATACACTATTTTTTACTAAATTGTGGCATTTTTAATCATCATCCAATCCTTTTACGCATGAAAAAAGTAGTTAAATATGTCCTTTTTGCATTATTGTTAGGGGGCGTTTATTTCGCTTACGAAAATTATTTAAAATTAGACCTTATTGATGGCTTTTCTGCCAAAAATATAACCTCTTGCGTGTTTTTAGCACACCGAAGTCAGGAGTTGACCGAAACCGAAGATAATAATGTGCCTTCGATGAGCTTGGCTTTCAATGAGGTAAACGGGGAGGAAAAGTCGGTTACTTCTACGGTTTATGGCTTAAAAAAGAGGAAGGCTGTTTATACAGAAGGACTGGGTGCGCTTTTGTTGCCACAAAACAAAAACACAAGGGGCTTTCAGGAAGTGCCCAATCGAAATTTTACTACTCAAAATTTGCCCTACCCCTATGGAGATCTCCCTCAAAAGGATACTACTTTTGCAGATATTAATTACCCGGATTTACAAAAAGGAATACTGAACGCATTTGCGAAAAGCAAAAAAACCCGCAGTGTATTGGTTTTATACGATGGTTATGTCATTGCTGAAAAATACGCGGATGGCTTTGATGAAAACTCTATCATGATGGGATGGTCGATGACTAAAAGTGTCACCGCTACTATTTTTGGTGTTTTGCAAAAACAGGGAAAATTATCTATTGATGACAATCATTTATTCCCTGAATGGGAAGGAGATGACCGAAAAAATATCACCTTGAGAAATTTGCTCAATATGAATAGCGGGCTGGAGTGGGAAGAGCGGTACGATCATATTTCTGATGCGACAAAAATGTTGTTTAAAGCAGAAGATATGAGCCGGGCGCAGCTGGTGAAGAAATTAACAAAAAAAACCAATGAATCATGGAGCTATTCAAGTGGAACGACGAATCTCTTATCTGGTTTTTTGCGTAAAAAATTCGATTCCAGACAGGCGTATTTTGATTTTTGGTACCGGGAATTGATTGATAAAATAGGGATGCATTCGATGGTGATTGAGACGGATTATGTTGGAAATTTTGTAGGCAGCTCTTATGGATGGGCAACGACCCGGGACTGGGCGAAACTGGGGCAGCTCTACCTCAATCAGGGCAATTGGAATGGGGAACAAATTATTGATACCTCCTGGGTGAATTTTGTAAAAAAACCAACCAATACTTCCAATGGGCGATACGGCGGGCATTTCTGGCTGAATGCCGGAGGTTTTTTCCCTGATGTGCCTAGAGATTTATACGCCTGTGATGGATTTATGGGACAATATGTCTTCGTGATTCCATCGAAAAAACTGGTTATTGTCCGTACGGGACTATCAACTAAAGAAGAATTTGATCGCAATGATTTTTTGAAGGAGATTATTGATGCAGTAAAGTAGTCGCCCTAAAGCCATGACCGGATAAATAAGCCTAATCCCAAAACCAAAAGAATAATACCCGACCCTCTCCGTAGGTAATAAACGTTCCTATCGGTTAATATTTTTTGTAGCCTTTTGGCTAATAATATTTTGAGCATATCCGTAAAGATGACGGTCAGCAGGATACTGCCAAATAATAAGGCTGCTAATCCTGCACCGCTGTATTTTGCCGAAAAGGAGGTCATGACGCCACTCCAAAATATTAATGGAAATGGATTGAAGGTATTGACGACGAAGCCCTTGGTGAAAAGAGAAAAATAAGAATTATTTGTAGTGTCTATTTTTCCCTGCTGACTTTTTTGGGGCGCACGGCTAAGTAAGGTCGTCAGCCCTATTATCATAATAATAATACCACCAATACTACCCAGCCAAAACTCAAATCCATCCCAGGCAATAATCTGCCGAATGTAGGAAATGCCAAAATAAACGGCGACGATGTAAGAAAAATCGCTGATCCACACCCCGAGCCCGGCAGCAAGTCCCGCTCGGAAACCTCTTTCGATACCAATTTGAAGGAAGATAAACATCATTGGACCGACTAAAATACTCAAGCCAATTCCCAATACAAAACCCTGCCAGATTAAATTCAAGTCGTGCTCATTTTTTCTTTAATAAAGGTATTCCACTGGTCTAGTTTTTCTTTTTTGATGACTCGGGGAATCTTGCTTTGTCCATTCATTTTGCCGTGGGCGCGTTGCCAATCGACAAACCAACTGGGTGGAATAATACGAACTTCGGGATCTCCCAGCATGGCCGATCTTTCCGTTTTGTAGTCGTCATTCAATGCTTTTAGATGCTTGTCGAGGGATATTGCAATTGCTTTTCCATCCACCGGGTCATCACTACCCATATACCATTGGTGGGCAAAATGGTTGCCTACCTTCGTAGAGTGCACACAAAATTCTCCGATAGAGACGCCTAACTCTTCTTCCATTCCTGCGATTCCCTGATTCATATTATCAACGGATAAGTGTTCACCACAAACACTGAGGAAATGTTTGGTTCGTCCGGTAATAACCAGCTCCAAACGTTCTTTGTTTGTAAATTTTACAGTATCCCCAATGAGGTATCTCCAGGCACCGGAGCAGGTGGTGATGAGGAGGGCATAATCAATATTTTCTTCAATTTCTGCAACGGTAAGTGCCTGCACGCCAGGTTTCATATTGCCATCGTCATCAAAATTAGCATCATTAAATGGAATAAATTCATAGAAGATGCCATTGGATAGAACCAGCTTCATAGCATGCGTATCCGGGCGGGACTGGTATGCGATAAAACCTTCCGACGCCAAATAGGAGTCCTGATAAATAAGCTCTTTCTTAGTGATTTTTCGGAGGCTTTTCCGGTAGGGCTCAAAAGCCGTTCCTCCGGTGACAAAAACAGTGAGATTGGGCCAAATATCGTGAATCGTTTCTACCTGATGGTAATCCATAACGTATTCAAAAGCCAATTGTACCCAGGATGGGATGCCGGTAACGATGGAAATATCCCATTCTCTGGCCTGCTCAGCAATGCGTTTCATTCGTTGATCCCACTCTTTCAGGAATACAATATCTTTTCCCGGTTTAAAATAAGGGCGAATCCACATGGGTGGGTTTCGGGAGTTAATGCCGCTTAGATCACCGACGAAGTACTCTCCTTTGTTTTCGAGGTTGGCACTACCACCGATCATAAGCCATCTTTTTAGATACAGGTTAGCGGGGAGTTTATACTTGGGTAAACAGGCAAACATTCGTAAGCCGGCCTGTCGCATCGACTTGGTCATGTCATGGGTGACGGGAATATATTTACTCGCTGCACCGGTTGTGCCCGAGCTCAACCCAAAATAATTCACTTTCCCTTTCCAGCAAATATCAGGCTCTCCGTCTAAAAGACGATGCCACCATCCATCGAAAATTTTATCGTAATCGTGAAAGGGGACTTCGTTTTGGAAAGCAGAAATCAGGTCTGATTTTTCAACAAATTTTGAAAAATGATAGTGTTGACCAAATGCGGTATTGCCTGCCTGCCGGATTAATTGCCGGAGCGTCCTTCGTTGCGAAGCGAGGGGCGAACGATAGTCTTTTTCAAAAGTTTTGGCAAAGGTTTTAATCCCCTTTTTGAGTACATACTTGGGCGTATAGCTTGGCATAGGCGATTATTTTTCGTCAGTTTAATGCGTAAATATAAGTTCTCTTAACCGGATTTGAGGACAAATTAGCGAACTTTTAAATATATTTAACGAAATAAAAAGAAAAAAAGGTATGTCCAGTCCCTTAGACTGTTTTGGTCGTAATCAGTCTTTGATAAATTATTTTCAATGAAATAATACTTAAAAACAAGAAGAATGAAATATAACACATTGGGGTACCTTCGCTTGTTTTTGGGCATTCAAGACGACCTGACAACTGACCTGAGGAAGCGAAAATCGCCAATAAAAAAGCAAGCCCGCTAAAGAGATAAAAGAGTGGTTTTGCCTTTTTTGTAATATGTGAAATTAATGGAATGACAAAACTCCCCAAGACCAGATAACAAACCGGAATTACCCCAAAATGTGGGCAGCTCCCCTTTCCTGTAAATTCCTGATAAGAAAGTTCACCTACTGCCCACAATCCTAAAATGAGGAGGGCAGTAATGGTGTAAAAGAGGATTTTTTTCATTTTTACGTTTTATTTAGCTTCGATTTTGATACTGGACTTATTCTCAACCTGTTCAAATACTTGTTGTTCGCCAAGGATATTTGTTACCGTGACAGATTGTATTTTTTCCTGATTTCCAAATCCAAAAATAATGGTATTGGATTGGTCGCTACACAGCCCTTCTCCGATAATGTTATAATTCGTTTGCGTTCCGAGCTCACTTACAGCAGTCACGGTTGCGCCTATGTATTTGGCTTGATCCGGCATAATAATTTTAACAAAATTAGCCTCGCCCCCCTTACTCAAAAAGACTTTTACCGGACCATTCAAATTAGCATAAATGAGGTCGGGATACCCATCTTTATTAAAATCACTGCTCAATGGTGTGATCGCATAGTTTTTATTGACAACACCGGCTTGTTCCTCCACGGCAGCAAAGATATTATTTTCCTGTTGTAATAAAAAACGGCAGGGGAGTTTGAACAACATTTGAGGTGGGAAAGCAATATAGTTTTCGGCTACAGCCAAATCCTGTTTACCATCCAGATTAAAATCCTCAAAAATAGCTCCCCATGAAAATTCAAAATCAGCGATATGCGCCTTTTTTGCAGTATTACTGAATCCCCCATTGCCGTCATTATTGAATAATATCCAGTCTGTAAATAATTCCTGATTATCGGTTAAGTCACCTTTTGCCAGCATTTCAGGAACGGATGTCCCCGTATTGGAAAAGAATAAATCAACGGTCTGGTTATTATCGTAGTCACCTAAAGCAATACCCATGGGGTAGGAATATTTTCCGGATAAAGGATTGTTTTTTAGTGTAAATGTCAATCCATCCTTATTGAGGTAAATTCGGGGTTCGCCTGTATCATAAGCGACCACTAAATCCAGTAAATTATCCTTATTTACATCCACCAATACACCTTGGAAGGTATTGTGTATGTATGCCAGACCTGCACTTTTAGTAATATCTTTGAAGGTGTTATCTCCGTTATTTAACAGCAATACACTTGACCCACCGTAAGTTTTATCATTAAAAATGGTTTGCCCCGTCATTAATTCTTTTTTGATATAGCCTGCCACGAAGATATCAATAAATCCATCCCTGTTAATATCTCCCAACGTCAGCGAAAGGGGCGTGGATTTTTCATTGAGGTGAGTGTCAATTTCCCTTTTTGTAAATCGCCCATTGTTATTCAATAAAATTTCTACTTTGTCATCTCTGCAAACGATAATATCTGTGAATCCATTTTGATCTAAATCATAAGAAACTGCGCCGAGGGAATTGCCTGATTTTGAAGGAAGGCTGGCTTTCTCCGAAATATTTTCAAAGCCATTTTTAGTGTATTGAAACAAGCCATCTGCCTGATTATTACCCCCGCCAATGAATAATTCATCCGTTCCGTCATTGTCAATATCAATGAGGCAGGCCGCCATTACAGGAAGTGAATGATCTGCGTCAAACTGGTGGGTAAAATCAATATTTACTTCCGTGAATGTGGGAATAGCATCCTCCGGCACCGTTAAGTCACAGCCTTTGATCGACAAGGGATTAAAGGTATATGGATTGGTCGTATCTTTCCAAAAATAAGACAAAACAAAACCGATAATAACCAATAAAACAACTGGAATAATCCATTTCAAACTTTTCATTTATAGTTCAATTTTATGATAATTAAAGAGACAGAAAAGAGGATAAAGTGTACGACATTCATGGCAATGGGACCGATAAGATAACCAATGGATGGGGCAATTTTAAAAATGAGTAATACGAATAATAATAAAAAAAGTGGATTTAGAAAAACCATCCATTTGGGATAAATTGTCTTATTTTGAAAGATGGGAATGATAAAAAACACAGAAATTAACGCAATCCAAATACGAAGAGATTTAACCAGTATTTCAGCATGATCCCGATAGACTTGTAAGAGAGATTGTAGTGCTAAATCAGTTGGGTGCGCTGCAATCTGATGAACGAGGTAGCCCAATTGTGCCCGGGAAGAAATCCACATTCCTCCAATGCTGAAAGCAATAATGCCCAATACAAAAATAACCCAGGCCGTTTTGGGTGTTTTTTCTTTGAAAACTAAATAAAGGTGATAGTAACCCAATGTATAGAAAGGGACAAAGGATACCGCTATGAAGTGACCAAGTGTCAAACGAGATAATGGAATTTGATTAAAAAATTCAAAATTTGAACCATCATAACCAATGCCATTGGGAGAATAATGTAGTAAAAACTCTCCAGTTCCAACGCCAATGGCGGCTATTAATCCCAAAAATCCAAAAATATAAAGCTGTTTCTTTGATACTCGTTGTAAACTCATTCGTTTTTTATTCCGTTCTGTTTGGGAATAAAACGGGAATGAAGCGGACAAGTTCGCCATTGTTACCCTCAGAATGCCAAACTGTCTTGGCAGGTACAGTTAAGGGGAATAAAAAACAGCCCGAAGAAAAAATTCTTCGAGCTGTTCGTCTTCTTATTTATTATGTTTTAGACGAAAGGAATGGTTAATTCCTGCCCTGGGTGGATCATATTAGGATCTTTGAGGATGTCTGTATTGGCATTGAAAATCGCCATGTATTGCCCGGCTTTTCCGTAATATTTCTTGGAAATTTTGCCAAGGGTATCCCCTGATTTAACGGTATGCTTATGGAAGTATTCCGTCACATTTACCTGAATGTCTGCTTCGATATCAGCAGGAAGTTCACCACCTACTTTTTTAATTTCATCCCAGATGAGATTTTTCTCATACTGAGTATTGGCTACTCCACCTACTTTTAGTAATCCTTCGTACTCTTCGACAGAGCCATTTTGGATGTTTAATTTTTCACCTAAATTTAATACGGATCGGTATTTATCTTGTAATGACATATAAAAACTTTTTATTGGTTATATAAATATTGTTTAGATAGCCTAACGATGGTCTATCTATTTTTTTGACTCCTTTTTTTTCGTTTCGTCACTTTTGGGTTCTGCGCTCCTTCTTTCGCTTTCTTTGGAGTAGGCATTAATGACCTCCTTGACCAATCTATGCCGAACGACATCATCAGCGGTTAGATAAATAGTATCAATGCCATTAATCCCGTCGAGAATTTTGACGGCCGACCGCAGTCCGGATACCATATTCCGGGGTAAGTCGATTTGTGATAAATCTCCGGTGATAATAGCCTTGGCAGAAGGTCCCAGCCTGGTTAGGAACATTTTGATCTGCATGGAAGAGGTGTTTTGAGCTTCGTCCAATATAATAAAAGCATGATCCAATGTTCGACCACGCATAAAAGCAAGAGGAGCGATTTCGATGATTCTGTTGGCCATGAATTGTTCGAGTTTGTCAGGAGGGAACATATCATCCAATGCATCGTAAAGCGGACGCAAATAGGGATCAATCTTATCCTTCAAATCTCCGGGTAAAAAACCAAGGTTTTCACCAGCCTCAACAGCGGGGCGCGTTAAAATTATCTTTTTGACCAGCCTGTTTTTTAAGGCACGGACGGCGAGCGCAACAGCGGTATAAGTCTTACCTGTTCCCGCAGGACCGATAGCAAAAACAACATCGTTTTTCTCGCTGGACTCCACCAGTTTTCTTTGATTTCGGGTACGGGCTTTAATGGGTTTTCCATTGCGCCCATGCACGATGGCGGTGGCAGAATTTTTGGGTATTTTTGCTACAAATGGATTATTACCGTTCAATAAATCTTCCACGGCCTGTGTAGATAATTCATGATGTTCTTTGAGGATGCGAATCATCATTTCCAATTTATCTTTTGCCCGCTGGCTGCCTTTTTTTTCTCCGTTTAATTTCAAATGCTCTCCTCTTGACGTAAAAGTGACTTCGGGAAAAGCTGCTCTTAATAAGTTGAGCCGCACATTATTTTCTCCAAAAAGAGTGACGGGATCAACACCTTCGATTTTTAATACTATTTCGCTCAATTATTTTTTTCTTGAAGTGATTATTTTCTTGTGTCAATATTATAAATGCAAAAGGGGGGTAAATAGTTCTAGGGCACAATTTAATAATTTATTGGGATACTTTTGTTAATTTTGCAGTAAGCTTACACGAAAAGCAAATTAAATGGCAAATAAAGAGGGAGGTATTTTGCACCCTGTCGTTACTTTGACGACGGATATGGGGCAGCGTGATTACTACGTAGCACAGTTGAAAGGCATGGTTCTTTCAGCTTTGTCTGACGTACAAATCATTGATATTACTCATGAAATAAAAAGTTTTGATATCGTAGAGGGTGCCTTTATCTTTAAAAATTGCTGGAAATATTTCCCTGAAAAGACAATTCATGTTTTATATATCAATGACCTGGATGTTGAAGATTTAAAAATCATAGCGGTTCAATACCAAGATCATTATTTCATCGGACCCGATAACGGTATTTTTTCCCTGATATTTGAAGAAGATGCTCCGCTTAAAATTTATCATTTAAAAACAAAAAATGGCAGTTTTAATTCCTTCAAAATTGCTATTTCCAAAGCTATTAAACACATTGCCGCAGGAACGGCCTTTAGCAAATTGGGCAGGAAGGTAAAAATGCCCGTCAAGCGAATTACCCTTCAGCCGGTAACGGGGCTTAATCAGATCAATGGGACTGTTATTCATATTGATAAATATGGAAATGCGATTGTTAATATTACCCACTCTTTATTTAAAAAAATAGGGAAGCAACGTCCGTTTGAATTGTCGTTCAAAGGGCATAAATCAATGACCCGGCTATCCAATAATTATTGTCAGGTGGCGACTGGAGAGACCGTTTGTTTTTTTAATGAGCAGGGTTTTTTGGAGGTGGCTGTCAATAAAGGGAATGCTGCCACCTTATTGAGTATCGAAAAAGAAGACAATGTGCATATTATGTTTTTTGACCATTCCGCACTTGAAAAAAATAAAAAATGATCCAGAGAATTGTAAAATTGACCATTCATCCTGACAAAATGGATCTGTTTGTAAGTATGTTTAAGCTTTCTAAACCAAAAATTATTGGATTTGGAGGATGTAGTCAGGTGAAATTATTAAGGGCAAATTATCCTGATAATATCGTTTTCACCTACAGCTACTGGACTGATGCTGAATCTTTGGAACGTTATAGAAATAGCGAATTATTTAAAGAAATCTGGAAGAATGTCAAACCTTTATTCGCCGGCAAACCCGAAGCATGGTCGGTGGATGAGATCGCATAGAGCTTGTTTTCCGACCAAAAAATTGATTAACTTTTATGAGTAATATGTCTGAAAAATCTGAAAAGTGCATCACACTTGCCGATTATGAAATAAAAATGGGAGTTGCTGCCACCCATCTGTCAAATTATTTGAGCAGTCATGAGTATTCAAGGGTGTTTGTCTTAGTAGATGAAAATACTTATCGGGATTGTTATCCCAAAATAGCGGAGGTGCTAAGCAATAAAAAGGCGCACCTCATTCAAATATCTTCCGGCGAAATCAACAAAAATATCAACACCTGCCAATATATATGGTCGCAGTTGATGGAGCAGGAAGCAGACCGGAAGGCATTGATGATTAATCTGGGCGGAGGGGTAATTGGTGATATGGGCGGTTTTTGCGCTTCGACTTATAAACGAGGCATTGACTTTTTACAAATTCCGACAACTTTATTGTCACAGGTGGATGCCTCGATAGGAGGAAAGCTGGGCATTGATTTCCAAGAGGTGAAAAACAGTATCGGTCTGTTCAAAAACCCCAAAACGGTATTGGTGGACAGTACTTTTTTGGAGACATTATCGAAACGGGAGGTGAGAAGTGGATTAGCGGAACTCATTAAGCATGGATTGATTGCAGATGAAGCAGCATGGAAAGCATTATTGAATATTGAAAACATACAGAAAGTGGACTGGGCGCCTCTGGTTTATGATTCTCTTTTGATTAAACAAAAAATTGTCACAGAAGACCCCTTCGAAAAAGGCATTCGCAAGAGTTTGAATTTTGGTCACACGGTTGGGCATGCGGTCGAAAGCCATGCACTTCAGGGCGATCGTCCATTTTTACATGGAGAAGCAGTTGCAATAGGAATGGTGGTTGAAGCGTTTTTGTCACATAAAGTATTAGGGCTTGAAAAGGAAGCTGTTTCAAGTATCTCATCTTATGTAAAGAAAATCTATGGTTTTCACCCAATCAAAGAAAGTGATTTCAATATTTTATTAAGGTGGATGCGACAAGACAAAAAAAATGACGGTCAGGGAATTAATTTTAGTTTATTACCCAAAATAGGAGCGGTTGAAGTCAATCAAATCTGTGATTCATCCATGATAATTGAAGGTTTATATTTTTATAATGAAGGTTGATACCCAAAAATCTTGGTAGAGCCAATTTCTATCGTTAGTTTTGTAGGAAGTTTTGAAAAAAAAAGAGAAAGAGCTATTGAGTTAGCACAAGGTGGCATCTTTGTGGGTAGCAAGAGAGAAAAGCAAAAGGTGTTATCTTATAGAGCAGAGGCGCGGGAGGGCAAAAACAACAACCAACTAAAGAACCAAAAAACATATAGAACTTATTTTTGATATAAAATAAATGATGTTTAAAGATTTAAAAGACAAGATTTTCACTTTTCTGTTTTCGGATGAGTCGCCGAGGGTAAATAAATGGGCAAAGCGCATGTGGTTGCTTGTTTTTGCAGGAGTATTGGGCTTGGTTTTTTTATTCGTTGGGCTTTCTTTTACGGATTTGCCATCGGTAGAAGAACTAGAAAACCCACGGAGTGAAGAGGCAACGCAGGTATTTGCAACCAATGGAGAGGTTTTGGGTCGATTTTATACAGAAAATCGGGTACCCATTTCATTCGAGGAGTTGTCTCCCAATATAGTGAAAGCTCTGATTGCAACCGAAGATGAACGGTATTATGCACATTCGGGTATTGACTTTAAGGGGCTGGCAAGAGCCATTGCTTACATGGGAAGAAAAGGAGGAGCCAGTACGATTACCCAGCAGTTGGCGAGATTGTTGTTTACAGGCAGGCGATCTAGAAGTAAATCCAAAGCAGTAGTACAAAAATTGAAGGAATGGATTATTGCCACACGCCTTGAAAAAAGATATACCAAAGAGGAAATAATGGCCCTGTATCTCAATAAATTTAATTTCATCAATGGAGCCTATGGAATAAAAGCAGCTTCGGAAATATATTTTGGAAAATCACAAAAAGACTTGACCGTAGAAGAGGCTGCGATGTTAGTGGGAATGTTGCAAAACCCTAATCTTTATAACCCATTACGTCGCCCTGAAAAAGTAATAAAAAGAAGGAAAACTGTTCTGGGTCAAATGAAAAAAAATGACTATTTAACCCAGGAGGAATTTGATTCACTAAAGGTGTCACCGCTTGGACTCAATTACTCCCGACAAAGCCATATTGATGGGTTAGCTCCTTATTTTAGAGCAGAATTAGCACAGGAAGTAAAGAAGTTACTAGGGCAAAAAGAATATTTGAAGTCCGATGGAACAAAATATAACATTTACAAAGATGGGTTGAGAATTTACACGACAATAGATCCCGTTATGCAGCGAATCGCAGAGGAGGAAATGGTCAAGCACATGGCTCATGTTCAGGACTTCTTTTGGGAAACGTGGAGGCATTTGGATCCCTGGACGTATAAGACCGATTCGGAACATGAAATTAGTCCCAAACGAAGGAAAGAAGGCTTTACGCAATTAGTCCGAAATACGGATAGATACCAATATTTGCGAAAAAAACATCTGACGGATATTATTAGCCGACTAGGCAGTATAACAGATATGACTTTTCATAATGATGATAGAGAAATCGCACGAATCGTAAAGGAAAGTGAAGAAAAAGGAACTATCTCAAAATTACTTTCAAGGGGCTTAATCAATGAAAACCTTGCGGCAGCTTATAGGAAAATCTTAAAAAGTGATCTATTCCCTGAATTGAAAACAAAATGGGGTGAATTACAGGCAGAAGTGGAAGTTATTTTTAATACACCCACTAAGATGAAGGTCTTTGCTTATAATGACAAAATGGAGGCAGATACTACTTTGACACCTTATGATTCTATCCGCTATCATCGGATGTTCCTACAAATAGGATCAATGGGGGTTGACCCCAAAACGGGCGATGTTAAATTTTGGATAGGTGGGATTAATCACAAGTATTTCCAGTATGATCACGTGCGTATTAATCGACAGGTAGGTTCTACTTTTAAGCCTTTTGTCTATGCGACGGCAATTGCCATTCAGGGGTTTTCACCCTGTTATCAGGTCTATGATGTACCTATTACCATCAAACCGGGAGAGGGCAGGTTCTATTTAAATGAACCGTGGACACCTTCTAATTCACATGGAGAATATACAGGCGCGCTTTATACATTAAAAGATGCACTCCGAAAATCGAAAAATACTGTTTCTGTTTATTTAATGAAACAATTGGGTAGTCCGGAGCCAGTAAGAGATCTAGTAGATTTAATGGGTATCAGCAAGACAGAGAAATACCCTAATGGTCAGTTCAGAGTCCCTAAAGCGCCTTCAATTTGTTTGGGAGCAACGGATTTGTCCGTCATCGAGATGACAGGAGCTTACACCACTTTTGCCAATAATGGTATTTATAATAAACCGACCTTTATCAAACGTATTGAAGATAAGAATGGAAATATAATTTACACTTCTTCCCGTATTGAACGTAGAGCCATTGAAGAAAAAGCCAATTATGTAATGGTTGAGATGTTGCGTTACGCCGGTGGGCTGGGTGTGTTGAAAAGTGATGCAGGAGGAAAGACGGGAACGACCAACGATTATGTGGATGGGTGGTTTATGGGTATTACGCCCAATTTGGTGGTCGGAACATGGGTCGGAGGCGAAGATAAATGGATTAAGTTCAGATCAATTGTTTACGGACAGGGGGCTGTCATGGCAAAACCTTTCTTTAAGAGATTTATGAAAAGAATGGAAGCAGAAAAAGATTATCCATGGCAGACTAGATTTTATAGGCCACCGGGAGATCTCGGAATTGTGCTGGATTGTGACACTTACGACGCTGGCCAGTTGCCTGTCCTGGAAGAGGATGATTCCTTTGAGGATGAGCAAAGTTTTGATAATGATATTTTTGGTGATGAAAAAGAAAATAAAGAGCTCGATGAAAATTAGATTTAGGAAAATCTTTTCGCTGGGGTATTTTTTTGTAATTGCGTTGGGACTTAGCTGCCTGATGAATAGTTGTATCCCCTATCAGGAAGAAAAAATCACAGAGGTTAATTTAGATTCAAGAGATTCACTTGCAAGAAAAATTTTTGACTTTCAGGATAAGGGAATGGTGGATAGTTTATATTCCTATTTTTATCATTCAGATCCAACTTTCAGGTATTTATCTGCTAGGGCTTTTGGCTCTCTAAAAGATAAGGCTGCATTGAGTAATTTGGCTGTTTTATTACACGATGAGGTGGATGAGGTGAGAGCCGCCGCAGCTTTCGCTATTGGTCAAATAGGGGAAGCCTCATCGTCGAGTACACTTGTTAATGCCTTTGACGCAATGGATACGACAGGCATTTACGCACAAGCGAATAGAGCAATTCTGGAAGCGGTTGGCAAGTGTGGAAATGGGGATGATTTAAACAATATTGCTACAATTAAAACCTATTTGGCTTCGGATACGCTATTGTTAAACGGGCAGGCGCTCGCTATTTATCGAATGGCGTTGAGGGATATAACTTCCGCTGCCGGTACGGAGAAAATGTTAAATTTTGTCAATACGCAAAATACGCCGCCATCAACAAGATTAGTCGCAGCCAATTATTTGTATCGTGCAAAAAAAATTAGAATTGATAGTTTGGCTGCTATTCAGCTGGCATCGACTTTTAATAATGAAAAAGACGTTAATATCAAGTTAGCTTTGGCAATCGCCCTTGGCAAAGCAAAAACACCAGAGGCTAAAAATGCGCTACTTAGTTCCCTGTCCGTTTCAAAAGATTATCGGGTACAGTGTAATATCATTCGGGCACTGGGTAATTTCCCCTATGTTGATGTTCAGAATAGTGTACAGTCGATGTTGGGGAATGCCAATATTCATATTGCCATTGAAGCCGCTAATTATTTCCTTAAATACGGTAAAGGGGCAGATGCTAATTTGTATTGGCGACTGGCTAAAGAGAATTATCCATGGCAGGTTCAGTTAAAATTGTATCAGGCGGCAAATCGGCATCTACCCACTTATTTTATTGAACAACGAAACGAAATAAATGCAGAACTTCGATATAGGTTTTTAAATGCCAAAAGCCCCCTTCAAAAAGTAGCTATTTTAAGAGCACTTGGGGAGTTTAGTTGGAATTATCGCTATATACACCGGGAAGCCATGCGAGACAGTTCTTACCTGGTCAAGTCAGCTGGTGTTGAAATTGTTGATTACATTTGTAGGAAGGATGATTTTGAAAAAATATTTACTGCGAACAAAAGGACCATTACCAGAGAGGTGGCCCGGATGTACCTCGACGATATTCGAACCGGAGATCCGGGTTTAGTTTATAATGCTGCATTGGCCATTCAAAATAAAAAAAGAAATTTCAAAGCTATCTATGGCGATAGTACCCCCGTGTTAAAAGAAGCACTCGTTAAACTGTCTTTACCCAGAGATATCGAAGCCTATAATGAATTGCTTAAAGCAATGGATTATTTACACGGCACACAAACACCTGCGAAGAAGCCCGCTTATAACCACCCCATTGATTGGGTGTATCTGGATATTGCAGGGGCTTCTCCTAAGGCCGTTATCAAAACGAGTAAAGGTGATATTACGCTTCAATTATTGCCCAATGAAGCTCCGGGAACGGTGAGTAATTTCATTCAATTGGCAAAATCAAATTTCTTTAATGATAAAAATTTCCATCGGGTAATTCCCAATTTTGTCATTCAGGGCGGTTGCCCCAGAGGAGATGGATTTGGTGCATTGGATTACACCCTTAGGTCAGAATTGACGATGATTCAGTATGATCGCCCCGGCCGGGTTGGGATGGCTTCTGCCGGGAATAATACAGAAAGTGTACAGTTTTTTATAACACATATACCAACGCCTCACTTAGATGGTAATTATACGATATTTGCACAAGTGGTAAAAGGCATGGATGTGGTGCATAAGATTATTGAAGGAGATGTTATCAAAAGCGTAGCGATAGAGTAAGTACTATTAATGTTCCCTCTTTTTTTTCTAATAATAAGGTGTTTTATTTATTTCCTAAATTTTAAAAAAAAGAATCATGCAAAAAAAACGATTTTTTTATATCGTGCCGTTATTATTTCTACTCGTAAGCTGTGGAAAGAAGGAGACATTTAAAGATGTCATTGTCAAAGATGTCGTATCGAATATGGGAAAGGGAATTTGTGATAGTGTTTTAGCTGGCGCAAAAATTGATAACGTGATCGTAAAGCACATCATTCCCGTTGAAACCGAGCAGTTGATAGATGTCACAGTCTCCTTTGATTATGAAATAAATGGAATTAGAAAAAACGCATCTACCGTTTTGTTATACTCTACCAAAGATGGAAAAAGAGAATTAGATGAAATTGGAATTTGCAAATACAGTAATAAACAAAATAACAAACAATAATAATAATATGAAACATACACCGCTAACACAAATACATATTGAGTTAGGAGCCAAAATGGCAGATTTTGCCGGATACAATATGCCTATTTCTTATGCAGGAATTAACGAGGAGCACAAAAATGTAAGGGCAAAGGTTGGTGTTTTTGATGTATCCCACATGGGCGAATTTATCATTAAAGGAAAAGAAGCTTTTGATCTAATCCAAAAAGTGACAAGTAATGATGTCGCAAAGTTGGAAATCGGAGATATTCAATACTCCTGCCTGCCCAATGGTAAGGGAGGGATTGTAGATGATCTTTTAGTTTACAGACTTGATGAAAATGATTGTAGCGATGGAGAACGTGCTTATATGTTGGTGGTCAATGCATCAAATATCGACAAAGACTGGAACTGGATTGAATCCCAAAATGATTTTGAAGCGAGAATGATTAATATTTCAAGCCAAACGGGGATATTGGCCATTCAGGGACCTTTAGCAGTAAAAACATTGCAGTCTTTGACTGACCTTGATTTAGAAAATATGAAATATTATACCTTTCAAAAAGGACAATTGGCGGGATTCGATAATATCTTAATATCAGCTACCGGATACACGGGCTCAGGTGGTTTTGAAGTTTATGCAGAGAATGAGAAAATGGTGGATATTTGGAAGGCTATCTTTAAAGCCGGAAGAGAGTACGGTATCATGCCTATTGGTTTAGGCGCACGAGATACACTGCGCTTAGAAATGGGATATTGCCTGTACGGTAATGACATCAATGATGAGACGTCTCCAATTGAAGCCGGTTTGGGCTGGATTACCAAAACAAAAAAAGGGGACTTTATTGATAGAGACTTATTCATCAAACAAAGAAAGGAAGGTGTTGATAAAAAACTGGTAGCCTTTACCCTGGAGGGTGGCAGACGTGTACCCAGACACGATTATAAGATATTGAATGCAGCAGGAGAGGAGATTGGAGTAGTTACCTCAGGAACGATGTCCCCTTCCGTAGAGATCCCGATTGGAATGGGATATGTAGATGTAAAATATGCGACAGTTGGAGGAGAAGTCTTCATTTCTTTTGGGAAAAAACAATTACCTGCCACTATTGTAAAACTTCCTTTCTATAAAATTGGTTAAAATACCATTGGTGGCTTTTTCCTTTGAAGGAAATCACCAATATCTTAAAGGATTAACCAGTGCTCAAGCACTAGACGGACAATATATATATTTAAATGGAATTTACCGAAGCAAAGGCAGAGTTTATACAAACGTGGGGCACACTGGGAACTAATTGGGGTATTAACCGAACAATGGCTCAAATCCATGCCTTATTATTAATTGCCACAAAACCAATGAATGCCGACCAAATCATGGAAGAGCTGCAAATATCACGTGGCAATGCCAATATGAATCTGCATGCACTCCGAGACTGGGAATTGATCTATAAAAAAGTGATTCCCGGTCAACGAAAAGATTATTATGTGGCTGAAAAGGATATATGGCTGATGGTTCAGCGAATCACTGCTCAAAGGAAAAAAAAGGAATTAGACCCCTTAATCAAAACCCTGAATCACCTTTCTAAAGTAGATACTGACACGGAAGAAAAAGAAGCATTCAAGGAGGTAGTCACCGACATACACGACTTTGCCAATCAGGCTAATAAAATGCTAACTTCTGTGATGAAATCAGATAATAAATGGTTTGCAAAGATATTTTTGAAGTTGTGGAAGTGATTTTGGGCGTTTTAGG
>CAZNCI010000020.1:15121-25670 GCA_964571475.1 uncultured Saprospiraceae bacterium | reverse complement strand
GATTTCAACTTATTTTTAATCCAGATGATCCCAATATTACCTACGCAGAATCTCAAAATGGAAATATTTCGGTTTCATTAGAGCCCGACTGGAGTACCTGGCAGGTAGCAACAAACGGAATCATCGGTGAGGATAGAAGGAACTGGGATATGCAATTCATATTAAGTCCTCACAATCCCAATACCATGTACACCGGCACATACCGCGTCTATAAAAGCACCGTAGGTCCTATCCCCGAGTGGACTCCGGTGAGTGACGACTTAACGGATGGACAAATCTATGCTGATAGATTTCATACCATTACAACTATCGCAGAATCCGCAGCACAACAGGGACTGGTCTATGTAGGAACGACAGATGGTAATGTATGGAGGTCAGATTATGGTGGGGACAATCAGCAATGGACAAAACTTTCCAATGATCTACCGGATGAATACGTAACCGCTGTTGTGCCTTCACCAGATAATATCGACAAAGTTTATGTTTCCTTTTCCGGCTACAAAGAAAATGACAATAGCCCCAAATTATATAAATCGGCCAATAGAGGTAATTCATGGCAGGATATTTCAGGTGATTTGCCACCATTGGCTATCAATGACATTTTTATTTTGCCGATGCACAACGATTCTGTCATTACAGTTGCTACAGATGGCGGCGTTTTTATTACCAGTAATAACGGAGAAAACTGGTATCGATTGGGGAATATGCCTGTCATCCCCGTTTATGACCTGGCATATAATGAGGTTAAAGATGAAATCATTGCCGGTACTTTTGCCCGGTCGATAATGACCTACTCCTTAGACAATATCAATGCATTCCTATCCCCCACTAATGAATTAAAAGGAGAAAAAAGAAATGTCTTGATAAGTCCCAATCCGGCGAGTACCTTCCTAAATATTCAAATAGAAGGTGCTGATTTTAATCACGGCATTACCCTGCTATTTTATAACCTTAATGGTCAAAAAGTGCATAAACAAACATTGGAATACAATAATCAAAAAATAAATATCAGCCAATTACAAACCGGCATCTACCTTTTGAATATTATGACATCCAATAAGACAATTGCCATTAAAAAAGTAGTTATTAACTGACTCAATATTTAAAATGAAACTGCTTTTTTGTCGGCATAGAAGACAATGGAATCGCTTTTAACATGACTTGCGCATGTAGAGGATACATGGATGTTCCAACCCAGGAGGCAGCCGTATCTTCTGAATTAAACTGTACATCAAATTCTACATCCTGATCATTATCCGTAGAATTTATATTTAAATAATTCCTGCCGTCTCTATAATAAATTTTCCAAATACCAGATCCGGTTTCTTCTTCCCAGCGACCACTGGTGTAAGTCCCATCTGGATTAAAGTGAAACCAATCACCTGTGTGCTCTTTATTTTGCGGTACTCCCTTATCTATATAATGCTCATACACCCAATATTCACGAGCCAATACGGTAAAGAGATGTTCCTGCCCCACATCGTATAAATGAGTAGATGGCGTCAGTTGATACTTGGGGCTCTTTTTGCTGGGCTTGCTCTTTTGAGGCGTTTCAACGACAACGGGTTTTGGATCGGTAGAAGCGGGCTCATTTCCACAAGAAGAGACAAACAATAAAAACAAAGTAGCAATGAAAATTACTGGTTTCATATTTTGATGATTTTGATAATTTAAAATTGTATATTTCAAAACGAATGCAAAGGTAAAGTATTTTTTCTTACTTTGTAATTTCACTTCTTCAAATAATCCGCTAACTTCGCCGATTCTTTTTAATAACAGCCTAATTTCAATCATGGATCGCAATCAAAAAATTGAAAATTTAAATATCCTTTCGGAAAAGAACATCATTACTCCTAATGAGTTGAGGGAACAATTTCCTCATACTGCTAATGTTATTGAAGTTGTCTCTCAGGGACAGGAGACCATCAAAAATATTCTTTCAGGAAAAGATAAACGAATTTTAGTAGTGGTGGGACCCTGTTCGATTCATGATATAAAAAGCGCAAAAGAATATGCACTTAACCTTTCCAAACTAGCAGAAGAGTTAAAAGACTCCCTGTTTTTAGTCATGCGGGTTTATTTTGAAAAACCTAGAACAACCGTAGGTTGGGAAGGGTTTGTTAACGATCCATACCTGGACGATAGTCACGACATCGAAGAGGGCTTAAAACTAGCAAGACAGTTATTAATCTATATCGCTGAACTTGGGCTTCCAGCCGCAGGGGAGGCGCTTGATATTGTCACCCCTCAATATATTCAGGATTTATTTTCATGGACGGCAATTGGTGCGCGTACAACTGAATCACAAAGCCATAGAAAAATGGCAAGCGGATTGTCTGCCGCTGTTGGTTTTAAAAATGGAACAAGCGGAAATATTGACATCGCAGTCCAGGCCTTACAGTCAGTTGCTGCCCCTCATAATTTTGTCAGTATCGCTCCGGATGGCAAGGTTGCTATCGTCAAAACAAAAGGGAATCCCAATTCACATATTATTTTGAGAGGAGGATCTACTGGTCCAAATTACGATGCAGCATCCGTTCGTTTTTGTGAAGAAAAAATGAAAAAGGCCGGTTTTACTCCAAATATCATGATTGATTGCAGTCATGCAAACAGTGGCAAACAAGCCATTAACCAGCCGAAAGTGTTGGATGCAGTTGAAAAACAAATCATTGAGGGCAATCAATCCATCACCGGCATTATGGTCGAAAGCAATATAAACTTTGGCAAACAGGCTATTCCCTGTGATTTAAAAACCCTACAATACGGCGTTTCAATCACAGATGAATGCTTAGGCTGGGAGGAAACCGCATCCATGCTCAGAGATTTTGCAAAAAACATTCAGGATTCACTGAATAAACGATAAATACTATGCTTTCATAAACCACTCTTCGATATCTATTTCGTTGGTTTTGCCTTTGAAAATAAATTCATTGGTATGGACGTGGTATTCATAATCTTTAGACCATTCCTCAAAATTATCATGAACCTCTTTAACCGCATGGAGAATAAAATCTACTTCTTCATCGGTCATGACCGGGTGGATGGACATCCGAATCCATCCTGGCTTGTAAGTTAGATCACCGGCAGAAATATTGGCGACAATATCACTCGACTCATCTGGTGTGACGTGCAATAAATAATGCCCGTAAGTTCCGGCACAGGAACAACCACCTCTTACCTGCACACCAAAGCGATCATTCAAAAGTTTTACCCCCAAATTATAATGTAAATCATCAATGTAAAAAGAAATAACCCCGAGCCTGTCACGAACGTTATTGGCCAAAATATGAAGCTGGGGTAAGGTGTCAAAAACAGCCCATACCTTATTCAAAATTTCATGTTCCCTTTCTAGCATCTTTTTTACGCCCATCTGCTCTTTGAGTTTTACCACCATAGCTACTTTTATGGTTTGTAAAAAAGCAGGTGTACCTCCATCCTCCCGGGCTTCGATTTCATCAACGTATTTATGCTCTCCCCAGGGATTAGTCCAGTCAACCGTTCCTCCTCCCGGATTATCCGGAACCGTATTTTTGTACAAAACCGGATTAAATACAAGGATGCCGGTCGTTCCCGGACCACCCAGGAATTTATGTGGGGAAAAATAAATAGCATCCAAATAAGCATCCTTTTCTTCTGGGTGCATATTGATATCAATATAGGGCGCCGAACACGCAAAATCAACAAAACAATAACCACCTGCGGCATGCATCATCTTCGAGATTTCAAAATAAGGAGAGATAATACCCGTCACATTGGAGCAGCTCGTCACAGCAGCAATCTTCAGAGGGCGATTTTTATATTCAACCAACAGTTGTTTCAAATCGTTTAAGTCCACTAACCCCTGCTTATCTGCTTTGATAACGATTACCTCAGCAATCGTTTCCAGCCAGGATGTTTGATTGGAATGGTGCTCCATGTGTGTGACAAAAACAATGGGTCGTTCATTGTCTGGAATATTAATCAGTTTGTCAAAACTTTCATGCAGCTTCAACCCCAAAATACGTTGAAACTTATTTACAACACCAGTCATACCGGCATTGGAAGAAAGCAATACATCGCCCGAATTTGCACCGACATGAGCCTTTATAATATCCTTAGCCCGATGGTAGGCCTTTGTCATTGTTGACCCGGTCACAGTAGTTTCTGTATGGGTATTGCCTACGAAAGGGCCAAATTTATGGGAAAGCAGCTCCTCAATAGGTGCATAAAGCCGCCCACTTGCTGTCCAGTCGGCATAATAAATGGTCTGTTCTCCATAAGGAGACAAAAAGCGCTGCTCGTGACCAATGACCTTATTCCTGAACGGAGAAAACCACTCCTGCAAATTCAATTTTGCCATAAATTATTCATTTAACTACTTAATTATTTATCCAAATAATCACACTCGGTTTTTTACCATCAATCGCTCGATAAATTCAATTCCATGTTCCTTCAATTCGGCTAATACGGGTTGATAAATTTTCTTTACAACGGGAACACTGGTAGGGGTGGAAGTTATTTTTTCTTCCATGACTAATTTAACAAAAATCCCCAGCGGCAAGCCTACTGTTTTAGCCATCGCTGTATTCACCTGATCGTCTCCTTTCATCACCAAGGTCGATGTCAGTAATTTTTCCTGTCCATCAAGGGTGTATTCAAATTCGTGTTTCATGATAACCATGTCCTTGTCAGTCGGACTAAGCTTCCATTTATCCAATAACAAATGCTCTAATATTTTTGCAGGAGAGGCATTTGCTACTTTAATTTTTTCATCAGAAAAAATACCAGCCCATTCCAACTTTTTCATAACTTCAGAATCGGGCTCCTCCCCTATTAATTGGGCGACCCTGCTTTCCAGTGACCAATTGCCACTCGGAGTATAAGCTTCAGTTAATTCACGATAAGTCAAATTTGCAGCGTCTTTAATGATAAAAGTATCATCTGTCCAGTCCATCTTGATAAACGCATCCCATGCCCGACAAAATCCTGTATTTCTCAATGTACCTCTAAATATATTGGGGATATCCTGTAGCCCATAAATCTCCCGATAGGCAAGTGAATCCCGATTTGCATACAATTCGTAAGTACCCATGCCGTCAATTTCTGTCGTCGAATGATTTTTGAAAAGTTGATTATAGGGTATGAATTTTAGTTTATTATTTTCCAAATACTGGGCAGTTCCCTGTCCCGCGAGAATGACATTTCGAGGGTTCCATGTAAATTTATAATGCCAGGGGTTCGTATCACTTTCGGGAGCGATTAAACCACCGGTGTAAGATCTAAAAGAGCTTAATTTTCCGCCACGTTCTTTGATTTCATCGATTTTTTCCATGGCAGACATGTGGTCTAATCCCGGGTCAAGACCAATCTCGCCCATAAATATCAATCCTTTCGCTCTTGCCTGGTCACCTAATTTTGCCATTTCTTCTGACACATAAGAGGCCGTCATCAAATGCTTACCATAAGTCACACAATCCTTCGCAACCTCGACATGTAAAAAAGCAGGTAACATAGAAACAACGACCTCCACTTTATTTAAAAGTGCCCGTCGAGCTTCCACGTTAAATATATCCAAAACAACCGCCTGTGCCCTATCGCACCCAGCTACTTTCTCCTCTGCCAATGATAAATCAGCATCGGCAACAATGACATTCCATTCGTGTTTTTTTGCCTGTTTCAGCAAATATGCGATCAGTGTTGTCGCAGATCTTCCTGCACCTATAATAAGTATATTCTTCATGAGTTATATTTGTTAGCTTGTGTTTTTTAATTGGGGCGCAATTTAGGTATTTGATATTAGATGTCCTAGATTCGGAAGGGAAATTTTTGAAAGCTGTTTGACTCCTCCACTAATATCGAAAAAATCCCGTACCTTTACAGTCCTTATAATGAAGTTGATACACTTCAATATCGAAAGAGCCAGCATGGGTAAATTAAAAAAACTATGAAAAAAATAGAAATAAAAACAGAAATCCTTGTTGCGAAAAATACAACAGAATTAGACATCAAAGATAAAAATTTGCTAATCGAAGCGCGCAATGCCCTGGATAAAAGCTATTCTAATTATTCTCATTTTAAAGTTGGTGCTGCTGTTTTGTTGGAAAATGGCGAGATTATTAATGGAGCTAATCAGGAAAATGCCGCTTATCCATTGTGTTTATGCGCAGAGCGTGTCGCATTGGCTGCGGCTAGTTCGTTGTACCCTGAAAGTCCCGTAAAAGCCATGGCTATTACCGTTGAAAATCCTAAAAACAAAGTAACAACACCTGCTGCCCCCTGTGGTGCCTGCCGGCAGGTGATGTCCGAAACAGAGGACAGATATGGCAACAAAATGAAAGTAATCATGCAAGGGGAAGAAGGCGACATTTATCAGGTCGAATCCGTAAAAGACCTTCTGCCTTTATTTTTTACGGGTAATTTTTTATAACTGAGGTATTGAATCTTGACCTATCCGACATTCGTCAGGCTAGGCAGGTTTCTACTTTAAAAATGAGGTGAGAAAACAACAACTCTCCTTTAGGGCTAGAACACAACGGAGATAGGGTATTAAATGTAATGCTGCTTTAGAGCTTGTTTGGAGCTTACTTCTTTCAAAATGGTCACAACTCATAGAAATATTACATTTAATACACCGCTAATATTACTTACTAAACCTACGTCGTATTCGGCGAAAGCCCCATACCCCCAGAGGAATCAATAATAAAAATGGCCACAAAGTCACCAATCCTAAAATAAAGCCTTTTAATATACTAAATCCATCACTGAACGAACGGCTTAGTTTTTTCCAGAAACTACTTTTGGTCACTACATTGGGGCGTTCAATATCCTGCGTCAGGGACAAATTAATGGTACTCATGCCGACTTGGGCATTAAGGAAACGCAAACGTCCTTCTGCCGCTTCAATTTCTTCCGTGATGACTCTTAGCTTCTCTTCCACACTTAATATATCATCGATTGTTTTAGCTGACTTTAAGATGGCAGTATATCGAGCCAAGACCGCCCTTTTCGATTTCAGACGTGTTTTTACATCATAATATTGATCAGAAACATCCCTACTATTAATATCCTTCCGCAAGACATTAATCCCCAATTTTGTCAATTCCACCACTAGTAAATCAAATTCTTCCGGAACGACTTTGATGACGATATTATTGGATAGGTTATAAGGTGATCGGTTCTCTGATTCGCGAAAAATTTCTGCCTTGAAACTTTTCAGTAGCTTTCGCAAATGATCAATGGATTGATCAAAATCATCTACCTCTAATTTAATATTGGCCGTTTTGATGATTTTCTTTTGAAAAACTGGTGATTTCTGGTCATTGGCTGTGTTGTTCTCATAAGAGGCTGATTCGTCCTTGTATTTTTTAGACATAGGTGGTGGCGGTGGCTCAGCGGATCGCGGCGCAGCCATTTCCGCTTCACCCACAGACTGATCGAAGTTGGCAGCTTTATCGGAACGGCTATTTTGACATCCCAAGACAAAAAGGGTCATTAATGCTAAAAGAAAATTTTTCATAGATATAACGTTATTAAATTAAGATAAAATAAATGTTAAAAAGATAGGCGCGTTTCATTATTTTTTGACACAAAAAAAACAATACCTGTCAAAATGTCACCTATTAGATGCAAAAAACCTTACCTTTGCACATCGAATACCAAAAAAAGTAAAAATATTTCTGAAATGTACGATAATAATCCAACATTAGAGGGTTTAGTGAAGAAAATTGACGAATCAAAGCAAGGAGAAGTTTTGGCTCAAAAGGACAAAAAAGACTATACCAGGAAGTTTTATATAGAAAGTTACGGCTGCCAAATGAATTTTAGCGACAGCGAAATTGTCGCCAGCATCCTAAATGAAGAAGGATTTGGGGCAACCACCACTTTAGAAGAGGCTGATTTGATTCTAATCAACACCTGTTCCATTAGAGAGAAAGCAGAGGATACTGTGCGTAAACGCCTGAAAACCTTTGCTATACTTAAAAAAGAACGTCCCGGCACTTTAATTGGGGTTTTAGGCTGTATGGCGGAGCGGCTCAAGAAAAAATTTTTAGAGGAAGAAAAATTAGTCGATATCGTCGTTGGACCTGACGCTTACCGGGACTTACCCAAACTAATCGGAGGGGCGGAAGAAGGAGAGAAAGGAGTGAACGTCCTTTTATCCAGAGAGGAGACCTATGCCGATATTAGTCCACTTCGCCTTGGCGGCAATGGCGTTTCTGCCTTTATTTCCATTATGCGTGGTTGTGATAATATGTGCTCTTTTTGTGTCGTGCCCTTTACGAGGGGAAGGGAAAGAAGCAGGGATGCTTTCAGTATCCTATCCGAAGCAACTGACCTATTTGAAAGGAACTTCAAGGAAATCACCCTACTAGGGCAAAATGTAGATTCGTACAAATGGGAAAACCCGGAGACCAAAGAAGTGGTAAATTTTGCCATGTTACTTGAAATGGTCGCACAGATAAATCCAAAACTAAGGATTCGTTTTTCCACTTCCCACCCTAAAGATATTACGGATGAAGTCCTGCACACCATGGCACGACATGATAATATTTGCAAATATATCCATCTCCCCGTACAGTCGGGAAATAGCCGGGTATTAAAACTAATGAACAGGACTTATGACCGAGAATGGTATAAAGGTAGAATTGATGCCATTAGGAGTATCATCCCGGATTGCGCCATCTCTTCGGATATGATTGCTGGTTTTTGTACAGAAACGGAAGCAGAGCATCAGGATACGCTGACCATGATGGAATATGCTCAATACAGTATGTCCTATATGTTTTTCTATTCCGAAAGACCGGGCACACTGGCCAGTCGGAAATACGAAGACGACATTCCTCTTGCGACGAAGAAAAAGAGGTTACAGGAGATTATTCGCCTGCAAAACCAAATTTCATTCAAGCTCAATCAGCAGGACATCGGCAAAGTATTTGAAGTACTCATAGAAGGGACTTCTAAAAAATCCGAAGATGATTTTAAAGGACGAAATTCACAAAATAAAATGATTATCTTTCCTAAAAGAGCAGGATTGGAGCCAGGTGATTACGTCAAAGTAAAAGTATTAGAAGCCACTAGCGCTACACTAAAAGGGGAAATTAACTAAAACCTTTCGGAAAATAACAAATAACAAATGAGGGAACTACAATCCATCAAGCAACGATTTGGCATTATTGGCACTTCTATCGCCTTAGATCAGGCTATATTAACTGCCATAAAGGTCGCCAATACAGACCTGACGGTATTAATTACAGGAGAAAGTGGAACAGGAAAAGAGGTGTTCTCCAGAATTATTCACGCCAATAGTGCGCGTAAACACAATAAATTTATTGCCATCAACTGTGGTGCTATTCCTAAAGGTACGATTAATTCGGAATTATTTGGTCATGAAAAGGGCAGCTTCACCGGAGCGGCGGGAGAGAGAAAAGGTTATTTTGAAACCTACGATAAGGGGACGATTTTTTTGGATGAAGTAGGAGAATTGCCATTGGATACCCAAGCGTTTCTGCTAAGAATATTAGAGAATCAGGAATATATCAGAGTAGGGGCATCTACTGTAAGAAAAACCGATGTTCGCATCATTGCTGCCACAAATGTCAATCTGGAAGAAAAAATTCAATCCGGTAAATTCAGGGAAGACCTTTTCTACCGTCTGAATATTGTACCTATTAAACTACCTGCTCTCCGGGAACGAAGAGAGGATATTTATATGCTATTCAGGAAATTCAGCATTGATTTCGCGGAAGCGCACCATATTCAACCAATACAAATAGATGGCGATGCACGCAGCTTACTGGAAAGTTATGCCTGGCCGGGAAACATACGGGAACTAAAAAACGTAGCAGAGCAATTGGCGATTATCTCTGAAAAACGCTTTTTGACTCAACTTGACTTGATCGCATTAATCCCCAAATTACGCAATAGAAACTTACCGAGTATTCTCAATAAACAACATCAAGAATCATTTCAGGAAAGGGAAATTTTATACAAATTACTTTTTGAAATGAAAGCTGATGTAACCGATCTAAAAAAATTGGTCTTTGAATTAATCAAAACCAATGACCTTCAGGTCTCAAATGTCGCTTCACTGAGAGACTTCTCTAATGCACCAACGACGTTCAGCGAGCCGGCTATCTCTCAAAATGACGCGCCTATCATGACCCCATCCGAGCCCGTGAATTACCCCGCAGACAATACTCACTCCCAACCCTACATCTTAAATCCGGATATGGACAATAATCCTATCTATCAAACCGTAGAAACAGTTGATGAGGACCTCTCCCTGGATAATAACACCAAATCCTTAATTGCAAAAGCCCTGAAAAAGCACAATAATAAACGGAAAGAAGCCGCCAAAGACCTCGGAATTTCAGAACGAACCCTGTATCGAAAGATTAAAGAATATGATCTGGAAGGCTAGTGGGCGGTTTTCAGTCTGCAGTATTCAGTTGGCAGTTGGCAGTCTTCAGTCTTCAGTTGACAGTTGGCAGTTGGCAGTCTTCAGTCTTCAGTCTTCAGTCTTCAGTCTTCAGTTGGCAGTACTCAGAAGGTACTGAAGCCTGAGTTTAGA